>JADJWI010000008.1:687500-1037164 GCA_016716435.1 Acidobacteriota bacterium | reverse complement strand
CGCCAAGTGGTATTATCTCTATTCTACTCAATCAGATACCGCCTTTTCTGAATTACAATAAACCTTAGATATTAGCACATCTGCGGCCGTCATTGTTCCGCCGAAGAACGGAGCTCGGCATATAGGCGAAGCCATTCAGCAAGCTCAAGCGTCTCGGCTCGGCGCTTTGCGTCGATACCGGCCGCTGCGAGTGCCGAAGTGGCGTCCGGAAAATTGCTCTTGAGATTGTTGCCGATGGTCTTTCGCTTTTGGGCAAATGCCGCGCTGATCAAGCCGCGAAACGCCGGCTCGTCGGCAAGGCTTTCCGGCTTAGGCACGAGCCGAACAACCGAGCTCCATATCTTTGGGCGTGGGCGAAACGCTTCCGGCGGAACATCAAAGAGCCGCTCGACCTCAAAAGCTCCTTCAACCATAACCGTTAGAAATCCGCGATCGCTGTTTGCCGCCGGGGCCGTGATTCGGTCAACCACCTCGCGTTGAAACATCAGAACAAGTTCCGAAAGGCAATGCCGCTCCGCCGCCAGATGCTGCAGTATCGCAGTCGAAATGTAGTACGGGAGATTCGCAACAATCTTGGCCCGCACAGTTCCTGGGAAGTGTGAATCGATCAGGTCACTGAGGTCAACTTCCGTTGCATCAGCCTCTACGACCCTGAACCTGTCGGTTGGCGTGAATCGCGAGTGCAGTTCGGGCACGAGTTCGCGGTCGAGTTCTATTGCAAGAACAGCGGCTCCGCTTTCGAGCAAGCCTTCCGTTAAGGCACCCCGGCCGGGGCCGATTTCGACCACCAATTCGCCCGCGAGTGGCTTTATCGCGGCAACGATCTTTCGGACGTAGTTTCCATCAACCAGGAAATTCTGGCCGAGCGAACGTTTTGCCCGCAAAGGTCTAATGTCCGATTCGCTCATTCTTAACGAGTTTAGGCGCAGCAGACGGCTTCAGCAAGCCCGCCTCAGTGCAGGGCTAAGGGTTGTGAAATCGGCCCAATTCGCTTATAAATTTAGCGTTCTTGTTTTTTGCCTTTCGCGTAACTTTGGTTATTGACCTTTTCGCATATGAAACGACATATTTACCTGCGTTCGGCCCTCGCCCTGCTGCTCGTCTCCTTCGCGGTTAGTGCTCAGGAAGACCCGAACCCGAATTCCCCATCGCCGATCCTTGTTTCCGGTAGTGATGCGGAAAGAATTCTAATTCGCGAAACCGCGCCGATCTTCAAACAGCAGCAAGCCCGCGAGCTTACTGTCGTGCATCCGTCGGCCGATACTTCGTTGACGGCATTCATTCGCGGGATCGAGCTGAGTCAGAACGAAGGGGCAAATTCGGTCAGATTGTTTCTCAAGCAGCGGAGCGGAAAAACGTTTGAGCTCGACGTCCAAGAACTCCAAAGTGTTGCGAACTCGGAGTTTGCTTTGCGTTTTCGCCTCTTCGACCGAAGCGGCTTCCGCGGCCAACCGATCGCCGATGGCGATTCGATTATCTATGTTAGCTGGCGTGGCAATGCCTCGAATATGCTGAAGATCGGGCTCGGCGGGACCGGCGGCATCGAACTACCAAAAACTTTCCCGCTGGCTGCCCCTTCCGCAAGCGATGCCGAATATGTCGGCTACCGATATTCCGGCGATCGCAAACGCTTTGCTGAACAGGCGGCGTTTGGCCCCTCGCCGATCCTTGATATGCGACTGCGTCGCATCGGCCTTCGGACTTGGCTTGCCGAACAATTTGAGGCCCCGTATCCGACCTTTGCCTATCCGAACCCGCCGCAATCGCCGACGAATCCGCCGATGGATTGCAGCCTTTCGACGTTCCCGCACTGCTATCGCGAGCGTTACACAATGATCCCGCTACAGAGGTGGTTCTTTACCGAGGCCCTCTACGGTGATGCACAACTCCGCCATCGAACGGCGTGGTCGCTTAGCCAGATTTGGGTCACGTCTGGCCTGACCGTTCAACAGAGCAGCCACGCGGTCGCTTATCACAAGGTTCTCTCGGAAAACGCTTTCGGGAATTATCGACAGCTAATGCATGACATGACGCTGAATCCGGCGATGGGGCATTACCTCGATATGGTCCGCAGCACGCGAGCGAACCCGAACGAGAATTTCCCGCGTGAGATATTACAGCTTTTCTCGATCGGGCTTTATGAACTCAATCCCAACGGCACCCCGCGACTCGGACAGAATGGCCAGCCGATTCCAACCTACGACCAGGAGACGGTGAATGCATTCACAAGGGTTTTGACGGGCTGGACCTTCTGCAACATCACCTGCCAAAACTCGTCGCCGGGCATCGTTAACTACAAGGATCCGATGATCCTCAATCCGGCGAACCATGACCTTTCGGCAAAGACGCTGCTGCAATATCCGAACGCCCCGCATCCGATCATTCCGGCATGTGAGAACTGCACGGACCCCGAACAGATCAGGAACTATGCCGAGCAGTCACTGAACATGGCTCTTGACAATATCTTTCACCATCCGAATTTGGGGCCATATATTGGCAAGTTGATGATCAAGCAGATGGTCACGAGTGATCCCTCGCCGGCTTACGTCGAACGCGTCGCAGCCGTTTTCAATGGTGAAACGGGCAGCCCACGCGGCGATATGAAGGCACTGCTGCGGGCGATCCTTCTCGACCCCGAAGCGCGCGGCGATGCCAAGACCGACCCGCGGTACGGCAAGCTTCGTGAACCGGTCCAGTTGATCACCAATCTAGCTAGAATTTTCCCGGCTCTCGATTTCAACGGCAATAACCGAAGCGATGGAGCCCTGGCGAGCTATTCGAACCTGATGGGTCAGAATCCGTTCAACTCGCCGACGGTTTTCAATTACTTCTCGCCGGATTACAACGTTCCGGGGACGACCATCCTTGCACCCGAGTTCGAATTGCTGAACACGAACACATCAACCCGGCGAACGAATTTCCTACACACGCTGATCTTTGATGGGCTAACGCCGAACGCGACCGACTCGCTCCGTGGCACTTCCCTGACCTTCGGCGAGTTCGTGCCCGCCGCTGAGGCCGACCCGACCGGCGGCATGCTGCTCGATGCCCTCAACGCAAGAATGATGCACGGCAGAATGCACCCCGGACAACGCGACGCGATATTGAAGGCCGTTGTCGCCGTTCCGGCAATGAATCCGATGCTTAGGATAAGGACCGCGGTTTATTTGATCGCCGTTTCATCGGCCTATCAGATCCAGAGGTAACCAATGACAATTTCCAGAAGACGATTTCTAGCACATGCCGGTGCGGGCCTTACGATGGCCGGGCTTGTCTCGGGCCCGCAGCCTTTCGGACTGATGAGTGCTCTTGCCCAAGCCCCGGAGGGCAAAGAGCCGCAGGATTACCGAGCCCTCGTTTGTATCTATTTCAATGGCGGAAATGACGGAAACAATACCATCGTGCCGCTCCATTCGGATCAATCCGTCAGCGGCTATGATCACTATTTTCAGGCTCGCGGCACACGCGGTCTCGCTCTGCCGCAGAAATCTTTGCTTCCGATAGCGGTACCGCGGATCGGCGGATCGGCTTACGGGCTTCATCCGGCATTGGGAACTGTTGCAAACGGACTGAACCCCGGGCTTCATCCGCTCTGGGATACGGGTAAGATGGCGGTTGTAAGCGGCGTCGGGCCACTGATTATGCCTATCACCCGTGCTCAGTTTCAGGCAGACCCAACCGTCAGGCCGCGAAACCTTTTCTCACACACGGACCAAACTCAGCAGCACCACAATTCGCGGGCGGATGCAGTAATGCTCAGCGGCTGGGGAGGACGCATTGCCGACAAAATGACACTCGGCTCGAACCCTGACCGCCTTGTTCCAACCGTTTCCTCGATAGTCGGGCCGCGTCTTTTCACGGTTGGCGAGAATGAGCAGCCGCTGTCGCTCGGCCCCGCACCGACACCGCTTAGCTCGATCTTTTCACTGACGGGCTATAACGGTACACCCATCGCTAATGCACGGCTTGCTGCTCTTGAGACACAAATACTCCTTGAGAAAGGTCAAGACCTTGTGGAGGCTTCGAACAATATTCAGAGCGAAGCTCTGCGGATCAGCCGGACACTGAACTCTGCGAATGAGGTAAGTGTCACCTTCCCGGCCACGGAATTTGGTAATCAACTAAAGCAGATCGCAAGAATGATAAAGGCCCGCAGTTCGCTCAGGGTAAATCGACAGGTCTTTTATTGTTCGCTTGATGGTTTTGATACACACAACGGCCAGCTGCTTGGGCAGCAGGGTTTGCTTACACATTTCAGCCAAGCCTCGCGGGCCTTCTATGATGAGATGACCGCACAAGGCATTGAAGACAAGGTTACGCAGTTTACGCTTACGGATTTCAACCGCACATTCGATCCCGCCGGAACCGGTGCGAACGTCGGCAGCGACCATGGTTGGGCAAATCACCAGTTCGTCATCGGCGGTGCGGTAACCGCGTCGGACTTTTACGGGATCAACGCGTCGAACGGCACACCGTTCCCGACCCTGGTCAACAACGGCCCGGACGACGCCGATTTCGGCACCGGTGCTAGAGGACGGTGGATCCCGACGGCCTCCGTCGAGCAATACGCGGGAACGCTTGCCCGCTGGTTTGGTCTGAGTGAAGCGGATATGCCATTTGTCTTCCCGAATATCGGCAACTTCCCTGTCACCGATCTAGGGTTCATGACGAACGCTTAAACATTAGCGTAGGTGTGTAATTAGCTCGGGTAGCCGGTGATCTCGATGTCATCGCCCAGGCGGGCGATGGTGACGTTTCGGAGCTTCAGGGCTTCAGCAAGTGATTCAGCACCGCGGCCGCCGACCGCATTCGGTGCTTCGCTTCCGCCGATCACCAGCGGAGCGAAGATGAACGTCACCTTATCGACCAGCTTTGCATCGATGAACGCCCCGGCAACCGCCGTACCGCCCTCGACCAAAATGCTTTGGATCTCGCGACGTTTCAGTTCATCAAGTACACCTACAAGATTCCTCGCTCCACCCTCGAGCAGTATTACGTCAACACCCTTTTCGTGAAGCGGACTGACGCGTTCCGGATCGATGCAGTTGGTCAGAACGAAGGTCGGAGCTTCTTCGGTGGTTGTTGCGAGCTTCGAACTCGTCGGCAGTCTAAGGCTATTGTCCAAAACCACACGAGCGAGCGGCCGGAGCCGAGGCTTTCCGCTGCGGTCGGTCAACAACGGGTCATCGACGGAGGCGGTCGTTGCTCCAACCATTATCGCATCGTGCTCGTGCCGGAGTTCGTGAACTCGGTGCTGGGCAGCTTCGCCCGAAAGTGCGGTCGAGACGCTGTTCTTGAGCGAGATGCGGCCATCAAGAGACATCGCGAGCTTTAGGTGAATGAACGGCCTTCCGTTCCTGTGCCAGCAGATGAACTTTTCGTTAATGCGAGCGGCCTCTTCGGCGAGAATTCCCGTCACAACCTCGACGCCAGCCGATCGAAGATGATCAAAACCCTTTCCTGAAACAAGCGGATTCGGATCCTCGATCGGACAAACGACGCGCGAAATCCCGGCATTGATGAGCGCTTCGGTGCATGGCCGCGTTTTACCGTGATGATCGTGCGGTTCCAGCGAAACGTAAGCCGTGCCGCCGGCCGCATTTGCTCCGGCCTTCATCAATGCGATAACTTCGGCGTGCGTGACGTCGCTCTTGATGTACGTGCCTTCGCCGATCACTTCGCCGCTTTCTGAAACGACAACGCAACCTACCAACGGGTTTGGCGAAACAAGCCCAATTCCGGCACGCGAGAGCTCAAGGGTCCGCCGCATATGCTCAAGATCTTTTTCCGTATATTCGTTCAATGCTCGTCCTCTTGGCCACCTTCGGCCGGTCTAATTGAAAAGGCTGTTTACATAACGCTCTGCGTCGAAAACCATCAGGTCATCGACCTGCTCGCCGATTCCGACGTAGCGTATCGGGAGGTTAAGCTCTTTTGAGATCGCGACCGCAATTCCGCCTTTTGCGGTGCCGTCGAGCTTTGTGAGCACGATACCGGTGACATTCGCGACCTTCGTAAACTGCCGGGCCTGCTCAAGCCCGTTCTGTCCCGTTACCGCGTCGATCACAAGCAGCGTCTCATGTGGAGCTCCCTCGACCTCGCGTGCAGCAATGCGCTTCATTTTCTCGAGCTCAGCCATCAGATTTGCTTTGTTGTGAAGCCGTCCGGCGGTATCGACTATCAGCACGTCTGCCGAACGCGATTTCGCCGCCTGCAATGCGTCAAAAAGCACCGCCGCCGGGTCCGTTCCCTGCTTCTGCTGTATTATCGGCACGCCGGCCCGCCCGGCCCAGATCTCAAGCTGATCCGAAGCCGCCGCCCTGAACGTATCGGCAGCGCAAATGAGCACCTCGTTTCCTTCGTTCTTTATCCGCTGCGAGAGTTTGCCTATCGTTGTGGTCTTGCCGACACCATTAACACCAACAACCATCAGAACGTACGGCCGGATCGCGAGATCCACCGTCGTTTCAGAGGCGATTCCGCCGGTCGAATGCCCAAGTATCCCGAGCAATTCGTTCTTCATCGTCGCCTTGAGAGCATCGATGTCGCTGATCTCTTTACGCGAAACGCCTTTTCTGACCGCTTCCAGCACCTGCATCGTCGTGTTTACGCCGATGTCGGTTGAGATCAGCATCTCTTCGAGCTCGTCCAAAAGCCCTTCGTCGATCTGCTTTCGACCCTCAAAAACGGCGTCGAGCCGGTCATTGAGCGAGTCCCGCGTCTTTGCGATCGCCTTCGAAAAACGAACGCCGAGTTCCTTTTCGATCGCCTCTTCCTGGGCCTTTAATTCCTCAATGGATTTATCGAGCCCGAGTACCGATGTCGAGAAAGGGTCTTCCTTTTTCCTGCGCCAAAATGCCATAAATTCCAACCGCGAAACTTTGAGTATAGAAAAAACCCGTGCGCTGAACAACGCACGGGCTTTTTGGTGCTTACGAAACGCAGCTCAAGAAGGCAAAGCAAGCTTTTCGCGGTTGCGGAAAAGCATCAAGCCGATAAGGCAGCAATATACCGCCCAGAAATAAAATCCAATGAATGCGCCGACCGCCTTTGCCGGCAAATTCCCAACGCCGGGCATATCGAACGGCGTAAGCAACATAGTGGGAATTGCGATAACGATACCCGAGAAAATCGTGAGCAACAATCCAAAAAGCAGAAGCTTGACGTAATCAAATCCCAGATGACGGATGGTATTGAGAGCGGTTGCCGGATTGATCGTTGCCATAAATGAGCGAGTGTAACCTGCAACAGCACATGCCGCGGGGTACAAGATAAGGCCCCAAAGGAAGGTCAACATCAGTATCACAACCAGCGGTGCCGCAAGCTGGAGAAATCCCGTCAGAAACTCCTGAAACTGCGCGTCGCGAGTCTCGGGCGAAGGTCCAACGACCGATTCGAGCTGAGCCTTCCGATGTTCCTGGGCCATCGCCCAAAGCTCCTCCTGCTCGCGGGCGTCTTCATCGACGACAGCCGTCGGCTCGCCGCTCGGCTGTATCACGCTCCCGATCTGTTCATCCTTGCCATCAGCGATCTCCGTAAGCACGCGCTTTACATCCGTCGACTGCTCAGCAACATCACGCTGAGAATAATAGTGCGTGCCGGGTATGCGTTCGAGATCTGCGTTGATCGATTCGACCTTGCTGCTGACCGCACTGAAGATCAGATAAACCCCGATGATCGCCGCCAGGATGAATGGCCCGAAGCTCGATATATATGCAGCAAGGCTCAAGAAGAACGGATGGACAACGTCTTCCCAGATCGAGAAATCCTCGAAGTCTGGCATGAAGTTCGAATCGATCGCCCCTTTAGAGAAGTTGTCCACAGTGTTGGCCAACACGCCGAAGGAGATCGCATTTGTGGCCATGACAGCGATCAGTGCTGTAGCGACCATGACGATCCCACCGATTCCTGCGGCCGATTGCCCGAGCGAGAGAAAGGTGTAAAGAATACCGCCGAAAACCAGGCTTGTTCCGAACCTGAATGGATGACCAAATGAATAACCCAGATCGCCGAAGCCGAACGTATCGCCTCCTAGAGCGTCCGAACTCGCGGCAACGCGTGCAGCAGCGACCGCTTCCGCATCGCGGCATAACTCGCCGCAGGCTGGGCAGATCCTTACGCTGCCGCCGTACGACCGGGGACACGCCTTGCAGAAGCCGGTTTCACACGCGGAACACACATACTTCGAAGGAACATCAGCGTGGTTTATACAATGGCTGTTGTCGTTTGGAGAAGTTTTCGTGGCCTTGATCGACGCTGTAGCTGGCAGAACAACCGGAAGCGGCTCCGGCACTGCATTCAATGATACTTGAGTTACGCTCTGCGTATCCGGCTCCGCCGACTGCTTTGTCTCGGTAACGACCACCGGTAGCGGTTCGCCCTTCGCCTTCGCATTGAAAAACGGCACAAGCTGCGGTACTTTGCGAGCCTCGATCCAACGAAGATTGCCTCGCCGTACCTTATCGTCAGGCTGCAGCGACCCCTCGCTTATCCAGTCAGGAAGTTCGGCGAATTGAGCTTCGTAAACAGCTCCGCCGACCTCAACCTGCCACGTTTCTTGTAGCTTGTGCTCCTGAAACTCCATTGTTTCCAACTTGAGGGAGCTCGGCCGAATCATGGCCGCTGTTTAGTTTAAGATTTTGTGCGATGCCGACATTTACGCCGCGCTCGCCTTCTTTGACGTTCGTCGCGATCTGCTGAACAACGCCGCGGCCGATCAAGCCTTTTTGACATCCCCGGACAAGAGCTTCAACAACCGCCCCATCGTAGCGTGTGCCGACAAGCCCCCGAATCCGATCGAGGGCCTCGCTGAGAACCATTCCCTTGGAATACGGCCGGTCGATGGTCATTGCATCGAAAGTATCTGCGACGGAGACGATCTTCCCTTGCAGCGGTATCTCATCGCCCTTTAAGCCTTGCGGATAGCCTTCGCCATTGACCATCTCGTGGTGCATATACATTCCCGGGAGGAACGCGTCCATTCCGGGTATCTGCGACATGATCTTGTAACCCTTGACCGGATGGGTCTTCATGATATCGAACTCTTCAGCAGTGAGAGCAGCGGGCTTTTTGAGAATGCTGTCGTCGATGGCGATCTTGCCGACGTCGTGCAGCAAGGCACTGATACGGAGGGCTTCGAGCTCGTCTTCGGGTAAGTTCATTTCCTTGCCGATCGCAACCGAGATGCGAGCGACGCGTTCTGAATGGCCGCGTGTGTACTTGTCCTTACCGTCAATTGCGGCGGCAAGAGCCTTAACCGTTCCGACAAAAAGTTCCCTGTTTTCTTGCGCGGCTTGAGCGAGCCGACGGATGTGCTCTTCGAGCCGGTCGCTCATCGTATTGAAAGCAGAGCCGAGCGTTGCGGTTTCTTTGACACCGCCGACCTCGACACGGGTCGAAAGGTCGCCATTTGCGACGGTCTCGGCCGCCTCGGAAAGACGCAAGATCGGTTGCGCGAGCTGACGCGCCACAAATAGGCCAAAAAGTGACGCGAAGAGTCCGAACGCAAGGCTTATGATCCACGTCTGCGTGCGCATCTCGCCGACCGAAGCAAGGGCCTTTGCCTCGTCCTGCATCGTAATGACGCCAAATTTCGCATTCTGGCCGAAGTCAACTGTGGAATATGCTCCGATCATCGAGTGCTCATTCCCGCCGAATTCCCCGACGAAGGGCACGAGACCGGACTGAATCTGTTCGCTAGACTGCTGCCATTCGCTAACGATCCTAAGTGAGGTAAGTGGACGCTGCTGCTGGGCGACCTGCGGATCCGGATGGAATATCGCACGTCCGGCACCGTCCACGATCAAAATGATCGGCAAGCCGGCGGCCCACATCTGCTCTTCGGAAACCGCGTCCTTTCCAACAAGAATTTTGCCGATATTCGTTAGGCTAACGATGGCAATGACGGAGCCGGCACCGTCCTTTCCGCCTATGCGTGAGCCGATCGCCACTACACTTTCGTTCGAGCCCTCGGCAACCGTCGCTCTCGAGATCATCGTAGACGAGCCCTGTGATGACGCGATCAGTGTATTAGCAATTGTGTCGATTTGCTGCTTACCGATGTTTCCGGGCCGATAGAGTGCGAGGGTCTCGCCGGTCGGTGGCGTAACGAAAAGTGCTAAAACGTCGGGATTTTCGCGCAGCTTCTCTTCGAGCTGCATATCCGTTCGCACCTGATTATAGATCTCAGGCGTTCCTGCAAGCGCGAATCCGCTGGAAAGGCCGCCGACAAGGTCGAGCTGCCGTTGAAGGAACATCTCAAGCGACCGGGCCTTTTCTTGAACGAGCTGTATCTGATATCGGTTTTCAACCGCGCGCAACTCCGTCCCGCTCCTTTCAGAGAGGAACCAGCCGGTAAGAATCAGCGGTAAAAGGCCGACGACCAGCAGTGTGGGGATTACAATGTAGATCAGTTTAGGTTTGGACATCGCGGGATGGAGAACGGCGGGAGCGCACGTTGCGCTACTGGAAAGGATAGCAAAAGAGTTAGTGTTTGGCAATATTTATTATTGTTAAACCCCAGTTCAGAAGATTCTGAAGGCTATTTCCTCACCGTACCATCCGCGAAATGACGTTTTCTACGATGGCGCCTATAATAAAACGCGTGGAGAACAGCGACTGGCAACGAATAGAGGAGACGTTTCATGCGGCACTTGAAGTGCCCGCAACTGAGCGTTCGTCCCTTATCGAGCGCCTGCTTGCCGACGCTCCGGGGCTCATCCCGGAGGTCGAGAAACTTCTTCGCAGTGAATCTTCCTCTGAGCAGTTTATTGAGGCCTCAGTCTGGACCGACAGCCGATTTCTCTCCACAAATGCAAAGAAGGAGATCTCAAATTCGATGTCTGACGCCCCGCCCGCGGACCCGACATCAAACCTCCACGGGCGAAGGATCGGAGTCTTTCGTCTTGCAGGTGAGCTTGGCCGCGGCGGCATGGGCTCGGTCTATCTAGGGGAAAGGGCGGACGGCGAATTTGAGCAAAAGGTGGCGGTAAAGCTGATCAGGAAGGGGATGGATTCTGACTTCATCATCCGGAGATTTCGGCATGAAAGGCAGATCCTCGCTTCATTTGATCACCCTTACATCGCCAGATTGCTCGACGGCGGAACCACCGAAGAGGGGCTTCCATACTTCGTAATGGAGTATGTAGATGGCGAAACCCTCTACAATTATTGTGATTCGAGAACGCTATCCATTGAAGAGCGTCTTCGCATTTTTCTTCAGATTTGCTCAGCAGTAGAGTATGCCCACGGCCGCCAGATAATTCACCGCGATATCAAGCCTGGCAATGTGTTGATCAACAAAGCCGGCGTTCCAAAGCTGCTCGATTTCGGCATCGCCAAAATACTCGACCCCGAGCTTATCCATGAATCGGTGAACCCTACCGCCTCGATGCTAAGGATGATGACGCCTGACTACTCGAGCCCAGAGCAAGTGCAGGGCGAGGAGGTCACGCCGGCAAGCGATATATATTCCCTCGGGGTTCTGCTTTACGAAGTTTTGACCGGTCACAAGCCTTACAGCTTTTCCGGCCGTGCACTGCATGAGGTCAGCCGTGTCATATGCGAAGTGATGCCGGAGCTTCCCAGCAACGCACTGCAGATAGACGAGACGCTCCTGACCCGATACAACGGCGATATCGGACGCGCGGCCGCTACCCGTAAAACGACCATCGATCAACTTCGCGAGACGTTGCGAAACGGCCTCGACGACATTTTGATGAAGGCCTTGGCGAAAAGGCCCGAAGATCGTTATGCGAGTGCAGCCGACCTTGCCGCTGACATCGAGCGTTCGCTCTCAGGATCCGAGGTCAGTGCCCCGAAATACACGCCAAAGAGGCTCTCCGAGACGACTTCGTTTCTGCGGCGGGCCGAGGCAACGAGGTCGATCGCTGTTCTGCCATTCAAGTTCATAAACCTCGGCCCGGCAAGCGATACCGACCACAGCTTTCTAGGGCTTGGGCTCGCCGATGCAATGATCACCCGCCTCAGCAAGGTCCGCCGGCTCACTGTGCGGCCGACGAGTTCGATCCTCGCTTTCAGCCAAGAGCAGCCTGACCCTGTAAAGGCCGGCGAAGCTCTCGGGGTTGAGTTCATCATCGACGGGAGCATCAAGCAGGCAGGCGACCGTTTGCGGGTCAATGTCCAACTACTCAGCATCGCCGATAATGCGACCATTTGGGCGACCTCGATCGACGAGACCCTTTCGGACGTGCTCACTCTTGAGGATACGATCTCGATCAGGGTTCTGGAGGCGATTTTACCGCAGATCAGCGGAGCGGAATTTGAAGAGCTCGCAAAGCGCGGAACGGAAAACCCTGAGGCGTTCGAGAATTATCTTCGCGGACGTTATCACTTCAATAGCTTTACCGAGGAAGGCTTCGCCCAAGCTTTCGTCAGTTTTCACAAAGCGATCGCCGCCGACCCCAACTACGCTCTTGCCTACACGGGTATTGCGGATTATTACGCGTGGCTCGGTATAATCGGCGTTCTTCCGCCGAATGAATGCTTCCAGCCCGGCATCGCTGCCGCGCAAAAGGCCGTAGAACTCGATCCGCAGTTGTCGGAGGCCAACGCTACCCTAGGCTTTTGTCTTCACGCCGGAAACCTTGATTGGTCAAAGGCGGAAACCTATTTGCTCAAGGCCCTAGAACTAAATCCGGCCAACGCGAAGGCGCACGTTTGGTATTCGATTGTACTGTTCACCGAAGGGCGCTTTTCGGAGGCGCTACAGTTTGCCGAACGCGGCGCCGAACTCGACCCATTGACCCCGTTTAACCATCACAACATCGCTTGGGGGCTCTACTATAGCCGACGCTTTTCCGAGGCCCGTACCCGTTACGAAAAGGTCGTTCGCGATTTTCCTGGCTATGGTCTTGGACATTACGGCCTAAGCAAAGTGCTGCGCGCTCTTGATGAACCTCGGCGGGCGATCGAGGAAATTGAGAAAGCGATCGCTCTGATGGGGGACGGGCTCTTCGCCAAAACAGCAAACGTAGAGGCATTGGCTGTCGCCGGCAGGGATGATGAAGCTTGCGAAGCGGCTGGTGAACTTGAAGAGCTGGCCGGAAAAAGATACGTCTCGCCTTACCAGATGGCGCTCGGTTATGTTGAGCTTGGTGAACACGAAAAAGCGATCGAGAAGCTCCGGGAGGCGCTCGATTCGCGCGAGGCATGGCTAAATTGGCTCGGTGTGGAGCCCGCGTTCGATCCGATACGAAGCGATCCGCGATTCGACGAGATTCTTGAAGGGACCGGATATCGAATGCTCTTCAAGCGATTCTCCGAAAGCGGCTACCGCCTCGGGCACGATACTGATGGCAGCCTCTCCCGAAACGAAGAGAAGACAACGCTCGTTATTAGCGACGGCCCCGACACCGCCGGAATGGATACCGCCCGCGCAAAGATCGGCGGTTTCCCGAGCAAGATCGCTGCGGCACTCGCCGGACTTTTGATCCTTGCAGGTATTGGATATTTCGTGCTGCCCGTGTTTTTTGGAAGCTCTTTACGGGGTGCTTCCGAGCGGCCATTCACCACACCGACGATCGTTGTGCTTCCCTTCCGCACGGTACAGGATGACAAGTTCAATCTGGGTGTTGGGCTTGCCGACGCATTGACGCACAAACTCGGCAACATCAAGGGGCTCCAGGTGATCTCAGCAAACACTGCCCGAACGATGAACGAAGACGACCTCACGGCGATCACCTCAACAGGTGCGAACTTTTTTGTGAAAGGTGAACTCTCGGTTCAGAACGGCGTCTCAACACTTAGGGCGGAGATGATAAATACTGCGTCCGGTTCGAGCGTTTTGCAAGAGACCTTCGCCGCCGACGAGACCGGTCTTTTCTCGCTTCAGACCGAGCTGGCCGAGCGTATTTGGGCGACGCTTCGAATAGAGCCTCTTGCTCTTGAACGCTATCAGGTCGAAAAGAGCTACACCGAAAATCCCGAGGCCTACGAATTTTACCTCATAGGGCGGTATCAACTAACGCGTCGTTCCGCCACAGACCTGCGACAGGCGATCACGACCTTCGGCCAGTCGCTCGCAAAGGACGGAAACTTTGCACTCGCCTACGTCGGAATGGCCGAAGCGTACCTACTTCTCAAGCTGTACGACACGAAAGCTCCGGCGGATTCGTACGAGAAGGCTCGAGAATACGTTGACCGCGCATTAAGCATTGATGACGGGCTCGCCGAGGCCCACTCCGCCGATGCATATTTGAAGTTTTACGCAGCCCGCGACCGCCAAGGAGCGGAACTTGCTTATCGCCGGGCGATCCAGTTAAACCCATCGCTCTCGCAGGCCCATCATTGGTTCGCTTTATTCCTCTCGGCCACGGGTAAACACGTTGAGGCCGCCCAGGAGATCGAGAATGCACGAAAGCTTGACCCGCGGTCGCCGGCGGTCCGGTCTGCCTCGGCGATGGCGAGCTTTTGCGCCGGAAACTACGAGGGGGCGATCCGCGAGACCAATTCGGTGCTGACCGAGGAACCGTCATTCATTCCTGCGTTGAAAGTGAAACGATGGACAGCCTCGGCGATGAATGACATCCCCCTTGCCCAGGCAGTCTTCAGAAAAGAGATCAATTACGGCAACGGCGATCTTGGCGACCCGAGTTGGCTCCTGATCGAATTACAGACGCGTGACCCGCAAGTTGACCGCGAAGCTTCGATCCAGACGCTCAGCGAGGTTGCTGCGAATACTGCGATCGCCGGGAACGCCTATGCTTTCGCCTATGAGGAAGCACTTGCTTTCATGCATTATGGCGTCGCTGACAAAGCTCTGGACGCACTCGAACGAGCGGAATCAGCATCATCACATGGGATCAACTTCCTTGAGGTCGATCCGCGGTTTGATGCGATTCGCAATGAGGCCCGCTTCCAACGCCTGCTGAACAAACTCAAAAGCCCTGCCGAAAAGTAACATTGACCACTCAAACCGGTGATGTCAGAATTAGGCTTTCGCAATGAGTAGTACCCTGCAAAAACCTCTTTCTCAGCCTGCCTTGAGAATCGGCCCGTATAGGCTCGAGAAGGTTCTTGGCCGCGACAGCGTTGGTGAGGTTTTCCTCGGCATACGGGTCGATGGCGAGTTTGACCAGCGCGTCGCAATAAAACTTCTCCGGGTCGGCACCTTCGACGAACCGGGCCTCGAACGGTTCAAACGCGAGCGACAGATCTCAGCCGCCCTGAATCATCCCAACATCGCACATTTTTACGGTGGCGGTACTGCCGAGGACGGCTCGCCGTATTTTGTTCTGGAATACGTGGAAGGAGTAACGATCCTCGATCATTGTGAGCAGCAAAAGCTTGACGTTGCAGAGAGGCTGGCGCTTTTTCGGCAGGTTGCACAGGCGATACAATCGGCTCACGATGCAGACGTCCTCCACGGCAACCTGAAGCCGGAAAACATTCTGGTTAGCAATGATGGAACCGTAAAGTTGCTCGACTTCGGCATTCGGCGGTCTGATCCCGAGGCAAGCCTGGCTCCCGGGAGATCCGTCACGAGCCGCTACGATGCACCCGAGTTTGCTCGCGGCGAACCCGCATCGGTCGCGGGTGACATTTATGCACTCGGTATTCTGCTTGGAGATATGCTTCGAGGCGTTGCCGAAACGAAAGAGTTTGCAGATATTCGATCGTGCCTCGAGCCGATCATTGCTCGATGCACGGCCGTAGACCCGAACGTCCGCTTGCTCTCCGCCCAAGCGATATGCAAGACCCTTGAAAAGAATTTCGAAGGCGCATCTGAGGATCTGTCGCGGTCTTGCCGCTCGGCACTCTCGCCCGTAATTGGAAAGCCCACGCTCGCGATCCTTCCATTTGACGCCGAGGGGACCGAGCACGACGCGGAAGCTTTCGGCGTCGGCATCGCAGATTCCCTTATTTCCCGCATCTCGCGGATTGCCCGCATAGTCGTTCGGCCTACTACCTCTGTGCTTTCATTCAGCAGCCGAAGGCCATTCGATGCAGGCCGCGAACTCGGCGTTGATTTCGTTCTCGCAGGTTCATCACGGCAAGTTATGGGCGAGGTGTCGGTCTCGGCAAGCCTTTTCAATGTAGCGAAACGCGACGCCGTCTGGACGCGAGAGTTTCGCGAGAACGCAAAGGACCTTATCGAGCTTGAAGATTCGATCTGCCGGCAGCTGACCGGAGCTTTATTGCCCGAGCTTCCGCGTCAGGACCGCGAGGAAATGCACCCGCCCCCTACAAAGGATAACGAAGCGTATTCGGCATATCTTCGTGGCCGATTCCATTGGAGCCGATTTACCGATGAGGGGCTTACAAACTCCCTTGAGGAGTTCAGCCTAGCGGTCACTCTTGATCCGGAATTCCTCTTGCCGTATATCGGCATTGCGGACTTCTACATTTGGTCCTCGATCTTTGGCGAACTCGCGGCGGCAGATGCTTTTCCCAAGGCCGAGGCCGCGATCGACAAGGCCCTCAGGATCGACGATGGCTCAGCCGAGGCCCTCTCGCGCAAGGCATTTATTGAGCTGCTCTGGAGGCGCGATTGGCGCGAAGCCGAACGCGTTGCAAGGCTCGCCCTTGAGTCGAACCCGGACACCCCGTTCGCTCACGAGTGCCTTTCGAATATTTTCTGCAGTAAAGGGGTCTTCGATGATGCCATCAGCGAGATACTGAAAGCCGAGTCCCTTGATCCATTGTCGCCCCGAGCGGTCTTGATGTCGTCGTGGACCTATTATCTCTGTGGACGGAATTCCGAAGCGATCCAAAAGGCGCGAAAAGCATTTGAAATGGAACCCGGGATGCCGCAGGCGATGCTGCATCTTGGGAACGCTCTTACCGAAGGGGGAGAATACGATGAGGCGGTCGAACTGCTTCGGCTCTCTGCCGAATCTTGGAAAGCCGCCGGGCTTCCGAGATATATGCTGGCCTTCGCTCGTGCCGGCCAGGGAGATCAGGAGTCCGTCGCTAAGATCGTCGCAAAGCTCGAGGAGACCGATGGCACTGGGCATATGAAGCCGTATTTTTTGGCTATGGCCCACCTTGCCGCGGGCAACCGCGATCGTGCATTTGAGTACTTTCAGCGAGCTCTCCGGGAAGGCGATGAATGGATGGTCTGGTTCGGGGTCGATCCCAAACTCAGTGTCATCAGAGCCGATCCGCGCTATCGGGACATTCTTGGCCGAACGGGAAATCCTATTGCCCTTGAGACCTCGGCAGCACCAAGGACCGACGGCCGGGAGCGCTCGATCGCGGTGCTCCCCTTCCGGCTCATCGGTTCTACCGCTCCTACATTTGGCCTGCCGGAATTTCTTGGAACGGCACTCGCCGATGCATTGACGCTTCGACTCTCTAACGTCCGCAAACTTAAAGTTCGGCCGACGAGTTCGGTGATCGTCTCCGCCGGCCGGCATGACGATCCTTTAGTCTGCGGCGAGGAGCTCGACGTTAAGTTCATTGTCGATGGCATCCTGCGGACGGCCACCGAGGGCATACGGTTGACGGTCCAGCTTTTGGACGTCCGAGAGCGCTCCGTTCGTTGGTCGGCGAGCTTTTACGAATCAACGGTCGACCTGCTCGACCTTGAGGATTCGATCGCGGAACAGGTCACTCGCTCGATCTTGACTCAGATAGACGACGAGATGGCGTCTCAGTTAGCAAAGCGGGGAACGTCTAACCCAGCCGCACTCGATGCTTACCTTCAGGGCCGCTTTTTCTGGAGCCAATTCTCGCCGGAGACGTTCCCGAAAACACTCGCATCGTTCGAGCGTGCGGTCGAGCTTGACCCGCAATTTGCAGCCGCCTATGCCGGACTTGCGGATTTTAACGGTTGGGCACTGATATACGGGCTGATCCCGCCGGATGTCGCTCTGCCGCAGATGCGTGCCAACCTTCATCGGGCACTCGAGATCGACCCAAGCCTTGCCGAGGCACACGCTGCCCTCGGACTCTACCATTCAAATATGCAGGAATGGGACAAGAGCGAGGAATGCTATCGCCGGGCGATCGAGCTTAACCCGAATTATCCTCTTGGCCATGAATGGCTCAGTTCATACCTCGTCGGTTCCGGAAGAACTGCAGAAGGTCTTAAAGAGCTGGATACGGCAGAATCGCTCGACCCGCTGTCGCTGAGGCCAAAAGTGTTGACGGCCTGGACCTACTATCAGGCCCGCGATTATTCGCGATCGGTAGCAAAATGTGACGAGCTTCTCTCTCTTGCACCAAATTCAATGCAAAGCCACGTGCAATCCTGCAATACGTTGCTACAAGCAGGCAGTGTCGAGGAAGCTTTAAGGCACGGGCTTATCGCCGAAGATCTCTCACCCGATTCACCGCTGATCTTACACCCGCTATGCTTTGCTCTCGCCGCAGCTGGCCGGGTTGCAGAAGCTCGCGACCGAATCGATCGTTGGCAAAAGATCGCCGCTGAGCGATACATCGGGAGCTATTTCTTCGCCCTCGCCTACTTTGCAATAGGCGAATACGACCTGGGATTTGAAAACCTTGACGCAGCACAAAAGGAATTCAATCCTTGGATGATATGGACGGCGGTCGAACCGAAACTCGATCCGATCCGCGGCGACGAACGATACGGCGAGATACTCCGCCGAATGAACGGCCCTATCTTGCCGTAGGCTTACTTCGTATATTTTTCTTCGTAACGGCTCGCCTTAAGAAACTCCCCAAAATCTTTTATCTCGAGGATCTCTTTGATCGCCGCTAGCTTGTTCGAGGCATTGCGGTAATAGCTTTCCGTGATCTTGTAACCAATGTAATAGCCGAGATCGGCCGGACGATCTTTCGCCTGATCGCCTTGATAAAGCCAGTTCGAAAGATCCGTACCATTCATTTCTTGCTTGAATTCAGTCCAAAGCGTTTCCTCATTCCGGTCGCCGAATTCCTTGAGATGCATATTCACATGTCCGCCAGACATTAGTTCCGCGATGAGATCGGCTGATCCTTCCTTGATGGAATGCTGGAGAAGGGTCGCGTCCTCTCCAAGAGAGTACTTTTGCTGATAATGGATCGATTCGTGGGCGACGACAAACGGCACTTTCTCGATCGGCCCAAGCACAGAACGATGCCATGCCGTGAGCCCTTCGGTGTTCATATTCCCATTGGCACCGAACATATCGACGCCGATCAGAAGCCCGCCCGGAGCGAGCGTGCCCGCGGAATTCATCCGGCCTAAGACGAAATAAACATTAGGGAATATGGCGTCGGGATAAAGCTCCTTCAATTTCCGGAAAGAAGCTCGCATCTTCGGCTCAAAGCTGGCAACCCGCCGGCTCGGCTCGCGCAGATCTTCATAATATTTCCGCGCCGCTGCTATCTGCGCAGCGAGCGATTTGGCACTGCCGATCCGGTATTTAAGAAAAAGCTGCAAGCCGTCCGTGCCGGGTGCAAAGTACTCATCTTGATAGATCTTTTTGGCGTTTTCGGCAGTTGCCTTATCGTATGCCTTCCAGAAACGATCGATGTCAGAAGTAACGAACTTGACCGCATCCGGGTCGGCGTTCGTTGACATCTGGGCCAGCCCGGCAGCCGCCAAGATCGTAGAAACCAAAAGCAATTTGAAGAACATTCTCATTCGTTTATCTCCTAACGCCCGACCATGAGGTCAGCGCAATGTCGGTCTCTCCACGGCCGGTATTGCTGATACGGACCTTCCAAATCCCCGGTTTCACGCCGCGTTCGACGTAGATCGAACGGAACGGGCTACCTGCGGTCCGCGAACCCGCTTCATCTTTCCCGTCAACGGAACCGTCAGGCCCGACAAGCGTCACCGATATAGACGCATTTGCGATAAAGGTCAGGCCGATGTCGTCGACGCCGGCCGCAATCGGTAACTCGATCTCGGTCGGAGTACCGGGCTCGATCGACAGCCAGCGTGCAAAGACATCACTCTCCGCCGTCGATGCTCCGTAAAATCGTCGCGGAGAATATTCAGCCTTTTGCGGCTCAATAAGCCCTTGATAATTCGGAAGGCTCGGGGCCTCCGGTGCTTCGGGAAAGTGGTTACCTTTCGGGCCGATAGCCAATCGCGGCTTCACGAAGGCTGAAAAGTCCGCTGTACCGGTAAGCTCCGTGTGGACGTTCTTCGACTTTGCATTGTCCTTGATCTGCCAAATGGCCGATGGCACCGGCACCACGCCGTCGTTCCAAACGTAGGTTTTGCACATTACCGGAAGCGGGTCGCCGGCAAGCACAGAGAACTTCACACCCTTGCGGTTTGTTACCGTTCGATTGAACTCGGCCGCGACGTCCTGCCGCAGCTGCCGGACTGCCTCCACATTCTTGCCCAGCGTCTCAAATGCCGTATTCATAACATCCGCACACGGCGAGCCCATGTTCGGCGTCCCAAGCATTACCAAATGGGCGACCTGCGGCCGGCCATCCTCGACCGGCGGCATGAAATGATGGATATAGTGTCGCGAAATAAGCCCGCCCATCGAATGAGCAACGATGTCAACATGCCAGGCGTTGCGGTCTTCCTGCGCATAGCGAATATATTTGCCGAGCTCCTGGGCGTTCTCGAAGATCGAGTTCGTCGCATTGGTCGAAAGGAACGACCCGCCGGTGTTCATAGTTCCCTTTTCCGGCTTTTCGCCGACCGGATACGCTTTCCAATCGTAGCTATGCGAGGTCGTTAGAATGTTTTGCCACGCCTCCCAAGCCTTCCAGTTACTCCAAAGCCCGTGGACCAGCACGACCGGCTTCGGTGCGACCTTGAGGTTCTTTGTCATCTCGTCGGACTTCTTACCGTTCTCCTCGAGCTCGGCCTTGATCCGCTGGACGAGCCGCGGGCGGCCGTCGTCGTACCAGGCATAGCCTGATGAATCCCATACAAACTCCACCTCGCGTTCCTCGCCGGGCTCGACGCGAACTGATCCCGTGAGATCTTCGAGCGGAGCGTCCGGCCGTGCTCCGTCCCACTTGTCGCCCTTGTAGGTCTCTTTGATCTTGACGTCGGCATACTTCGTCTCGCCGGAGGCATTCAGCACCTTCGCCTTGATCTTCACGAGATTGCCGTCCGTTGTTCCCTTTTGTTCCGTGACCTCGACCCAGTCATTCCATGTCGGATATTTCATTTCCTCGAATTTGAGATCGATCAATCGTAGCGGAGCTCCGCACTTTTGAAGGTTCCAAGTGATCGTTTCCGTTACGTTCTGAAATGACTGCGTAAAGCTGCCGCTGAGCTTGTTCGGGTCGTTTGGATCGACGCGATGGCTACCATCCAAGGTAAGCGAGTTGCCCTCGATCGTCGTCTCGGTCGCGGGCATCGAGAGGTTCTTGCCTTCTTTGGGGACACACTGTCCGCTGAAGGTCGCCGTCTGTTTCCCGGTTCCCTGTCCCTTTATCTGCGGAAGCCCGACGCTCACACTGTAGGTACCATCTTCGTTGACGCCGATCCCGACCGAGGCCTCTTCTTTGCCTGAACCGGTCACTTGGCTCTGTGAAACGAAAGTGCCGGTCATATCTCGCCACGTCTTCCCGCGGTCGCATGAATTCTTTTCAACAGCTGTTGTAGTTTCGCTCGTGGTGAAACTGTGGTTGATCGTCGCCTTTCCGTCGCTGCGGCCGTTCTGCTCCGCCGATTCGACAACGGCGACCTGGGCCTTGTAGTCGATCTTCATCTCGAAGGTCGTCGTGTCCTTTCCGCGATTCGAGACGCGATCGGTCGTCTTTGTGTCTGACATCGACTGCGTTCGTGAATAGGTTATCGAGCCCGTCCACGCTCCGTTGCATTTCGTGGCGGCCGGCTTTGTACCGGCAGATGCGGTCGCCGCCCCGCGACGCGTCTGAGCCTCAACGGTGATGAACGGAGCGGCGAGCGAAAGTAATGTTACGGCCGCGAGGAAAGCATTTACGATCTTGAGTTTGCTTGTCATGGTGAGTATTGCTGCTCAGATAAAGTAATTAAGGACTCCGCCAGATAACGCGATGAAACGGCCTGTCAAATATCACAGAAGCCCGCAATAAATGCGGGCCTCCATGAAATGATCTCCGGATGAGAACTAAGCTTTAACGTGCTTCGACAATGCCGATTGGGCTTTTTGTCTCGATTATCCGAGTCATTTTCAGCCCCGAGCGTTCAAGTAGCTCTTCGAACTCGTCCGCCGTTCGCTCCTTCCCGCCGGGCGAGACGGCATCGAGGCGAGCACCTGCCGGCGGCTCATGCCCCGCGTGCGCGGACAGACCTTCGCACCCGCCTGTCGTCTCAGCGCGACCCACCCGCCCCCGCCGCGGAACGCCACCCGCCACTAGGACGTCGGAAGTTCGAACAGCACGCCTTTCACGCCCGGATTTGCTTTTAATACTGCGCCGAGAAGGTGCCCGTATCCGCCTGCGATATCCGCAACCGTGCCCGCAGAGGAAAACTCGTACGCCTCGATGATCGCCGGTATCGTTACGTTTGAGAACGACGTCATCGCTTTGTTGAAGATGTCGCCGAGCGGCTGATCGGTCTCAAAAAGCGTCTTGAATACCGGCTCGCCGTGAACCGAGTCCCACGCCGGTTGACCTGTTTTAACGCTTTCGATCATCCCGCCGTAAACCTTCCAGTGCTCTGGCTCGCCCATCCAGATGGTCATATAGCGGGTACTTTCCGGATGATCGGTCCGCAGCGTGTCGCTTGCCGCCGTGTTGGCAAACGTCCGCGGCGAGGACTCGCTGAAGACTCCGCTCGCCGAAAGTGCGCGAAGAACGCGATAGACCGCGTCCTCATTCGTTTGCGTCGCAACGGCGATGTACTCGGCCGTTCGCGGGCCCTCAGCTAGAATATCGGCGATTCCAAGCTTTGCCGCTACGTATGCGGCCTGTGAAGGATGCCCCCTTACGTTTCATCACCTGTCCCGGGGTAGGTCGCGGTTCTTGATCAGCGGGTGTTGGGTTGCTCATAGTGCCTCCGTAAAATTTGTAGGTATAGGGTTTTGCTATCCTCTTACGCGAGATCGCGACCGGAACATATCACCACTGCGGACCATCTGCAACCGTATTCCTCTTCCACCCGAACACAAGAATGACGAAATGAACCAGATGTCGAGGGAAAAATCAGCGGCCATTGTATTTCCGCATCAGCTATTTCTGCCAAATCCCGCCGTCGACGCTGCGGATGGTGTTTATCTGGTCGAGGAACAACTTTTCTTTCGCGAGGTGAGCTTCCACAAGCAAAAACTCGCCTTTCACCGGGCAACGATGGCGGCCTATCAAAACGAGCTGGAGGGCTTAGGCTACACGGTCGAATACGTTCGATCGGGTGACTCTATCGCCGATGTGCGGGCGCTCATTCCGCACCTTGCAGAGGTCGGCATTCAGGCGATCCACATCTGCGAAGTTGCAGACGATTGGCTCGCACGACGGATCGACACCGCTGCCAAAGCTTGCGGCATCGAGGTCGTAAGTCACCGTTCGCCCGGCTTCCTAAACTCAGCCGGCGAGATTGTTACGAAGCTCAAGTCGCGAAAGCGATATTTCCAAACCGATTTCTACATTGCCGAACGAAAGTCGCGACGGATCATGGTAGCTGCCGACGGCGAGCCGCACGGCGGAAAATGGAGTTTCGATCAGGACAATCGAAAGCGAGTGCCCGCAGGCCTCTCGATACCAAAGGTTTGGGTTCCCGGCCGTAGCAAGTATCTGGAGGACGCGATCAGTTCGGTCGAAGATGATTTCCTCGGCAACCCTGGTGAGCTCGGCTCCTTCAATTGGGCCGTGACGCGAGCCGATGCCCGCAAGATGCCTGAGCAGTTCTTGCTCGAACGCTTTGAGGTCTTTGGCGATTACGAAGACGCGATAGTACGGGACGAAAAGTATCTTTTCCACAGCGTCCTTTCGCCTTACCTGAACACCGGGCTGCTAACACCTGACGAGGTTATCGATGCCGCGATCGAACACGCCGAGAAACACGATATGCCGATCAACTCACTCGAGGGCTTCATCCGCCAGATCATTGGCTGGCGTGAGTTCATCCGCGGCGTTTATGAGATCGAAGGCCGGCGGCAAAGGACAACGAACTTTTGGAAATTCACGCGCCCGATGCCTAGCTCGTTCTACGACGGTACGACAGGGTTAGAACCATTTGATGCAACGATCCAAAAGGTGCTGGAAACCGGTTACTGCCACCATATCGAGCGGCTGATGGTAATCGGCAATCTGATGCTGCTATGTGAGATCGACCCAGACGAGGTTTACCGATGGTTCATGGAACTTTTTATTGATGCATACGATTGGGTGATGGTGCCGAATACCTATGGTATGAGCCAGTTTGCCGATGGCGGCTCGATGACGACCAAGCCATATTTCAGCGGCAGCAACTATATTCTCAAGATGAGCGACTACCGAAAAGGCGAATGGTGCGAAATCTGGGACGGACTGTTTTGGCGATTTATGGATAATCACCGCGAGTTTCTGATCCGGAATCCGCGTCTCGGAATGCTGGTGCGGTCGTTCGATAAGATGCCCTCGGAAAAGCGTGCCGCGTATCACGATACGGCCGAGAGCTTTCTGGCATCGCTGAACTAAACTCTATGAACAAACGATTTATACTGATCGGCGGCAGCTACGGCATCGGCCTGGAACTCGCCAAAACACTCTCTGAAGACGGCCATGAGGTACTTATCTTCTCGCGGACGGTCGGTGAACTCGACGGCCTTGCCGGAGTGACGCATACTCAGTTTGACGCAATAACCGATGAACTGGTTATTGAGGGGTCGATCGACGGGCTTGCTTACTTTCCCGGCACTATCGACCTGAAGCCCTTTCATCGGTTCTCTGACGCCGATTTCTTACGGGACATCGAGGTTAACTACATAGGGGCGGCAAGGGCCATTCGAAGCGTTCTTCCCAGTCTAAAAGAAGCCGGTTCTGCATCCATCGTCCTTTTCAGCACGGTCGCAGTCCAGACCGGAATGCCGTTCCACGCGTCGATCGCCGGTGCAAAGGGCGCCGTTGAAGGGCTAACCCGCGCACTTGCCGCGGAGCTCGCCCCAAAGATCCGCGTGAACTGCATCGCTCCCTCGCTGACCGATACTCCGCTCGCCGAAAAGCTTCTCAACACCGACCAGAAGCGCGATGCAGCGGGCGAACGCCATCCGTTAAAGCGTCACGGTGTTCCATCTGATATAGCCCTAGCAGCGGAATTCCTTCTTTCGGATAAGTCGTCTTGGGTCACGGGGCAAGTGCTGCGTGTGGACGGCGGTATCGGATCGCTGAAATAGGCCACGCAGCAGCCACTTACAATTGGAGCAGCCCGGCACCACAATTGTCGGGCCCGCTATAATTCTTTCCTGCCCCTATTTTAGGACCCGAGAGATCGCCTCCGCCGCTTGCTCGACCACGGAGGAGAGAATGTCGTCGCCGTCGTTCTTCGCCTTTGCCTTGTACTCACCCGTGAGAGTTGGCTGGCCCGATGCACTAACCATCCGGATCTCCAGCTTGAGCTCATCCTTTGCTTTTACGCTTCCGGCGATAGATCCGGCTGAGATGACCGTATTTGCTGCGATCGCGCCTGCGGTCGAGCCATACCCGATGCTCGAGAGTGCGGGCGAGGCGAGCTTGCTAAACATCCCGAATCCGCCGCCGCCTTTCTTGTGCGAAACGGTTGCATAGATGACCATATCGCACTCTTTTTCCTTTGCTTCGGCATCGATCGCCGTCTGGAGCCGGGCTTCGAGCTGTATGACCTCGACCTTCGGCATCTTCAAATATGCGATGAGCGTATTTCGGACGGCCTCCGCGAGTTCCGCAGCGGGCATTTCTTTACCGAGCGAGCCGGTTTTTACGTTGGCAAGTCCGATTCGAACGGTTCCCGGTTTCTTCTCACCCGCCTGAACACCGGCTACGGACGGTGTCGATGCTGCGCGGGTGACATTTGTCGCAAGCGGTGATTCCATTCCATAGTTTCCCTTAGTGCTCTCCGGCACCGATGTCGAAGATGGATCTCCGGCAGCTGCATACATTTGTGCGGAATCCTCGACCTTACGGTAACCTGCGGGAACATCGAAGAGTGCCCCATCAAGAACGGCCTTCGAAAGCTCGATGACCTCGCTGACCATGCTCATAGTTTCCTTACCCGCATCGTCGAACATCGTCATCTTTTCATAAAGGGCGAAACCGCGTTTGCCGGTGCCGGTCTGCTTCGTTTCGTATCGGTCCTTGCAGCCGCCCGAATTCGCAGAGTGCGGTGCGGAGTAAGCGGCGGTGCTACAGTCAAAGCCGGCTTCGAGGTCGGCGTACCAACCGTCGGTTTCCATTTTGGTGTTTACGCGGCTGCATGAATCAGGCGAAGATTCCATCACTGTCGTGATGATCAACCGCCGAGCCTCCAGGCCAAACATCTGCTTCCGTTCGCCCGTGTCGCGGATGTTGATCGTCATCAGAACGCGGCCGCCCTTTATACTCGGTTGAGACGTTGCTTTCGTCGCGGTTGCGTTTCCCGACGCCGGTTCGATCTCCCCGAATTCATTGACCGTAAAGGTCTTCGTCGCGGGGTTCATTTGGATGGCACGCTTAAGGTCGCATTGGGTGATGCTGATCAAAGCGCCGTTCATCGATTCTGAGCGCTGGCGCTTTCCCTTTACGAGCATCGTATTCTCAAAGCTTTGCCCCGAGACGGTCTGCCGGGTCTTTACCTTTAGGTCCGCAAGGGCGACGCCCGAAGCGCCGAGCACGAATAACATCGTCAAAACCAAATATGATCGCATTCTCATTAATATTCTCCAGGTCATCGCGGCTGGCCGCAGGATATCTGTCACCATTAAACGCGAAGATGTTTGCGATTCTGTATCAACATCACCAGATTCAAATTGCCAACAACCGAAGCCTCAAATATAATCGCGTTGAATCTCTGCCTTGATCGGACATATGAGCAACGACGCCGCCGGCGAAATAACCCAAATGCTGCTGGAACTGACGGACGGCAACGCCGACGCAGTTGACCAGATCTACCCGTTCATCTACGACGAGCTTCGCCGCCTGGCCGGCAGCTATCTCAGACGCGAGCGTAGCGACCACACGCTCCAGCCGACGGCGCTCGTCCACGAAGCTTATATGAAGCTTATTGATCAGCGGCAGGTCAGGTGGCAGAACCGTGCCCACTTTTTTGGCATCGCGGCCCAGGTAATGCGGCGGATCCTGATGGACCACGCCCGAAAGCACCTAGCAAATAAGCGCGGCGGCGATGCGGAGATACTTCCGCTTGATGAAGAGATCTTTGTCGTCTCGACGGAGAAATCGAGCGAATTGCTGGCACTTGACGAGGCGCTTGAGAGACTCGCAAAACAAGACCCGCCAAAAGCACGGGTCGTCGAGCTGCGATATTTTGGAGGGCTATCGATCGAAGAGACGGCCGAAGTGATGGGCATCAGCGTGCCGACCGTTAACCGTCATTGGAAGTTTGCAAAGGCGTGGCTTCACGCGGAGCTAACGAACGATTAGTTTCGCTTCACTATTAAAAGCGTCACGTCATCCGCGGCGGGCGCATTCTTGGTGAATGTCGATAGCGACGACTCGATCTTGTCGCGAAGGCCGGCCGCCGAGGCAGTTCGATGATTCCGCACGACCTCCTCGAGCCGCTCAAGGCCGTATTCCTCTTCAGTATCATTGGCCGCCTCGTTTACACCATCGGAATAAACCACAAGAACATCCCCGCGTTCGAGCGTAAGCTCACCGCTTTCATACTCAGCCATCTCCATCAGACCGAGCGGCAGTCCGCCCGAATCTAGCTGCGTGATCGTCCCATCAGCCCGACAAAGCAACGGCGGATTGTGGCCGGCGTTGATGTAGATCAGCTTCCCTGTCGCAGGGTCGAGTTCGCCGATGTAGAGCGTTACGAACCGATTGGACGGCGTATTTTCGGCTAGGTATTTATTGACTGACGTGACCGTATTCGGTATCGAACTCGCAGCCGATATCTGTGCGTGTATCGCGGCGTGAAGACTCGACATAAGCAACGCCGCGGCGGTTCCCTTGCCGGAAACATCGCCTAGGGCGACAACCATTCTTCCATCAGGCCTCCGTATAAAATCGTAGTAATCGCCGCCGATCTCGTAACACGAGAACGAGATACCCTGGAATTCGTAGCCTTCGAGGGTCGGCGGGGCCGAGGGTTGGAAACGCTGCTGGATCTCAGTAGCCAGCTCAAGCTCGCGTTCCATTCGCTCACGTTCCATTCGCTCATCGACGAGCGCGGCATTCTCAACCCGGATCGAAGCGACCGAGGCCAGCGTTGTCAAAATATTGAGATGCTCCTCGGTAAACGTCGTCGTATAGGTCGGCGAGTCGGCGTAGATCATGCCAAAGATGGTTCGTTCATCAACGCTTAGCGGAACCGCGAGAACGGACCGAATGCCCTGAAGCATAACGGTCTGCGTTGCAAATTTCGGATCCTGCTGAGCGTCCGCCGTTAGAACCGAGCGCCCTTGCTTGAGCACCTCGTCCATCACGCTGTTGCTTACACGAACCTCCTGGAGACGCTCTTGCTGATTGCGGATGCGGGCGATCATCACCTGCATCTTCTCCGAATCCTTTTCATCGCGGAGCATTATAACGACGCGCTCGGCGGGAACCGCTTCAAAGACAAGCGACGCAACCTGATCGAGCGTTTCTTCGAGTCCGGTTGAAGACAGCAAGGCCACGCCTACCTTACTGATAAGCGCGAGTAGATCGGTCCGCGAGGTAAACTGCCCTTTTAAGAGCTCGGTCGTCGGGATCCTGCTGCTTTGGAACGAGATCGTCTTCGAGGGGTCGAGCGCCTCGGTCTGATCGGCAATAAGCGTTGCTCCGCCGATCGCCGGAACGTGACTCGCCTCAAATACCATCTTGCTTTCGCCGATCTGTATCTCACCGCCGGTCGCGATCGGCACGCCGCCTTTGATGAAAGTGCCGTTGTAGCGCGTGCCGTTTGCGGAGCCGAGATCGTGCAGCCAAAAGCCATCGCCTTCCTGCCTGATCTCCGCGTGCAGACGCGAGGCGAAGGCATCGGCGATACAGATGTCGCTGCGGGCGGAACGTCCAATCGTCGTCCGGATTCGATTAAGGTCGACGAACTCGGGATCGGCGTTGGGCTTCTTAAGTATTAGGCGGGCCATGTTTCGCTTTTAATCATTCGTTTGCCCGACCGGCTTTCGGCTGGCAAAAACGACAAAGGTACCAAAAATATAATCGTGCAATGCTCTGCCCTTTCGGCTAAAAGCGACAGGTAAGAGGCCGAAACCTGCTGATAGAATGACCGTCAGATACCCAAGCGTTTGCCGCAGGAGCATCTTCATTATCGAAGGGTGGCGTCCATCGCTCCCGACGATCTCAAGCCCGGTCATAAACTTCCCAAGTGTCCTGCCGGTGAGAATGGGAAGGACGATCAGGTTCGATAGGCCGAAAAGGATAGATAATAGCCAGCCGACGTTGTTCAGCTCGCTGTTGATCAGGGCAGCTCCGTCGTTCCCCATCATCCGGCTTATTACGAGGAACATCGCCGGAAATAGAACAAGAAAAAGGTAGTCTATGGCTGCTGCTCCAAATCGGAGAAAGAAGGGCGTAACCACCTCTTCCGGCTCAAAACGCACAACCCGAACCATCTGCGGCCCCGCCGTTTCCCTCTTGATCTTTATATCCTTCGGTTCGTCTAATTTTGTCGCCATTACCGATCACTACCCGACGTAAAACTGAAGGACCGTATCGCCAAGCTTTATTTTGTCACCGCTATTGAGCGCGTGCGGACGGTGCGGTACGAGCCGCATCGGCTGCTTTGCCGAGACGAGAAGGACAGTTCCGTTCGACGAGCCGAGATCCTCGACCAAGAAACTTCCTGCGTCCTTCCAGATGCGGGCGTGTCGACGCGAGATCTTCGTCTGCGGGTCGTACTTAGAAAGATCGACCTCCGGAAAGATGTTCGACATCGGGTCACGCCGCCCGAGCAGACTCTCGTCCTTCGTTATTGAGAAGGTCGGGGCGGTAAGCTCGCTTGTACCTTCAACAAACAACCTCGCGGTCGGCGTACCGGTCTGATAGTTCGCCGATTGAATTCCCGGGCCGCCGATCGGCTGCCGAGCTCCGCAAAACGCACAGAAAAGATCCGAGGCGATGATCCGCTGACCGCAGAAGCCACAGAAGACGTACTGCGACGCAAGAGATGCGGGTGTCGGCGATTCCGAAACCCCGTAGCTCACCTTAGCACCGCTGAGCGCCGTGAGATGGGCCTCGAGCGCCGCCTTCATCGCAGCCGCCGACTCAAAGCGTTCCTCCGCGCTGTATTCCACGGCCTTCATCAGGATAGTTTCGATCTGGTCCGAAAGCCTGGGATTGATCTGTCGCGGCCGCGGGTTCTTTTGAAAATCGAAAATTAGAAGCGGATTGCTTTGCGGATCGGCTCCGGTGAGCAAATGGAACATAGTCGAGCCAAGGCTGTAGATGTCCGAACGCGGCTCGACATTTCCGCTGAACAGCTCAGGCGGGGCGTAGCCCATCGTCCCGACCGCGGTCACGCCTTTCTCTTCGCGTTGGCTGATCGAGCGGGCAATGCCGAAATCGATCAGCATCACTCGGCCCGTGTTCCCATCGACCATTATGTTGCTCGGCTTCAGGTCGCGGTAAACGATCGTCGACGGCTGGCTGTGCAGATATTCCAGAACATCCGCGATCTGAATAGCCCAGTCCGTGACCGTGGCTTCGTCGAGTTTGCCCTCGGGTGCCGAACGCAGCCGTGCCGCCAGGTCGCCGCCCGAGATGTATTTCATCACGAGATAAAAGCGGCATTCATCCTGGTCAAAGAAATAGTCAAATATCGTCGGAATCCCGGCATGGTCGAGCGTCGAGAGGATCATCGATTCACGGCGGAAGTCGTTGATAGCCTTCTCCTGCTGCTCGTCCTCGATATGTGCCTGGATCATTTCCTTGACGGCTCGAAGAACGCCGCCGAGGTTGTTATCGCTCGCGAGATAAACCGCACCCATTCCTCCGCCGCCGATCTTGCGGATGATCTCGTAGCGGCCGTTCAGGATCGTGCCCTCCGAAAGCGGTTTAAGCTTTGCAGCCTTTTTGCTGTCTGTATCGGGGCCGCCAATGTTCGGAGATGTCGGGTTAATGCCCGCGGCCGCAAGTTCGTCAGATGCAGGCTTCTCAGAGGTATCATCCGGAGATGCGGGCACCTCAGCAGCAGCCGGTTGTTCGACCAGATCCTCGGCATTTACGGCCGGAGCGATCAGGGTCGGCGGCTCCATGATCCTCACGGAATCAAATATCGAGCCGCCCGTAAATGAATCAGGGAGATCAAGTTCCTCGACAGGCTTCAGTATCTCGTGCTCGGCCCGAATATCCGGCTCCGGCTCTGCCTCTGGTGCAGGCTCCTCATCGGGTTCTGCGGCAACGACACTCGACTTGGATTCGCCGTCTGGTGCAGCTTCGAAGGGTTCCTCACCCCAGCCGATCTCAACCGCTTCTTCTTCCACCGGAGCGGATTCGGCGACGACCGACGCCTCTTCGGCCGGTATCTCGAACTCAACTGCAAAACTCGATTTGGGTTCTTCCGTCGACACCGCAGTGGGCGGTTCTTCTGCCGCGGGCGTCGGAGCCTCGGGTTGCGGACGCTCGGGCGTGAACTGATAAATTGTCGCCTCTTCAGAAAATGCCGGGGCCTCGTTCAAAACTAAGGGCTCCTCTACGGCCGCTGGTTCAACGGTCGGTGGCTCCTCAACTTTCGGTTCCGCGACGTCGGCCGGCGGTGCCTGATCCATATCGCCGGTGCTATAACCTGACTCAGCAAGGATATCGGGAAGCGGAGCGTCGGGAAGCTCGGCTGAGATATCGGGCTCGATCTTGTCGTCAGTTGGGTAAACTGTTTCGGACGTCGGCCCAGGTATGAAATTCTCAAGCGTTTGCGGCGGAGTTTCCTCGATAGGTTCTTGCTCATTCGCCGTGTCCAAAGGTAGGTCGGAGGCCTTTTTAGCCTCGAGTTCGGCCAGCCGGGCAACCTCCTCGGGCGACATCATCACCGTGCTCTCAAGGTCGTCAGGCACAGGCTCCGCCTCGACGGCCGGCACGGTCGCTAGCACAATGCCGCAGTACGGGCAGAACGAATCCTGCTCCGAGATCTCAGAGTTGCATTCCTGACACTTCATTATTTAGAGCGAACGTTCACTTCGGATGAAACTCGGCCGCGTGTCTCAATTGGGCACGATCTTAAACCGCAAAAAGGTCTTTCCAACGATTATCTCGTCTCCGTCGTTCAGCCGCTGCGGACTTCCGGGCAGCAACCGTCGACCACGATTGATAAATGTACCATTTGTAGAACCAAGGTCCTCGATCAGGAAGTGGCCCTCGCGGCGGATGACCTTTGCATGACGCCTTGAAACCTTTGCATCCGGATCGATCGCGTCGAGGTCAATGTCCGGGAAAATACCATTGTCTGCATCCCAGCGACCGATAAAGGATTCCGGGTTCTTCAACTCAAATTCGGTTATAGGTCCGGCTCCTTTTTCGATGATAAGAACACCGCGTTCAGTATCAGAACCGCCGTTCGAGGTCGGTGCCTGAGAGCGGGCGATCGGTTCGACGATCGGTGGAATACCTATACTAGTTACCGAGCCAACCTGAAAATTTGGGCTGCTGATCTCGGTCGCCGGCGAGTCGGCCGGTGCCTCTGTTGTGTGTATATCAGCGGGCAGCCGTGTTCCGCATTGGTCGCAAAAACGCGATCCATCTATGTTTTGGCTGCCGCAGCCGGGGCAAGGTATCATGTTCTATCCAGGGTCCGGGTTTTGATGTCGTCGAAAAATTCGCACGCTAAAACAAAAGCATTCTACCGCTTTCGAGCTGTTTCGTAAATTCGGCAAGCGGTTTCCGGGGCAGCCGCTTAAAAGTATTGGCTTCGCTTGGCCACGGCCGGAATCTTTGAAGAAAATTGAAACATCGTATTATTGGCGGTCGTAGTAACTGCTTGTAACAAAACAGGGCCCGGCCCGTGGGCCAAGTGCCCGAAACAAAAATAGAAGAATAACCGATCAATAAATAGAAAGGTATAACGAAGCATGGCAATGAGCCGAAAAAAGAAGATCATCATCGGAGCTTCATCTCTGGTGGTTTTGTTGATCGTCATTATTGTGGCGATCTTTGCTACTCGTAAGGATGTTCCCGAGGTGCAAGTGGTTAAGATCGAAGTTCGTCCCGAACTTCGTTCGACCGTGGTCTCCTCCGGTGAGATCCGGCCGATCCAGTTCCAGAATATTACAAGCGAGGTTCAGGGCCGAATCGAGGAAATATTCGTCCAGGAAGGCCAGATGGTTGAGAAAGGAGCTCTGCTCGTTCGACTAGACCCGAACCAACTCGAATCGAGCACTGACGCACAGCTTGCCGCTCTCCAGACCGCCCAGAGCGACATAAGAGCGACCGAGTCGCAGGTTGCCGCCGCGACCAACCAGTTGGCACAGGCGCAGCAACAGCTGAATATCGCTCAGGTCGCTGTCGATAATGCCCGACAAGGCGTTGTGACCGCGCAGACGGAAGTAGATCGTGCCGAGGTCGAGGTCAATGCGGCCAATCGCGAACTCCGCCGTTCGGAACAACTCCTCGAGAGCGGGGTCATTGCAAGGTCAGAGTTTGACACGGCTCGGGACCGGGTTGATAACGCCCGCGTTAACCTGACAACGGCCAAAGCGAGGCTCGAATCGCAGCGGATCTCTGTTCGCGATGCCACAGCCAGAGTAAATCAACAGCAGATAGCTGTCCGCGACGCCCGCCGGGCAGTTGAGACAGCAAATATCAATGTCAGTTCAAGCCAGTCGAGGGCAAACCAGCAAGCGGCGGTACTTCGCGGCCAGCGTAGCCAACGCGACAAGACGCTTCAGGTTGCTCCGATCAGCGGTGTAATTGCGGAGATCCCGTCGAAAGTAGGAACTTTTGCCGTTGCCGGGCTCTCGACCACGCCGCTAATGACCATCGCCGACATGTCAACCATCAACGTCGAAGTCAAGGTCGATGAGACCGAGATCGACCGTGTCGCAGTCGGCCAGCCGGTTAAGGTCAAGGTTGATGCCTTTGGCGATGTCGAGATCGAGGGCGAGGTTACGCAAAAAACACCGCTTGCGGTCGGCAAATCGCAGACCTCCGGCGGCCTTTCGACCAACATCAACGTTCAGGAAGCGAAGGAATTTCGCGTCGTCATCCAGCTCAAGAATTTGCCCGCAGATCTGCAGACAGGACTGCGTCCTGGCATGAGCGCAACGGCGACCATCACGACACAGACCGCACAGAACGTCGTCGCCGTGCCTTTACAGGCCGTCGTTGAAAAACGTCCGGACGCCTCTGCTTCGCCTTCGCCAACGCCACAGGGCAACGGGCCCGAGCCCGCCGATCGCCCGAAGCCGATCAAGGGCGTTTATGTTCTTGAGGACAATAAGGTGAAGTTTGTTGAAGTGGAAACAGGCATCACGGGCGAATCGGATATTCAGATCACCGCCGGGCTTTCTGAGGGCCAGGAGGTCATAACCGGGCCAAGCCGTGTTCTAAACACCCTAAAAGAAGGCACCGTAGTGAAGAAACAGGCGGCACAGCCGAGGGCCGGGTCTTGATCGCCGCTGATGGATGACCATGGATATGTACCGCTTTATGGAAAACGAAGAAGCGAACGCTTCCCCGCAGCCTGAAAAAAACGGGAATACGGCCAAGGAAAGGCCCCTGATCCTTATGGAAAACATCTGGAAGACCTACCAGATGGGCGTAGAAGAGCTGCATGCGCTTCGCGACGTTTCATTCAGAGTCGAAAAGGGCGAGTATCTGGCGATCATCGGACCGTCCGGCTCCGGAAAATCGACTTTGATGAACCTCATCGGCTGTCTCGATTCGCCGACCAAGGGCAATTACTGGATCAACGGTAATATGGTTTCTGAAATGACGGACGACGAACTCGCCCGGATTCGTAACAAAGAGATCGGATTCGTTTTCCAGACCTTCAATTTGCTCGCCAGGGCGACCGCCCTCCACAACGTCGAACTCCCGCTGATCTATGCGGGAATGCGTTCATCCGAGCGCCACGATAAGGCGAGTGCGGCATTGAATTCGGTCGAGCTTGGTGACCGCGTTATGCATAAGCCTAACGAACTCTCCGGCGGACAACGCCAACGCGTTGCCATTGCCCGGGCGCTCGTGAATGATCCCTCGATACTCCTCGCGGACGAGCCGACCGGAGCTCTCGATACAAAGACAAGCCAGGAGATCATGGCACTCTTTGAAAAGCTTCACTCGGACGGTAACACCATCATCATCGTCACCCACGAACAAGAGGTCGCCGAGCGGGCTCACCGCGTCATCACCATTCGCGACGGTCGCATCGAAAAAGACGAGAAGATCCGGTGAGCGGCGTTCCTCCATTTGTTTCGATCCTATTTATGCTGACCGTTTTCGTAACGGTCGGCATCTCTATTTTCGTGGTCCGCCGCGATTCAGCGGACACTACAGCCGGCAGGGTAGTCCTCGCAGCGATCCCATTCTGGCTCCTTTTTCAGGCCGCGCTCGGCATTGGCGGTTTTTACCAGCATACTGAAGGGGTTCCGCCGCGTCTGCTGCTTTTCGGCCCGCTTCCGGCATTTCTCTTTATTTTGGCCTTATTCGTCTTTGCACGGAGAACGTTCGTCGCTTCGCTTCCGCTCCTTGCTCTGACGCTGATCCACACGATCCGCATCCCGATCGAGATCGTGCTTCATTTTCTTGAGGAAGCCGGTGCGATCGCGCCGCAAATGAGCTTCACCGGCTGGAACTTCGACATCCTTTCCGGCATCACGGCTCCTCTAGTCGCGTACCTCGCATTTCGCGGAAAATACCCCAACCGCACATTGCTTATTGGCTGGAACCTGGCGGCTCTTGGACTAGTGCTTACAATCGTCGGCATCTCCATTGCTGCTTTCCCGTCTCCAATGCAGCAGATCGCTTTCGAACAGCCTAACCGTGCCGTCTCCTTTTTCCCGTACGTTTGGCTGCCGTCGGTCATAGTGCCGATCGTCGTTTTCTGCCACTTTGCATCTCTTTACAAACTCTTCGCGAACAAAATTTAGTCCGCCCGCATCTAACTTTATTCTCCGGGTTGCGTATAATGTGATTGCAATACTGCAAAAAAGATGAACCTTGCCGAAACACTCAAATTGGCCTTTGATTCGATAATGGGCCACAAACTCCGGTCGTTCCTGACGCTGCTCGGGATGATCATCGGGATGACGGCGTTTATGGTCGTTCTCTCGCTTTTGCTCGGGTTCAACGGCTATGTCGATGAGAAAATTGCCGGCATTGGCTCGAAGGCCTTCACGGTCCAGCGGTTCAATTTCTCTGACTTCCGCAATTCAGATACCATCGCCGAGGCACAGCGGCGGAACAAGGAACTCACCTTTGACGAACTCGATTTCATCAAAGAACGAGCCCAGCTCATCGATAAAATAGGGGCACGGGCCGGAAATACTTCGCGTGACATTCGCTCCGGAACCAATACTCTTCAAGCGGTCAATATTCAGGGAATGCAGCCGGTGATCGCCCAGATCGACAATATCGAGATCATGGAAGGGCGCTACTTTACCGAGGCTGAAAACAATAACGCCGTCCGGGTCGCGTTCATCGGCACGGACATTGCAGAAAATCTTTTTCCGCAAGGCGGAGCCATCGGCAGCGAGATCCAGATCTCCGGGATTCCCTATCGGGTGATCGGAATTCGGGTGGCAAAGGGCTCCGTTTTCGGCCAGCCGCAGGACAATTTCATTCAGGTCCCGATCAACACATTCGGGGCGAACTTCGGCGGCCTTCGGTGGCAAAGGGCCCCGACCTTCTCGATAACGGCCCGTGAGGACGTTAAGATGGAGGACGCCGTTGATGAGGTTCGAACGTTGATGCGAATAAAGCGCAAGCTTCCCGCAGAGGAGAAGGACAACTTCGGTATCGTAACACCGGACGCGATCAGTGGACTGATTGGAAGTTTCACAGGCGTCTTTTCGACCGTGCTTCTCGTTGTGCCGGGAATCGCTTTGGTCGTAGGGGCGATCGTGATCATGAATATCATGCTCGTTGCCGTGACGGAGCGGACAAAAGAGATCGGCATTAGAAAATCGCTCGGGGCAAGACAGGGGGACATTCTTCGACAGTTTCTTTTCGAGTCAGGGCTTCTTTCGGCGATCGGCGGGTTGATCGGGCTAATTATTGCCTATACAACCAGCTTCTTTGTCACTATGTATGTTTTCCCGGCTTCGATACCGTGGTGGGCCGCGGTTCTTGCCATCAGCGTTTCTGCCGCAGTCGGTATACTTGCCGGTCTGTTCCCGGCTTGGAAGGCTGCCAAGCTCGATCCGATCGAAGCACTGAGGGCTGATTAGAATGAGAGTTGCGGCAAGTAGGTTTTACGAGAATCTCAAGATGGCGTTCGATACGCTGCGTAGCAATAAGCTGCGCTCGTTTCTGACCATCATCGGTGTCGTTGTCGGCGTTATAACCGTGATGCTCATCTCATCGATCATTTCCGGCATCGGGATGGCGGTAGAAGCACAGGTCAAATCGTTCGGCACGCGCTCGATCTTCGTCAACAAAATGAACACCGGAGTACGGTTCGGGCGTCCCTCAAGGGAGGAACGTATGCGTCCCGACCTGACGCTGGAAGACGCTCTTGCTCTACGAAATCTCCCGGACGTTGAGACCGCAGTTCCCAGGCTAAATGTATCGAGCGGCTTTTTTGGCAATCGCACAGTAGTTTCCGGTAACGGTAAACAGACCTCAAATATTCAGCTCAGTGGAACTTTGCCCGAGATCGAACGGGCAGAAACGGAGGTCATTGTCGAGGGCCGTTGGTTCAACCAGACCGAGGTAGATTTCAAGAAAGACGTCGCCCTTATAGGCTCGACCGTAAAAGAGACATTTTTCCCCTTTGAAACACCGATCGGCAAAACGCTCGAGATAAATGGTCGAGAATTTACGATCGTCGGCCAACTCGACAAAAAGCCGCAGCTTTTCGGCGGTGACGGCGGGAACAGCGACCAGAGCAATACGATCTATATGCCATTTGGCTCGGCCCAGCGGATCAAGCCGAATGCAGATGACATTTTCATAACTGTCGTCTCAAAGCCCGGTCGAATACAGGAAGCCCGCGACCAGGTCGAGGACCTTCTTCGCGTTCGCCGGGGCGTCAAATTCGGTGAGCCGAACAATTTCTCAACTGCCACGGCCGATAGCATTATCGACCAGTTCCAATCGATCACTGCCGGAGTCGCCGCCGCGATGGTAGTTATCTCATCCATAGGCCTTCTTATCGGCGGCATTGGCGTGATGAACATCATGCTCGTCTCCGTCACCGAAAGAACCCGCGAGATCGGCATCCGAAAGGCAATCGGTGCAAAGCAAAGCGATATTCTTCTGCAATTTCTTATCGAGGCGGGGACGTTGACCGGGTTTGGCGGTTTGCTAGGGCTTGCGATCGGATGGGGGCTCTCGCTCCTTATCCAAACGGTCTTCCCGTCATATGTTCCGCTCTGGGCACCGATCGCCGGCTTTTTCGCCAGTGTCGGCATTGGGCTTGTCTTCGGGCTTTTCCCTGCATGGAAAGCCGCCCGGCTCGACCCGATCGAATCACTTCGCTACGAATAAGAAAAAGAGGATGCCCGACTGAGCATCCTCTTTCAAAAAGTGATCATCCCTTCGTTTCCGGGTGCCTAGCTTGGATTCCCTGAGAAGAAGGCACTGATAACCCTAAACAGAACGCCGACAAGAGCCACGAGAACTATTACCGCCCATGCAGAACCGTTCGAGATCTTGTTAGTTACCCGAAGGCCGATCGCGGCCAGTATCCAGCCCCAGATCGCGAAAAGATCAAGAACACTTATCAGCGTTACAAGCACCGGGCTCGCGTCTTTTCCAAATAGAAAGCCGAGATTTGCATGTAGCAGCCCGCGCTGGCTCGACACAATGTCGATCTCCTCGGCCGCCTTGAAATACATGACGATAAAGCTCCCGATCGTTGAGATCAGAGCCGGCGGGAAAGATGAGTAAACCCAAACAGAAAGCGCCTGCAAAAATCCGCCCTCGCCGCCAAATGCCTTTGCTCCGCCCCAATAAAGCAAGGCCCCGATGCCAAAGCTGATCAACACGAATATCGGAACAATATACTGGGTGTACTTGTTGATGGTCATCTGCGTTTCGACCATCTGAGCCTTATCACCTGCGCTCATCGAGGCGACCTGTGGGTTCTTCTCGAGCTGTGCCGAGATTTCGCGTCGCAGGCCTTCGGGGCCGATCTTGTAGTTGAGGGCCACGATATATCCGCCAACCAACAGTGATATGATCACGGCCGCCAGGATGAATCGGGGCTTTGCCCTAAGGGCTCTGAACGTTCGCTCGGGCTCGAAAAAGATATTGCCGAGCGTCGCCACCTCGGACATCTCAACGATCTCATTGGACGCACGGTTTTCTTTAGGATCGAATTCAGACATCTTCCTCCATTTGGCCCGTTGGGCGGGCACTTTTTTAAGCTAAAGGTTTGTAAAGAAATGTAATTCACTCCAATATACGGTAATCCCGCTCGGAGTGTTGCAAGTTTTCGTTTATATCACAGGTTCGCCGATACAAATACAGGCGGCAAGGTGGTTGGCCGCGTGCTCTTCGAGCGGAGGTTCGACGGCCGCACATTCCGGGATCGCGATCGGGCAACGTGTCCTAAATCGGCAACCCGAAGGCGGATTGATCGGCGTCGGAACGTCACCGGTTAGGATGATCCGTTCGCGCTTCTCTTTCGGGTCGGGATTAGGAATCGCCGAAAGTAATGCCTTTGTGTAAGGGTGGAGCGGATTCTCGTAAAGCTCCCGTGCTTCCGCGACCTCAACGATCTTGCCGAGATACATTACGGCGACGCGATTTGAAATATGCTCGACAACCGCAAGCCCGTGCGAAATAAAAAGATAGGTTAGACCAAACTCTTGCTGAAGATCCTGCAGCAAATTGACGACCTGAGCCTGTACCGAAACATCGAGCGCCGAGACCGGCTCATCGCAGATGATCAGCCTCGGGTTCAAAGCAAGAGCCCGGGCGATGCCGATCCGCTGCCGCTGCCCGCCGGAGAATTCATGGGCATAGCGGTCCATGTAGTCTGGGTCGAGGCCAACCTTTCGCAAAAGGTCCGCAACGCGATCCCGCTGTTCGGCCTTGTTGCCGATGCCGTGGATTATCAGCGGTTCTGAGATGATCGAGCGAATACTCAACCTCGGATTAAGGCTTGCGTAGGGGTCCTGAAAGATGATCTGCATCTCCCGCCGGAGCGTCTGCATCTCGCGATGCGGAAGGCCGATAATGTTCTGCCCCTCAAATACCACCTCGCCCGCCGTCGGCTCATGAAGCCGCAAAAGGCAGCGGCCGACTGTCGATTTCCCGCAGCCCGATTCACCGACCAGCCCAAGCGTCTCGCCCGCAAAAATGTCGAACGAAACGCCATCCACCGCGCGGACTACATCATCGCTATTCTCAACGGGAAAGTGCTTGACCAGACTCTCTACCTGAAGCAAAGGTGTCGTCCCGGTTTGTGCGGCTAAGGGGTGCATTACAGTTTCTTTTTCCAGTTCTCCTTTATGAGAGCCCAGCGTTCATGATCGCGCCAACGCCCACCGATCTTCAGATACTTTGGCGAAAAGCCCTCTCGACTGAACCCGAGCCTTTTTACAAGTGCAATTGAGGCTAAGTTATCGGGCTGTATATTCGCCTCAACTCGATGCAGTTTAAGATCTTTAAAGGAAAATCGCACGATCAACCTTACCGCTTCAGTTGCATAACCACATCCGGTAAACCCCTTGAATAAAGAATATCCAAGATAGGCACTCTTCAAGGGACCGTAAAAGATCTGAGAAAGACTTATAACACCAACGATGACATCGTCACAGTTTCGACAGATCAGAGAGCCTTCTGTTGACGACGACCGCGTTCGCGCGACAAACGCTTCAAATTCCTTGTGATTCCTTGCGAGCCGCATTAAGCCCCGATGAAACTCACGGCTCTTCCGGACTTTGCCGAGGAATTCCTTCTCGTCATCAATCGACGGTTGACGCAGGTAAACCAACGCCCCTTTCAAATTTGGTTCTTGACTCTTTCTCATACAGGAGACATCGAACGCCGATCGCATTTCCGATTCCAATTAGTGGTATCTCACCCCGCGAACATTCAGGCATCCGGAACTCGCAACGGGGCTCGAAATGGCAGCCGGGCGGGAGATCGGTCGGCGTCGGGACTACGCCTTCGATGGTTTGTAACCGGGCGACCTTCCCTATCGTGTGAGCCGCGAGCTTCGGCACTGAACGAAGCAGGCCTTTCGTATAGGGATGCTTCGGATCCTCAAAAAGCTCCTCCACGCCGCTCTCCTCGACGATCTTCCCCGTGTACATCACACAAACGCGATCCGCGACGTCGGCGACGACGCCAAGGTCGTGCGTGATCAGCAGTACAGCGAGCTTTCTTGTTCTTCTGAGTTCGTTCAACAGCTCAAGGATCTGAGCCTGAATCGTTACATCAAGGGCGGTTGTTGGTTCATCAGCGATAAGCAGTTCCGGGTCGCAGGCGAGAGCCATAGCGATCATCACTCGCTGCCGCATTCCACCCGAAAGCTGATGTGGATAATCGTCGGCACGCCGCTCGGGCGAGGGTATCGAAACTTCTTTCATCGCCTCGATCGCCGCGGCTTTCGCTGCCTTCCTGTCCAGCTTTCGGTGCAGCCGCAGGGCCTCAGCTATCTGTTCACCGACCGTATAGACCGGATTGAGCGAGGTCATCGGGTCCTGAAAGATCATCGCGATGTCGTTGCCGCGTATTTGCCGTAAACGGTCTTCGCTGGCAGTCGTTAGCTCCTCGCCCGTAAAAAGGATCGAGCCGCCTGCGATCTTACCCGGCGGATAGATAAGCCGCATTATCGAAAGCGCCGTTATTGACTTACCGCAACCCGATTCGCCAACCAGAGCCAAAAGCTCGCCCTCGCCGATCGAAAAACTGACGTCATTCACCGCCCTCACCAACCCCGCCCGGGTCGGAAAGTGCGTTTGCAGGTGATCAACTTCAAGCAATTGCGGCATTAGTTCTTGTTCCGGTTAGGGTCGGCCGGGCGTGCCGGGAGCTTTACCGGCGAGGTCAGTTTCTTCATCACCTCTTGCACGCCGCGTTCAAGCTGCGGGTCACGACCGGCGATCACTGACCGAGGGTCGTTATCGATCTCAATGTCCGGGTCAACGCCATAGCCTTCGATGATGTATTCGCCCTTCGTGTTCGCCAATGCAAATTCCGGTACGTTGACAACGCCGCCATCGATCAGATTCCCGCGATTCGTGATACCGACTACGCCGCCCCAGCTCCGTTTCCCGATAAGCGGCCCGAGCCCTGCCTCGCGAAACATATACGGGAAAATATCGCCGTCCGAAGCAGAGTTTTCATTTAGCAGAGCGACCATCGGCCCACCAAACACTCCGTCAGGATACGTGGTTCCGTCGGCATCGCCGCGGCGGAAATTTACCCCGAGCACACGCCGTCGCAGCCGCTCTATCAGCATTCGCGAGACGTTTCCGCCGCCGTTTGCTCGCACGTCAACGACCAAGCCTTCTTTATCGAGCTGCGGGTAATACCACTTGATAAACTCACGAATTCCCGCCGCCCCCATATCCGGAATATGGATATAACCGACGCGGCCGCCCGACATATCGCTGACGCGTTTGCGGTTCGCTTCGATCCAGTCGAGATAAATGAGATCTGACTCGGAGATGATCGGCCTAAAAGAAACCTTTCGAGCTCCCTGCATCGTCGGCGACGAATTCAGCGTTAGCGTGACGGCCGCATCGGCCTTGCCGCGGAAATACGCATAGACGTCCCTGTCAGTCTTCACCTCTTCACCGTTTACGGCCAAAAGATAATCGCCAGGCCGAGCATTGACGCCAACCTCCGCAAGCGGCGCCCGATAAATATCTTCCTCGTTCTGCCCCGTATAGATCTTCGATATCTTGTAACGGCCCGAAGCCCTATCCGCCTCGAATCTCGCTCCCGGTAATGCGACGCGAACCCGCGGCGGCAGGTTCATATCGCCGCCGTCAATGTAGGCGTGTTGGACGGTCAATTCAGAGCTCATCTCGGCTATGATGTAGTTCAGATCCGCTCGATGGGCAACGTGGGGCAGCCACTTGCGGTAATCCTCGCGGATGCGTTCCCAGTCAAATCCATGCATGTTCTCAACGTAGAACCAATCACGGTATCGTCGCCAAGCTTCATTGAAGATCTGGTTCCATTCCGCAACCGGGTCGATCTCGGTCACAAGCCCGGCAGTCGAAACCGCTTTCCGGGTTCGCTCGCCTTGTGGGTTTGCGTCAAGCAGGTTATAGCTGCCGCCAGCCGATGTGCTGAGGAGCTTCGTTCCGTCGGCGGAGAGTGCATAACCGAATGCCGGAGTAAGAAGCGTTGTCTCCTTCCGATCCTTGAGCGAGTAGATTCGCAGCGAGGTCTGAATAGGAGCCTGTCGTCCGTAGTAGAACGGAGGTGTAACTGCGTAGATCAAGTGGCCTCGGTTGGCGGAAAGGCCGTTGTAGTTATCGGCCGGCAGCGGAACCTTCACGGCCCGCGACTCAAGCCCGTCGAATTCGATCGTTTCCGGCGCAGCGGCCGGAGTCGGTGACGGAGACGGCGAAGGTGTTGTGGAACTCGCGGGCTTTTCCGGTGTGATCGTCACCTCATCGTCCTGAAAGGGAAAGGGATGTTTTACATCGCTTCGAAGTGCGAGTGCGTAGATCTGCGACATCCGGTCGGTTGCGTAGTTGAATTCTGAATTCGAGATCTGCGGAGCGAATTCTCGCTGTGAAATGAAGTAAAGGTAATCGCCGCTCGGGTCCCACGCCGCGTTTCCCGCATTGAACATTTCCGGCGTTGCCCGATACGACCTGTTGTCGGCCGATTTCCAGATGAACACCGATGCAAGCCCGTTCGGCGTCTGCATCGTGTATGCCACGTAATTACCTTTTGGCGACCATGCGTAGTTAAAGATCAGTCCATTGCGGGCGTTAGCGATCTCCTGAACCTGTTTGGACTCGACATTCGCGATGAAAAGCCTCGCGTCCTTGTCACTAAAAACCAGCTTCTTGCTGTCCGCCGACCAGAAAGGCGCGTACTTCTGCGCCTTGGAGCCCGTCGTTATCTGTGTTGCCGGTCCCGACCCATCGTGCGGCATTACCCAAACCTCTTCCTCGCCCGTGCGGTCGGAGATGAAAGCGATATTCCTGCCATCCGGCGACCAAGCCGGCAGTTTGTCGTGTGCTCCGGAGGAATTCGTCAGATTGCGGACGGCTCCGCGCTCGATCGGTGCCGTAAAGATATCGCCGCGTGCGGCAAAAACGGCCCGCTCCCCCTTTGGCGAGAGCCCGTATGAGCTTACAAGATTCGCTACTGAAGTCTGCCGCTTCCTGCGATTCACTCCGTCATCTGGAACATTGATCGAAAGCTTATTCGACCGCTTTGACGAAACATCAAAGACCTCGATCTCGCCATCGCGCTCCCAAACTATCTTGCCCTGACTATCCGAACTCGGCCAGCGGATGTCCCAGTCACGGTTCCGTGTGACCTGAGTCGTCCGGCCATTGCCGGTGTCGTACGAATAGAGGTTAAATTTGCCGTCCTTGTCCGAAATGAAGTAGATCGAATTGCCGATCCACATCGCGTCGCGGTTTGCCCGCGGGCTGTCGGAGATCAGTTTCGCGTCGGCGGTCGCGATGTCATAGATATAAAGCCGGTTCGCCTGCCCGCCTTCGTAACGCTTTTCAGGGCGGAAGTCGCGGGATTGTGGCGAATAGACCATCTTGCCGCCGTCGGGTGAGAAATCACCCGAACCTGCTTCCGGCATCGGAAGCGGTTCGACCGGCCCGCCTTCCGGCGAAACGGTGAAAAGCCTCGCGATCGGAAGCGACCACGATTCACGCAATCCGCGGAAAAAGATCTTGCCGTCCTTCGTCCAGCCGTAAACTTGATTGTCATATCCCCATCGCGGTGCAAGCGGCCCGCGGGAAGGATAAAAGGTCAATTGCCGCGGTTCGCCGCCGCCAGCCGGCATCACGTAAACCTGCTCGTCTCCGTCATACTGCCCTGTAAACGCGATCCATCGGCCGTCCGGAGAGAACTTCGGAAACGTCTCAACTCCCGGATGTGCCGTCAGCCGAACGGCAGTGCCGCCGGAAGCCGGAGCGGACCAAAGATCTCCGCCATAGCTGAAAACGACGCGGTCGCCGTGGATATCAGGAAACCTGAGGAGTTTCGTTTGCGTAAATACTGTGGCCGAAAGGAGTAAAAAGAGCGTGAACGTGATCGCGGATCGCAGAATCATTAGGTGAGCAAGCCTCCGAAATTTTGTTTGAATTGCCGGGAAACATAAGGAAGTTTAGCGAAACACCGCCATTTCCCAAAACGCCTGTGCACGGCCGCAACTATCGGAGCAACTATTTTTATCGAAATTTAGTCCAATAATTGCTACCATTCCTCTTGAGGTATTTTCAATTTATGAAGCTTTCCGTATCCGCCGGTCGGTCGTTTGTCCGCAAATTGCCGTTTGCATTCATTCTGGTTGTTGTTTTTGCGTCTGCTTCGTTGATCAATGCGCAGCCGCGGGCCAATGGTAACGGCGGCGCGACGCCTTCGAATCCACCAGCGGCAGTTTCCGGAGCGTCTTCGGCCAAACCTCCTGCGGTCACCACCGAAGCGCTCGGTCTGGACGTGGTCGAGGCCTTGAGGCTGATCCAGCAGAACCACGTCGTCGGCAAACAGATCGATTACAACGAGCTCTTCAAGAGTTCGATCGGCGGCATGCTTAAGTCGCTCGACCCGCATTCCAACTATTTTGACGCTAAAGAATTCGAGCAGTTTCGCACGGACCAGAGTTCGCGCTATTTCGGTATCGGTGCGACCATCAATGACCTGACCGACAGCGATGGCAAAATGACCGGGACCTACATCCGGGCGACCTTTGAGAATGCTCCAGCCAACCGCGTCGGGCTCAAATACGGCGACAAGATACTTGACGTGAATGGCGTCTCAATGGTCGGAAAGCCGTTTACCGAGGTTCGCGACCACCTGCGCGGACCGCGAGGAACTGCCGCAAAGGTGACGGTCGAGCGAAACGACACCGGCAAGCGCGAAACGGTCGAGATCATCCGCGACGCTGTTCCGCAGCCCTCGATCTCCGAGGCATACATGATTCGCCCCGGCACCGGGTACATCGCCATGACCGGCGGTTTTACACAGACGACCTATGCCGAATTCGCCGAGGCAATGACACGCCTGAAGGCCGCGGGCATGACTCAGCTCGTGCTTGACCTTAAAGGTAACGGCGGCGGGCTCGTAAGCCAGGCGTACCGCGTGGCAAACACGTTTCTTGAATCTGGGCAAACCATTTTCACCCAAAAAGGCCGACTCGAAGGTGTTACGGAGCCCTTCAGGGCCGAGAATCCGCTGCCGGAGACCATGCCGGTCGTCATTATGGTCAACCGCGGATCGGCTTCAGCCTCCGAGATCCTTGCGGGAGCTCTGCAAGACCACGACCGGGCACTGATCGTTGGCGAGAACACCTTCGGAAAAGGCCTCGTACAGAATCCTTTCATCCTTGAGTACGGTTCAATGCTTCTATTGACTGTCGCGAAGTACGAAACACCCTCGGGTCGCCTTATCCAACGTGATTACTCGGATGGCAGCCTTTATAGCTACTACACCAACGGCGGTGTTGGCCGCGACAATGATGAAGCCCAAAAGCCGAATGGCGATGAGGCCAAGACCGACCTCGGGCGGACGGTTTACAGCGGCGGCGGCATTGCCCCGGACATTGAGATCAAGGCCGACACTATTCCGATCGAGCGGGCACGCTTTCAACAAAAGCTTGCAAATCCGATCTTCGCATTCGCTCTTGATCTCACGGCCGGGCGGGTGAAGGGATTGGAATCCCTCAAGGTGTCTCAACCGATCCGTTTCTCATACGATTTAACCGCGAAGGATTTCCCGATAACGGAACCGGTATTGCAGGCGTTTAAGCGTTTCGCCAAAGATAAATTTGGATACACGGACTCCCAACTTGTGGCCGAGAAGGAATTTATTCAGCGGATGCTAAGGTCGGAACTCGTAACTGCTGCGTATGGAACGACGGCGTCGTTTCAGGTCTTCAACGAATACGACACCCAGTTAAAGAAGGCGATCGACGCACTTCCGAAAGCCCGAGAACTAGCAATGCAGAGTGCCGAGGCCCGACGGGCATCGATCGGCGATTCGGGTGCAGACAATCGCTAAAGCTTCGAACGTTATCACAAATAAAAAAGCCGGGCCCAACGCCCGGCTTTTTTCGATCCTGCAGATCAAAGATTTAGAACATTGAGGAGATCAAATAATAAAGCCCGTAGCCCACGGCACCAAGTATTGCGACCAGGACGACCGCGAGCACCGCAACAATGATCTTGAAATTGCGGTACCGCTTGTCATTTGGCGGCGAGAGCTGATTCTGCGGAAAGTATGGCGGTGGCCTGTTCATATCCCTATCTTGGCAAAGGCCCATCGGCATTTGCAAGCGCGTAAGCGAGAACCGCCATCAGTGCCCCGAGCTTTTTCATCTCAACCGGATCGATCTTATCGAAAGTGTCTGCCTCGGTATGGTGATAATCGAAATACTTTCGCGTATTGAACCACGGGGCAAATGAAGGCACGCCGCGCTGTGTTAGCGGGCCGATGTCGGCTCCGACGCCGCCTTCTCGGCGGGTAAGTCCCGAGCCTTGGGCACGGAGTATTTGCAGGATAGGATCGATCGCCGCACCGACCTCGGGACGGCCCGCGTAGAGAACACCGACCGGGTGCGAAACGCCAAGGTCGCTTTCGATCGCCGCAAAGTGTTTCTCGATCCGCGTTGATTCCCGCGCAGCATATTCCCGTCCGCCGACCAGCCCGTTCTCTTCATTCGCGTAAGCGATGAAGCGAATCGTTCGCTTTGGCCTCAGCCCTAGCTGTTTCAGAATATACGCCACCTGCATTGAGACAGCGACGCCGCCCGCATCATCGAGCGCCCCGGTTCCGACATCCCACGAATCGAGATGGCCCGAAACGATCACGACCTCGTCCGGAAGCTCGCTCCCGCGGAGGTCCGCTATCACGTTGTGCCCGTCGGCATCAGGCAGGGTTTTAGGCGTTAGCTTCAGCCTTAGGCGGACCGTTCCCTGCTTTGCAAGGTGAGCGATCATATCCGCGTCCTCATGCGAAAGAGCGGCTCCGGGTATCTTCGCGACCGCGGGGTCGTAACGCATCCCGCCGGTATGGGCAAGCCGGTTCTGCGAGCCGCCCGCACTTCGCACTAGCGACGCAACGGCTCCGTACCTCGCGGCCGCGATCGCACCGCCGCCGCGGTACTGGACCGCCTGGCCGTAGGCTTCAAGGCCAAATCCTGCATCTGAAAGCCTGCGGTCGTACCGATAGTTGAAGATGACGATCTTACCTGCGATCCGCTCACGGCCAAGCTTTTCAAGCTCAGCGAAATTTTCAACGACAACGACTTCCGCCTCAAGCCCTTCGGGCGGCGTTGCGATGCTTCCGCCGAGCGTTTTGAGTACAAGCTTTTGCACAGTACCGGCGGCCATTCCCGGCCAGCTGGTCAACTCAGCTTTCTCTTCGCCGCGGACCCAATGCGGTACTTTGAGCTTTTGCAGTTCGACCTCGAGCCCGAGTTTTCGCATTTCCTCCGCAACATATTGCTCCGCCCGTGCGGCCTGCGGCGTGCCGGAAAAGCGCGGGCCGATATTGTTCGTCAAAAACGCCGTCCATTCATAGGCTTTGTCGGACCTGAGTGCGGCCGCGTGTATTTGCCGGGCCTCATCAAGGGTCTCCTGTGAAAAGAGCGGTGCCGGCGGTTGCTGTGCTGAGAGCGTTGCAACGATCACCGAAATCGCCGCAACCGTATTGAGAAGGGTTCGCATGGTGGATATCATAAATTAACGCTATCCTAAAGCGATTTTCTCGTTGCTACAAATTGAAAGCCGCCTGCATCTAATTGTTCGAATGAAAGTGAACCTTAAATACTCCACCGTCACGGCCCTATTGTTTTTTTGTCTTACCTCGATTTTCGTTCAGGCCCAAGCCGACCCGAAGCTCGACCGCGTTCGTCAATATGACGTTCAGCACTACACGATAAAGCTGTCTTTCGATCCGAAGCAGAAGCTTGTCCGCGGCGATACGGCCGTACGGTTACGGCCGATCAAGGTAGGGCTTAAGACGCTCGAGTTCGACGCCGTTTCGTTCAGTTTTTCGCGCATATCGCTCGATGGCCGCGACCTGAAATTCCGGACCGTATCTGACAAGGTCATCGTCGATCTGCCTTCGCCATCGGTGGCCGAACGTGACTACGAGATACGCTTCGAATACACCGCACGGCCAAAGAAAGGCATTTATTTCGTAGACGAACGAAAGGCCGGCGACCGCCAAGTCCATCCGGCGCAGATCTGGACGCAGGGCCAACCCGATGAGGCTCGCCATTGGCTTCCCTCCTTCGACTTCCCTAGCGATAAGGCGACGACCGAGAAGTTCATCACAGTGCCGACAGGGCAAACGGTCGTCGGCAATGGCGAGACGGTCGCTGTGACAGAAAACTCCGACGGCACCGCAACCCACCATTTTCGAATGGACATCCCGCACCCGACGTATCTGATCTCATTCGTCGTCGGCGAATACGTAAAGATCACCGAGAGCTTTCGCGACATCCCGCTCGGCTATTATGTGTATCCCGGCCGCGAAAACATCGTCCCGCTCGCCTACGGCAAGTCCATTCGAATGTTGGAGGCGATGGAGGAATTGACCGGCACACCCTATCCCTTCAACAAATACGACCAGACGATGGTCGCCAATTTCGAGTTCGGCGGAATGGAGAATATTACGGCGACGACGATGGCAGACACAGAGATCTTCTACGCCTCGATCGACTTCATGCGCGGAAACGTTGAGGACCTGGTTGCTCATGAGATCGCCCACTCGTGGTTGGGTAACAACGTCACTTGCAAGACCTGGGCTGACCTATGGATCAATGAAGGCTTTGCGACCTTTTTCGAAGCCGCGATCCGTGAAAAGTTCTATGGGCGTGAAGAATACATTCGGAAGGTCGGCCTTGATGCCGAAAACTACGTGAACCACACCGCGACGACGCCTGTTTCACATGCTCTGTATAACCGCCGTGCCGGCGATACATCCGTACTCTTCCGCTGGCCCGCCGTGACCTACAACAAGGGCGGGGCCGTCCTTCACCAACTCCGCGAGCAGGTCGGCGATGAGAACTTTTGGCGGGCGGTGAAGCTTTTCCTCGAACGTCACCGGTTCGGCTCGGTTGAGACTGCGGATCTGCAGAAGGTTATGGAGGAAACCTCCGGCCAGAAGCTCGGCTGGTACTTCGACCAATGGGTTTTCAAGTCCGGGCATCCGAAGGTCCGTGTAACGAACCGCTTCGACAGTGAAAGGAACGCAGTGACCCTGACCTTTACCCAAACCCAACGAGGCTCGGCCACAACGCCTGCTGCGTTCCGCTTGCCGCTTGAGGTAGAGCTAAAGTTCGGCGACGGCACTTCGAAGATCGAGAAAGTCGACCTCGACGCGAGAGCAAAGACCGTCACGCTCCGGACAGATAAGCCGATAACCGAGGTCACGTTCGATCCCGCAACAAAGATCCCGCTCGCCGTTTTTAGCGGACCGGGAATCAAATAAATGATCTAGATGGAATCACCGTCGGACTTGGAGAGAGGGTCGAGCTCAAAGCGGTTGCGGTCTCGCCGTCCCATTTTGCGGACGAAATCGAGCGGCTCGTTGTCCTCAAAATCGATCCCCATCGCGTGGGCGTTTTCTTCTACGTCGGATTGATCGGGAGTCGGGTTGTGGCCGAAGACAGCTTCGGAACCTGATGTGTTTACCTCTTCCCAGCTCGCATCGATATCGCCGCCTGAATCGGCCGGAGATGAGGAGTGGTGTTCAGTAAGGCGCTCAAGGAGTTCATGAGGAGCTTGCGGGACGTGAGAGATCTCGTGCTCGATGAAATTCGCAATTTCTTCATCGGGCGGCTCGCTTCCGGGCCAATTTGCCAACGGATCTCGGACCATAGCCATTACCTGCCTGAACTGATCTCAATAATCCAATAATAACACTTTGCAGGCAGCCTTACTACAAAAATACGACCGATTGCATTGTGGGTATTTCAAAACGCTTGCGGCATCGGAGATTTTTGCACATCAGCACATCGTCGATCCGGACCATATAATCCCTCGACTTCTCAAGCTGGGCCCGGTCGCGTTCATTCAAATTGCGGGGCAGGTTCTTCTTTTTGATACGGGTCATCCAGCGGACTTCGTAGTCGTTGCGTTCGCGGCAATGGGTGCAAGCAAATGAGGAGGTTTTTACCTCTTGACGCTCGTCGAAGATATCGCGTTCATTCATCCTCTATATTCTAACCTATCGAGGCCGAACGATGCTTGCGTCATTTCAGGTCGCGGAGAAAATTAAAGCTAAAGATGCCCGTGTCGTGCCCATCCGAGAAGTGGAAGTTGAGGGCGTAGCGGCCGACGATAGAGGTATGTTTGATTGTTAGATCATCGGGTACATTTTTCTCGTCGAGGATCTTTTTGCCTGTCCATTCGTCGATGCAGCCGGCACACGGGCACGCCCGCCGCAGCCCGGCGGCCGTGAAGCGCGTCTCGGTGCCGTCCGACCAACCGATGGTCAGTTCGCGGTCGTTTTCTTCAACGATCTCTAGGGGTTCTATCATTGCTTTAGGTTCTTGTTGATGTCCGATGGGTTGATCGCGTAATGCGATGCCTGGTAGCGGACCTTTCGCTCGCGAAAAACGAACGCCTGGGGCGATTGGTGACGGATGCCCGATTGCCGGGCAATGTGGTCTGAAAGTTCCCGCGAACGTTGGACGACAACGACGTTTACATTTCCGTCAACTGCTATCATCTCTTCGAGCAAATGAGCGCTGATGCCGCATGTCGAGCTATGCTTATAGACCGTCACCGGCCGCTCATCGGAAACCCGCAGAAGCTCCTCAAAGTCGTCGATCGTATCCAAATACTTGAATTCAGCTGGCATATTATCAAGCAACGTTATCGTAAAACTCAGGGGGAGGTGGCGAGCTGAAACGCTCTGCCAAGGGCGGAAAAACCTTTCTATATGCAACGGCGGTCGCCGTGATTATTATCGGAATGACCAAATATATCCCCACGCATAATGCAAGATAACCAAGGATCGCAAGCAAAAACCCAATTCCAAAAAGAGCCCCGACTCCGCCCTTATTCGCCCAAACGGCTCGGGCACTGAGCGTAATCGCCTCCCAAGCTCCGGCCTTTCGGTCAACGATCAGCGGGAAGGAAAAGATGACAAGCGTATGGATGATGGTCATTATCACTGCGAAGACGAGCTCGACACCTAACATTCCGATGATCATCCACAAGAGCTCGTCTTGCGACATCCGCTGGCCGGCGATCGCGACCCCTATGAGCGGAATGTAGATCAGGATGACCATGATGACGATCGGGACCATTATCAGCAGTGTCAGCAGAAAACTTGGCAGGAAGAAGTCGAACCCCTTGAAGAGCTTGTCAAAGCTGATCGGCTTGCCGTCGATCATATCGAAAAGGCAAAGGTAAATGCCGCAGACCATCGGCCCGAGAATGATCAGCGGGATCAAGCTACCGACGATCATCCCGACGATCACGACCGCAAACACCATTAAGTACTGCCCGCGAACCATTTCCCAGGCTTCGCGGTAGCACTCCATGGCCTTGATCTTGCCCGTGGTAAATTCCTGTTGAGGTTCAAACATTCCGAGCCTCTTATCGTTTGTAGATCTTCTCGATGTAGTCGGCCACCATACGGTCGCTCGAGAACTGCGGCGTAAGCGTCGCGATCGAATCCTTCATCCGGGCGATCCACTCGCTCGGCAAGCCGCCTTCGCCGCGTTGATAGAACGTCGGAACGACCTCGTTCTCGAGCGTCGAATAAAGCGACTCTGCCTCGATCGCGTCGATCTCCGCATCGCTGTCAAAATCTCTGAGGTCGCCGACCGCGAAACCGTTGCGGCCGTTGTATCCCTCGGGCCACCAACCGTCGAGGATCGAGAAATTAAGCACGCCGTTCATTGCGGCCTTCATCCCGCTGGTACCGCTCGCCTCCATTGGACGCCGCGGCACGTTGAGCCAAACATCGACGCCTTGGACAAGATACCGTGCGACCTCCTGGTCATAGTCTTCAATGAATACCGCCCGCGACTGCCACTGAGACTCGTGGTTAATGCTCATCAGTTCTTGCAGAATTGCCTTCGCCGTCCGGTCCTGCGGATGCGCTTTGCCAGCGAAAACGAACTGCACCGGCCGGTCGGCGTGATCCACAAGCCGCAGAAGACGGTCGAGGTCCGAAAGGATCAGGTTCCAGCGTTTGTATTGGGCGACACGGCGGGCAAAGCCGATGGTAAGGGCGTTCGGGTCAAAAAGGTCCGACGTGCTCGTGCGTTCGTTGATCGTGTCCTGACCGCCGGTCTCCTTTCGTAGCGTCCGGCGGCGGATGAATGCGATCAAGAGGTTCTTAAGCGTAACGTGCTTTTGCCAGATCTTCGCGTCGTCGATATGGTCTATCGCCGCTGCCCATGCCTGCGGATCGTGGATAAGCTTTGCCCAGTCCGAACCGATCTCCGTATCGAAAAGCCGCTGGTATGCGGGTGCGATCCACGTTGGCGGATGCACTCCATTCGTTACGTGAGAGATCGGCACAGCCGAGCCTGCCGGGAACATATCTTTCCAGAGCCCACGCGAGACCTCGCCGTGCTTTTCGGCAACGCCATTCGCTGAGCGCGTCATCCGAATCGCAAATGGCGTCATCCCGAAAGGTTCCGTCTCGTGGTCGGGATCGACCCGGCCGAGAGAAAAGAACTCGCTCTCATCCAACTTCAGCGACGCGATGTAATCCAGGCTAAAGCACGACCGAAGCTGCTCCGGCTGAAACACATCATTACCCGCGGCGACCGGCGTATGTGTCGTGAAAACACATTGCTCCTTTACAAACACCTGAGCCTCAGCAAATGTCTTCTCCGGGTTCTTAGCCAGATACTCATGAACGAGCTCGAGCGTCGAGAAAGCAGCGTGGCCTTCATTGAGATGAAAAACATTCGGTTCAACGCCGAGCTTTCGCAGCAACCGCACGCCGCCGATCCCAAGCACTTTTTCCTGAACGATACGCGTTTCCGAATCGCCGCCGTAAAGGTGGCCGGTGATCATCCGGTCGACCTCGCTATTTTCATCAACATTCGTGTCGAGCAGATAGAGCGAAATGCGGCCGACCTTAACGAGCCAAGCCTGAGCGATGACCTCCCGCCCGCGGATGTAGCAACTTACCCGAACTCGTTCACCGGTCGGGGCGATGACAGGCGTAATCGCAAGGCCATGCCCGAAAATATTTGCGTAATGCTCTTCCTGCCAGCCGTCGTGGCCGATGTCCTGACGGAAATATCCGTAGCGGTAAAGCAGCCCGACCGCGACCAGCGGCACATTCATATCGCTCGCCGATTTCAAATGATCGCCTGCAAGTATGCCGAGCCCGCCCGAATAATTCGGCAACGAATTATGTACGCCATATTCGGCGCAAAAATATGCCGCCGGGTGCTCGGGCGTCGGTCCGTTTTCGTATGAGCGTGCCGCCTCCGCCATATAGGCGTCGAACTTGGCGGCAAAATCGTTCAGCTTTTTGACGTATTCGTCGTCAGCCGCCTTCTGCCAAAGCCGAAACTCGCCGACCTCTTCGAGCACCTTCAGCGGGTGCTGCTCGTACTTGTCCCAAATGGTCGGAGCGATATCACGGAAAAGCTCGACGCCTTCCGGATGCCATGACCAGTAAAAATTGCGCGCGATCCGGTCAAGGGCATTGATCGGCTCGGGAAGTTGGGCGCCAAAAGGGCGAAATGAGCGAAACGTTAGATCCATTCGTTCGGTTGCTGCCTGCATTAAGTACTAAAGTGAGGATATGAGGTTCGAGAGTAATTAAAGCAAAACTATAAAGCAACCGGCATCAAGATTCAATGAAAGGAAGGCCGGATGCGTGGGAGTTTGTGTAGATCTAAATTCTATTTCAGCTCGGGATCGTTTAGTCTGCCTACCGGCATAAGCCGGTAGTGAAATGCAACGAGGACACCAAAGACAAAGCCGAGCCCAACCAATATTCCGGTGATCCGCAGATAGTTCGGAAAGTTTCCGAGGCCGATCCAGTACCAAAGAATTCCCATCGGAACACCGCCTGCTGCGAAAAAGATCACGATGCCCGCCATCCGTTTCCAGTCCGCATTTGTCCGCCATTCGCGGTCGCGGAAAATTATCCCCTTCCAGCGGTCGTATTCCCACCCGACCAAATGGAGTGCGGCCAAAGCCATCAGGCCCGTGATCAGCCACGTCCCGACGAACCCGACCGAACTGGTGAGTATCGCGATGTTAACGATTATCGGAAAGAACATCAGCGCGCCGAGATGCGAGGTTCGCGGAATGAGCAAAAGAATGGCCGCTATCAGCTGCGACCAGCCGAGAAAGTTGTAGTAAAAACCCGTATGATAAAGAGCGTTGAAGTAAGCCCCGACCGGGTTCGAATCCGGCAGAACCGTGAAGGGCTGGCTCAAGATCTTTGGAATGCTAGGCGGGATAAAAGCGAAGCCTAAAAGCACACGGACGAATGCCGTAAAGAGCTGTGCCCAGCGACGCTTGATCACCGAGCCGTGTATGCCGTCTAGTATCTGTTCGATCTTCATAAGTCTGCCGTTCCCGCCATTAATAACGTCAAGCGACCTACAAAAGGTTTCAGGAAATTTGAGGCTTGCGGCGTTTTCGTTTAGAGTTCAACTTTTGGCAATTGGCCCGACAGCCGTTTGAACGAGGCCGCACTTTGAACTTATGAATCTCAATATAATCCCTGTTAAATGGTCAGATGAAGGCGTCCTGATGCTCGATCAGCGACTGCTCCCGACCGAGGAAAAGTGGCTGACGCTCCGCACTTACGACGAGGTCGCGGCTGGCATTAAGGATATGGTCGTCCGCGGAGCACCGGCGATCGGCGTCTCTGCCGCCTATGGCATCGCGCTCGGCGTCAATCAATTTGTCGGTACGGACATTGCCGATCTTGAAGAGGAACTAGACTATATTTCCGACGTCCTCGGCCGGACGCGTCCGACTGCGGTCAATCTTTTCTGGGCGATCGACCGGATGAAGCGGACCTTTGCCAAGGCCAAAGCCGACGGCCGCAGCATCTCTGAGATCAAGCAGATACTGATCGCGGATGCTAAAGCGATCCATGACGAGGATATCGAATCGCAGCGGCTGATCGCCCAGTTTGGCGGCGAACTTCTTGCGGACAACGACACCGTTCTGACGCATTGCAACGCAGGAGCTCTTGCGACCGGCGGCGTTTGGGGAACGGCGCTCGGCGTTATCCGTGGTGCGGTCGATCAAGGGAAAAAGGTGTCGGTCATCGCAGATGAGACCCGGCCGTATCTTCAGGGTGCACGCTTGACCGCCTGGGAACTCCTGCAAGACGAAATCCCAGTAACGCTTATTACAGACAACATGAGCGGCCATATGATGAAGCGCGGCGAGGTTCAGGCGGTTGTGGTCGGAAGCGACCGCATTGCGGCCAATGGCGACGTTGCCAACAAGATCGGCACCTATATGGTCGCCGTGCTTGCCCGAAGGCATGGAATTCCGTTCTACGTCGCGGCACCGCTCTCAACCGTTGACATGAACTGCCCGTCGGGGGACGAGATCCCGATCGAGGAACGCGATCGCCGCGAGATTACGCATGTCAAGGACATTCAGCTTGCACCGGACGGCATCGGCATTTCGAACTACGCCTTTGACGTCACGCCAAATGATCTTGTCACGGCGATAATTACCGAAAAAGGCGTCGCTCGTGCTCCGTATATTGAGAGCCTGAAGGCCCAATTCGAAGATTGAGTCCACAGCCTCAACTTAAAAAAACAAAAAAGCCGGGCGACAAACCCGGCTTTTTCAATTTAACTAACTTCACTTTAATACATCGTGAACGAATACTCGATCGTTCGCGTTATCGCACTAGGAACTCCGTTGCGCTTCGGCGCTTCGAATCGGATGCTGCGTGCGGCTGCGATAGCCTGTTCGGTCAACCCATTCGGAAGTCCACGTACGGTCGAGATCGGGCCGATGCTGCCATTTGCAAGAAACGTCACACGAAGCACGACAGTACCCTGAGTTCCGTTCTTGCGTGCGGCTTCCGTATAACCCGGCCGCGGCTTTGCTACGATCTTCAATCCCGTCGTCGGTCCGACCGCTATCGGCGGAGGCGGGCCACCACTTCCCGGACCTCGGCCGCCGCCGTTTCCGTCGCCGATGCCGCTACCGCTTCCCGATCCAGTGCCGCTGCCCGTACCCGTTCCGCGGCCGCTTCCCTGCCCGGTCCCTACGCCCGTGCCTTGACCGCCTCCAGTGCCAGGACCGTTCTGAAGTCCGGCGTATTTCGAATTCGGATCGCCCCATCGGTCAAATTCCTTAGGGAACTTCCGATCGCCTTCGGTTTGCGGCGGAGGGGTTTTCAACTCAAAATTGTCGCTTCGGAAGACTTTCGCATCCGGCGGACGAGTTGGTGTTCGAGATTGATCTGCAAGGTCGCCCTGGCTGACCGGTTCTTGTTCATCCCGGCCACCACCGCCGCCGCCACCGCCTTCTTCGTCATTCTTCTTTTGCTCTTCGATCTCATCGATCGGCATCGGTACCGAATCGAGCAAATACGCAAGTGATTGCGAATCACCGATCGAACCGACGCCGAGATCTTTGTTGAAGAGCGAATATCCCCACGAGGCAAAAGCTACGGTCAGCACCAGAAAGGTTGCCCCTAGAAGCAGCACATTCCGCTGTTTCCCGTTATTATCCTGGATAACAGTTATGTAATAACCGTCATCGTCGTGGTCGTAAGCAGCTTTCGAGGCCTCAGAGTGCTCATAGGCCTTCGGTTCAAAGAAGGCTGCTGCGGAGGTCGGTAGCCTTTCCGGTTCCGGTTCTGGTTCCTCAACCTCAATTTCCTGAACGTCTTCGTCGTACCCATCGAACTCCCGAACCTCTTCGTTCACCTCGACAGTCGGCGGGGCCACGAAGATCTCTTCGGCAGGCTGATCGGCATTGCCGAGCTCGAGAATTTCTTCTTCCTCGACCGCTGCCGCCTCGATCTGAGGCTCAACGACCGGCTCCGGTGCAGTCTCTTCCAGAAACACGGGCGAAGGCGGTGCGGCCCCTTGGCCGACCGGATTCATTTCATAAGCTTGCAGTTCGCTTCCGCAATCGGGACAGAAAGTAAACCGTTCTGCAAACCCTTCGTCGCATTTACCGCAATACTTTACGATCTTTGCCATTTTCCGCTTCTCCTCTGCCTCCTGTGGGTGACGGCAGGTAAAACCATCTATCTAAATATTATAACGCGTTTCGCCGCAATGTTAAGTGTCAATCTTCCAAAGCCTGATCGCGAAACGCCGGGCGTCCATCCAAAGTTTCTAGATGCTTTCCCGCTTGGTGACGATGCCTATAGTTAATTTTTTTCTTTAAGTTTGGGCAAAGGGAAAAAGTAGAAAAGGCGGTTACAACACTCCGATGGAATTTTGCAACTAAAAAGGTTACCATTTTGCTTTTGCTCCGCGTGAAAAGATGTTCAATAACGCCATTTTAACTAGATCATTCGCTACTCTCGCGCTTGTTGCCGCATTTGCAGGAGCGATGTCCGCACAGCGCTCCTCAAGCGGCGGACCACGGCAGGAAAAACTGCTCAACGGAATGCGTGTCCTGATGTTTAGCGACACCGCCGAACAGATAAAGGCCCGAGTGCGCGTCCACTCCGGAGCCGCCTTCGACCCGCAGGGAAAAGAGGGCTTGATGTGCCTGCTTTCCGATGCAATATTTCCCAACCAGGCGTCCCGCGACTTTTTCTCGGACGTCGGTGGAGGCCTCGAAGTCACCTGCAACTACGATTATATCGAGATCGCTGCGTCATCAAATCAGGAAGGTTTCTTGACGATGATCGAGACGCTGGCCGCTGCCGTTTCGACGCCGACGCTCGATAAAGATGTGACCGCCGCCGTTAAAGCAGAGGCCATTAAACGTGCAGCCGAGCTTGAGAAGCAGCCGGCTTACGCAGCCGACATCGCCGCCGCCTCACATCTGCTCGGCACGTTTCCCTACGGACGCCCGGCCAATGGAACACCGACGTCGATCGACAAGATCGACTTCGCCGATCTGCAGTTTGCTTATAGCCGCTTTTTCGGTGCCGACAACGCGACCATCACGCTCAGCGGCCGGTATGAAGGTGAAATGACTTATCGGGCCGTGCGGCGGTTCTTCGGTGCTTGGAAAAAATCCGATGGAAGAATTCCGCCAACATTTCGCCAGCCCGATACTCCAGAAACGTTGATGAAGACGGTCGCTTCGCCAGTTGTCGGGACAGGCGAGATGCGAATGGTCGCCCGCGGAATTGCACGAAATTCAAAGGAATATCCCGCATCGCTCGTTGCCGCCGGGCTGATCGAAACTCGGCTCCGCAACGCCACTCCAGCGGACAAACGCGAGCTTGTTTCGGTCGCAAATAACGCCAATATCCTGCCGGGCACCTTTGTTATTCGCTTCTCCGATATCAGCCGGCCGGACAACGGAATCAAGCCTGTTGAGGTTAACGAGGCCGTCCCGAAGGCTCTCGGCGACCGCGTTTCGCAGGCGGAGTTTGACGCAGCAAAGCGGCTCGTCCTCGCCAAGCGTGCCTTGATCGAACCGACCACGCTCTGGCTTGACGTTCATACTTACAGCCTCCGTTCGGCAAAGGCCGAGGCCGACGCCATCACCGCCGTGTCGCTCACCGACGTGCAGTCCTTCATCGACAAGCTGCGGGCCGCACCAATGGTCTCGCTGATGCTTTTTACGCCCGCCGAGGAGACCGCCGAAAACTAGTGCAGCCCGAACGTTCACTACGCGAACAGGAGCACGCACGTGCTGTCCGCTCGATGTTTTCTGGCATCGCGCGTCGCTACGACCTGCTCAACCACGTTCTCTCCGGTAACACCGATAAACGCTGGCGGCGGAAGGTCCGGGCTCAGCTTGACGATATTCTCGACGATGAAAACGCCGTTGTTCTTGATGTCGCCTGCGGCACCGGCGACCTTTCTATCGAGCTAAAGACCGGAGCGAATGCACGTGTCATCGGAAGCGATTTCTGCCATCCGATGCTCGCCGTCGCAAAGGAAAAGACCGAGCGTATTCCCTGGATCGAAGGCGATGCCCTTTCGATGCCGTTTGCCGATCGCTCCTTTGACGCCGTCACCATCGCCTTCGGACTTCGCAATCTTGCAAATTTTCGCGACGGCCTGGTCGAGCTTCGTCGTATTCTCAAACCCGGCGGGCGGCTGGTCGTCCTTGAGTTCTCATCTCCGGTCCTGCCGGGATTTCGGCAGGCGTTTAATTTTTATTTCACACGCGTTCTTCCGCGGATCGGCGGCATGGTCAGCGGGAACCGTGGGGCCTATGAATACCTCCCCGATTCGGTCTCAAAGTTCCCTGATCAGAAAGCCCTTGTGGCGCTAATGAGCGAGTGCGGCTTTGATGATGTAGAATATCGGAATCTGACCGGCGGCATCGCCGCGATACACACCGGGCTGCGTTCGCCTGCTTCCTGACGGGAATCTTCGCGGCGTTCCCATAGTTCTGATGAAATACAAGCTCCTCAGCTTTGCACGGCAGGTCGGCCTGATCATCTTGGTCGCGTGGACCGTGGTCTCGCTCGTCACGTTTCTCATCGAATTCGTGCCGGGCTCGCCGGCGACCGCGATCCTTGGCGAAACGGCGACGCAGGAGCAGATCGACAACTTTAACCGCAAGCATGGGCTCGACCGCCCGGCGTTCTTTTTCTCGATCAGTTCAGAGGAAGGTTTTGAGTGGCACGGCCTCAATAACCGCTATTACGACTATTTTGCCGGGCTGCTTCGCGGCGATCTTGGCACGTCATTCAGGACGGATAGGCCCGTTCTGGATATGATCCTCGAGAGGTATCCGGCGACGATCAAGCTCGCCGTGGCCTCGATGCTCGTCGCGATCGGGATCGCGATCCCGCTCGGAATTCTCGCCGGTACAAACAAGGGCAAGATCATTGATAACTTTGCCTCGTTCATCGCATTGCTCGGCATTTCGCTGCCGACCTTTGTCGTCGGGCCGTTTCTCGTCTATCTCTTTGCCGTACAGCTTGAGATTTTCCGCCCAACCGGAAGCTTATATCCCGAAGACATAATCCTCCCAGCGGTCACGCTCGGGGCGGCTCTTTCGGCGATTCTGACGCGAATGGTGCGTTCGAGCGTGATCGAAGAACTCGGCGAGGACTACGTGAGGACCGCACGTGCCAAGGGACTCAGCGAACGCACGGTAATCTACAAACACGTCCTCAAGAACGGGCTCATCCCGGTCGTAACGATCCTCGGGCTTCAGCTCGGCGTTTTGCTTGCGGGCTCGATAATCACTGAAAAGATCTTTAGCTGGCAGGGCCTTGGCCTGCTTTTGCTCGATGAAGGCATCGCTAAACGCGATTATCGGCTTGTCCAGGGCTGCGTTTTGGTCATCAGCCTAACGTACATTTTGGCCAACACATTGACCGACGTCGTTTATCGCTGGCTCGACCCGCGAATTCGGCTTAACTAGATGAATCGCCTGACCTACATCGGACTTGTGATCGCGGGTATCGTCGTTTTCGTGGCGATATTCGCCCCATTTCTGGCGACGCACGAGGTGACGGCGCAAAACCTCGAGCTTCGCTTTGCCGCTCCATCGGCACAGCACTGGTTTGGCACGGACGGCCTCGGCCGCGATGTCTTCTCGCGAGTTCTTTTTGGGGCTCGCATCTCGCTTCAGGTCGGGATAATCGTGGTCGTCGTTTCGGCGGTCGTCGGTATTTTTATTGGTTCGATCGCCGGATTCTACGGCGGCTGGGTCGACCGAATTCTTTCCGGCTATCTCTTCAACGTGTTCCTCGCATTTCCGGGCCTTTTGCTCGCGATCGCCTTCGTTGCCTTTCTCGGAGCCGGGCTTGAGAAGCTGATCATCGCACTCTGCATCATCGGCTGGGTCGGCTATGCCCGAGTTATGCGCGGGCAGGTTCTAAAGGTCCGCGAATACGATTTCGTCCAGGCCGCCCGAGCTCTTGGTGCGAGCAATATGCGGATTCTCTTCACGCATATTCTGCCAAACGCGATCCAGCCGCTTATCGTCCAGTCCTCGCTCGGCATGGCCGGAGCTGTGCTCTCCGAAGCGACGCTTTCATTCCTCGGCCTCGGCATTCCGCCGCCGGCACCGAGCTGGGGAACGATGATCGAGGAAGCACGAAACTTCTTTTCGATCTATCCGCACATACTCTTTTTCCCGGGTGCCGCGATCGCCTTGACCGTGCTCGCCTTTAACTTTTTGGGCGACGGGCTCCGCGAGTATCTCGACCCCAAACAGCGAACAAGATGAGGATAATTCCGCTTGGCGAATCGGCAATGGTGGTCGAGCTCGGCACCGAGATCTCGCCCGAGCTTAGTGACAAAGCCATCGCCCTCGCCACCGCTCTGACCGCTACCCCCTTCGTCGGCTTCCGCGAAGCAGTTCCCTGTTATGCGTCGGTTGGCGTTTACTTTGATCCGCTCGAAGTGGTGCGAGACGGACGCGATGCTCATTCAAAAGTTCGACAGGAGATCGAGTCTCGCCTCGACGAGCTTTCGATAGATGCCTCTGTGAGCTCACGCCTTATGGAGATTCCGGTCGATTTTTCCGGGCCTGACCTCGACGAAATTTGTGCGGCCATCGACAAGACGCGTGACGAGTTCATCGCCGAATATTGCGGCCGCGAATACCGCGTCTATATGCTCGGCTTTCTTCCCGGCTTTGCATATATGGGCGAACTTGATAGTTCGATCTCGTTTCCACGTCTTCCGACGCCGCGGCTTCGCGTACCGAAGGGCAGCGTCGGTATCGCCGGCCGCCAAACAGGAATTTATCCATTCGAATCGCCTGGCGGATGGCGATTGATCGGCCGAACTGAGCTTGAACTTTTCGACCCGAACCGCGCAGAACCCTGCGTCTTTCGCCCCGGAGACCGCGTCCGATTTGTTGCTGTCTAATGTCGCTTCTCATACGAAAACCGGGCATTCGAACGGTCGTCCGCGACCTCGGCCGCTTTGGCCGGATGGCTCTTGGCATCAACCCGACCGGGGCGATGGACACGCTTTCGGTTCGAATCGTGAACATCCTTCTCAGCAATAGCGAGAATGCCGCCGTTCTCGATTTCGGCTTCCCCGCTCCTGAAATCGAGTTTGAAACAGACGCCATTTTCTGCATCGGCGGCTGTGACGTTGAAGCCGCCGTTAACGGCTCGACCATCAAAGCCTGGCAACCGCAATCTGCCTCGGTTGGCGATGTCCTTACGTTCTCTGGTGCCGCGTCGGGCAACTTCGGCTATCTCGCCGTAAGCGGCGGCATTGATCTGCCCGAAATTCTCGGCAGCCGAACGACAAATGTCGCCGCTCAATTCGGCGGCTTTAATGGACGCTCTTTGGCAGCTGGCGACAGGCTAGCGATCGGGGAGACTAACGAGACTTTTCACGATGCATTTTCCGCTCTCGGCAATTCGCTTCGGCCGCGGCTAACCGATCCGGTTCGCATCCGCATCACCGCCGGACCCGAGTTTCACCGCCTCACGGGATTGAGCGAGCAGGTGCTCGCGAGCGAGCCATTTGCGATCACGCCGAACTCCGACCCGATGGGCTTTCGGCTCTCCGGTCCGAAGCTCTTTTCATTGGACGACACTGAGCTCTTATCTTCGGCCGCCGTTTTCGGAACGGTCCAACTTTTGCCCGATGGCGGCCTTGCCGTTCTGATGTCAGATCACCAGACGACGGGTGGCTATCCGCGGATCGCTACCGTTGCCGCCGTCGATCTGCCGCTCCTGGCTCAGCTCCGGCCGGGGCGTTCCTTCAAATTTGAATTGATCGAACTCGGAGATGCGATGCAATCACTCGCCGAGCAGGAACGAGACCTCCTCTTCCTCGAAACCGGCGTTCGGCTTGCCCGCGAACAGGTTTGCTGATTGAATATTTCGCAAAGACGATGCAGTACACGATCGACATCAACTGCGATATGGGCGAGGGCTGCGGCGACGACGCAGGTCTGATGCCGTTCATCAGCTCGGCCAACATCGCCTGCGGCTATCACGCCGGCGATGCCAATACGATGCGGCGAACTATTGCACTTGCCGAAGAGCACGGCGTTGCCGTTGGTGCACACCCAAGCTACTCGGACCGAGAGAACTTCGGCAGGACCGATTTCGAGCTTTCGCCTGCAGAGATCCGATCTCTGATCCTTGAACAGCTCGAGATCTTTGCCGAAACCTGCGGTGAACTGGGCGTTAAGATGAACCATGTAAAACCGCACGGAGCTCTCTACAACCGCTCCGCCCGCGACGTCGTGATCGCTAAAGCCATCGCCGAAGCTGTCCGCGAGTTTGACCCGGGCCTGACGCTTTACGGCCTTGCTCAAAGCCATTCGACCGCCGCTGCACGCTCGCTTGGGCTCAAAGCCGCCGACGAGGCATTCGCCGACCGAGCTTACGAACCCGACGGCTCGCTCGTCTCGCGGATAAAGGCGAACTCACTGATAAATGCGCCCGAGATCGCGGCGTCACAGGCACTTCGCATCGCTCTCGGCGGCGGCGTTGTCGCCAGCGATGGCTCAAACGTCGAGCTCTCCGGGGAGACGATCTGCGTCCACGGCGACGGCCCGAATGCGGTCGCGATCGCCAAGCGACTCTACGAAGCCTTCGTTGAAAACGGATTCGAGATCAAAGCTGCTTAGATGACAAACAAGACAAGATCTTCGGCCATACTCGGTGCCGCATTCCTAATGGCGACCTCGGCCGTCGGCCCCGGATTTTTGACGCAGACGACGGTCTTCACCGGGCAGCTCCTCGCGAGCTTCGGCTTCGTCATCCTTATCTCGGTCATCCTCGATATCTTTGCCCAGCTTAATATCTGGCGGGTGCTTTCGCTTGCCGGAATGCGGGCACAGGACCTCGCGAATGAAACGCTGACCGGTTCTGGCTATGTACTCGCGGCGATGATCGTCTTCGGCGGGCTAGTCTTTAATGTCGGCAACATCGCCGGAACCGGCCTCGGGCTCAATGCTGCGGCAGGACTGCCGGTCGAAGCCGGTGCCGCCATTAGTGCATTGGTCGCCATCGCGATATTTCTCTTGCCCGACGCGAACCGCTTCATGGACCATTTCGTCAAGGTCCTCGGCATCGTATTGCTCGCGTTGATCGTTTACGTCCTTTTCGTCTCAAGCCCGCCGCTCGGCGAAGCGGTTTATCGGACACTTGTCCCAACGACGATCGACGCTCGTGCGATCGTAACTCTCGTCGGCGGAACGGTCGGCGGCTACATCACCTTCGCCGGAGCTCATCGCCTGATCGACGCCGGAATCACGGGGCCGGAGAACCTCGGCCAGATCATTCGAAGCGCGGTGACCGGCATTGTCCTGACCGCCATCATCCGGTTCTCTCTTTTTCTTGCGGCTCTCGGCGTTATCTCGATGGGATTTACGATCGACCCTGCGAACCCACCCGCCTCGGTCTTTCAGAATGCGGCGGGCGACATAGGCCAACGGATCTTCGGCATCGTGATGTGGTGCGCAGCCATCACATCCGTCATCGGGGCGGCCTATACATCGATCTCGTTTCTCAAGACATTTGGCACATGGACCGAATGGCGAACGCGGCTGGCCATCGTAGTCTTCATTGCATTCTCAACCACCGTATTTCTTATCGTCGGGCGGCCTGTCGCCGTGCTCGTCTGGGCCGGTACGATCAATGGCTTTATCCTGCCATTCGGCCTCGGCCTGATGCTCATCGCCGCCCGCCGCCGTCCGGACATCGCCATACCGACCTGGCTCCAAGCCGCCGGCTGGCTCGTTGTCCTCATCATGGCCGCCTTCTCGGCCGTAGCCGTTTTCGAACGAAATTGATGGAAACGCAGCAAAAGCCAATCGACGATATCAAGTTCAGCGCGATTCAACTTCTAATGGTTCAAGAGACACAGATGGGCATATTCCATCTCACCTATATAAACTACTTTATTGTTAAATTTCGCAAAAAATGCTTGCTTTTCTGCTTCTTCGGCGGTACGATGAAGGAAATTACAGATCCAAAAGGGTCATTACCGGAAGAGAAGTTGTCTTTCACCAGCGGTTCCCGGAGTTCTGGGAACTTTTTGTTTGTACAGGTTTCGGACACAGCTCCTCGACCGGCTTGAGCAAATTAATTGCGGAAATTCGTCTCTATTGTAGCTTTTGCAGATAGAGCCGATCTCAGATTCGGTTGCAACTAGTCCCGAGTTTTGGACGACAGTGTCGATCTGAGATTTATTGGGATAAGCCGTTTCCCCGGCTCATCCCTCACTGAAGAGGTATTAAAATGTCCCGTAAGACCCACAACCGTTTCTTAATGGCGGTCTGTTTATTTTTGACTTTGGCTGCTTTCGCCCTGACCTTTGCTCAGATCAGTCAGGGCTCCTCTATAGCGGACGGCGCTGTCGGCTGCTCCCCGGATACTACCGCTTGGGTTAGTTTCCTTGGAACTTGTCCCGGGTCGCCTGCCTCTTTCGAGTCCGCTTCCTTAATGCTCTTTGGTTTAGGATTGGTCGGGTTCGCTCATGCAATAAGAAGAAGTTTCGGAAACGCCGGCTAACAAGCAGAGCCTTCTCTCCAAATTTTGGATTCGTTTAGCAATTAGCACTGTTAGTCGCGTAGATCATCTATGTTCAACAAGAGTCCTGGGAATATGCTATTACTAATAGCTTGCAAGCAGGGGTTCGAGTAGAGCATTAAGGTTGAGCGTGGTAATTGTCTACGCAGAGAAGGACGAACAATGAATCTTGCATTCAGAAAAAGGACACCCGGTGACATTTTAGGAATACTGAAGCGCAGGGCTTGGCTGCTCATTTTGCCGACCGTTGCGGTGGCTCTCGCGGTAGCTATCAGCCTCCAGGACTTCCCCGAAAAATACAAATCGACCTCATTTCTTACCCTCACGCCTCCTTCGATATCCGAAAAGGTCGCCCCATCTCTTACCGACGAGAATCTCTCGAATCGGCTGCAGTCGATAGGTTCCGCTGTTCTTAGCCGTTCTTCTCTTTCTGAATTGGTCGAGCAATATGGCCTGTACCCTCGCGACATTGCAGCCGGGATGCCGGTTGGCGACGTCGCTGAGAAGATGAAGGGAGACATCCTGGTCGAACCGGAACGCGGTGAAGGCCAGCAGGTCGTAGGGTTTCGGATAAGCTACGAATACACGGATCCGGTCACCGCCCAAAAGGTGACGGCCGAACTCGCGAACCGTTACATCGCATCCCAGCTCTCCGCCTCTCAGGAGAGTGCCGAAACGACAAAGGAGTTCATCGACACTCAGCTTGAACAGGCCAAGGCGTCCCTCGACGCTCTTGAGCAGCAGCGACTCCAGATCATGGCCAGCAACATTGAGACCCTGCCGGAGTCTTCGCAAGGGTTGATCGCACAATTACAAGGCCTACGCCAACGCGAACAGACGATCTACAAGGAAAAGGAAACCTTGATGATGGAGCGGGGACGCGTTTTTGAGAATGTTCGAGCCCTTAATAGCCAGATTCGTCTTGTTGAAAACTTTGGGCAGAAAGAAACTCAGGACGCCGTTGTTCAGGCGACCCGCATTGAGGATACCCCTGCCTATGCCGAGTTGATCACGCGACGAACCGAGGTGGCGGCAAAGCTAGAGAACCTGAAAAAGCAGTTTCGCGAGCGTCATCCGGATGTGATTCAGGCACAGATCGAACTTTCGAAGGTAAATGACGAGATCGACAAGCTTGCCCGGACAACCGATAACCGTGTCAAGCAAGTGAACGACGCCGCAAACCGGCGGGCAGAACTACAGAAAAGCAGTCTAGAGATCGAGCGCGAAAAGGCTGAGGGGCAGATTCGGCAGATCGACGTCCAAATGCAGGCAAAAGACCTCGAGATAAGGCAAAATTCTGCACAGATCGTGCAGCTTGAAAGCCGGATCAACTTGATACCAAACGTTAAGGTTGCACTTGAGGGCGTCAACAACCAGTATGCCTCTGCGAAAGCGAATTACGACGAACTGCTGCGAAAGTTCAACACCGCTCAACAGCAGGTCGAACGCGAATCTAACGACCAGGGCGAAACTATCCAGATAGTTGACGCCGCTAACCTCCCCGAAACCCCCGAAAACGCGTCAAAGAAGACATTTCTCTTATTTGGTGGCATCGGGGCGGGCTTGTTCTTCGGTCTGGCTCTAACGGCATTTTATGAATTTCCCCGGCTTTTCAGGATAAACTCAGTTGTGGACGCCGAGTACTATACAGGCCTCCCTGTTTGGGCCGCAATTCCGCCGCTCTTGACCGAGGGCGAGGTAGTACAGGCTAGGAGGCGAACCTTGCTCTTGCGGGCCGGTGGAATTGCCATTGCGGCGGCCGCGGTGCCGGTGCTTGCTTTGGCGATCTCGGCAACGCGGCTATTCGAGTTGATCGGCTAAGGCGCCTTTCATAAGATGTATAAAGAATTTTTTGAATTAGACGATTACCCGTTCAGCCTGACGCCTGACCCGAGGTTCATTGTTTTCACACCGAAGTACAATGAATTGCTTGCTGGCTTATACTACGGCGTCGAGATGGCGAAAGGCCTGATGATGTTAACGGGCGAGGTCGGGACCGGGAAAACAACGGCGTTGCGCTGGATAATCCGCCGTCTCGATTCGAGCGTTCTCGCCGCCTATATCTTCAACCCGCACTTAACTATCGACGAGTTTTATCAACACATTTCAGAAATGCTTGGCCTTGGCGATCACGATTCAAAGACCGGGCTTCTCTTGGAAATGGGCAAAATGCTCGAGGAAAGACACAAGCGCGGCCTTAGGACAATGTTGATCGTGGACGAAGCCCATGAGCTGTCAGACGAATTAATGGAAGAGATCCGTCTGCTTTTGAATTTTGAGTCTGACAGTTCAAAGTTCCTTCAGATCATTTTGACTGGCCAGCCGGAACTTAAAGAGCGGCTTCGCCGGCGTGACCTGCGACAATTGAAACAGAGGATCGCGCTGCGGTGTGAGATGCCAATACTTGGTGATGTTGGTGAAGTCGAGCGTTTCATTGTCGAACGAATGAAACTTGCGGGTGCAAAAAACGATGCGATCTTTAGTGGCGAGGCAATTGAACTGATATTCCAATGTTCTGAGGGAATTGCAAGACAAGTAAATAACCTTTGCGACAATTCCCTCATTGCAGCATTTGCAGCCAATAAAAAGTCCGTAGATCGATCCATGGTGGAGGAGGTCGCCTCCAGCCTCGACCTTCTTCCGGACCGGGAAAATCTTCTTTCGCATGAACGAAAGGCGGCAGAACAGGCGAATACAAGGGTTTTGAGTGAACGGGGATTCAGTGACCTGATCTCAAAGGTCCACGAGGAGGAAGAAGTCACAAGCTTTGAGCCGCTCTAGGCGGGCCGCTGAAGTGAGGCATTTTCCAGAATCGGGAAACTTTCACTGATTCGACATTTTCTCGGGGCAACGGTTTTGCCCATATTTGCAGTTTACTTGGGTTGGACTGGTGATTTCCGTAGTCTTTATTATCAATGAGGTTTTCTAAGTCCTTAAAAAAAGTGGTTGAGAACCCGCCAGCACGGCCTGAGGACAAACTCGACCCGACGTCCAATATGTCTCAACGGACAAACCGCGATCCGCATCAAAACGCGGAGTTCGCGGTCCGCGAGCTGAAATTCGGGCGTCCGACCGCAAAGACCGAAGAAAGCCGCACCGAACCTACCGGTGATTTTTCAGCCCCTTCGGGCATTCATCAGATCGGGGCTCCAATCGAAGCGTCTAACGCGAACCACCTCGTTGCCGCGGCGGCTCCGGACGAGTTTGCGACCCTTACCATTTCACCGACGGGCGTCAATGAACGTTTGGTGGCTATTCGCGAACCTGAGTCGGTATACACTGAAGATTACCGATCACTCAGGACACAATTGATCAACAAAAAAAAACGAAACCGGGCTCCGCAGTGTTGTCGTGTTAAGTTTCGGTTCGGGCGAGGGCAAGACAGTAACGGCGATAAATCTGGCGTGGCTACTTGCTCAGACGGACGGGATCCGTGCGGCCCTGGTCGATGCGGACCTTCGACAGCCGAGCATAGCAGAATATCTCGGGCACCAAGATTCATACGGCCTGGCGGAGCTATTGAGAGATGGGCAACCCTTCGAGAAAGCTCTAAACATCCTCGAACCGTCCGGCTTAGGCCTGATCCACGGCGGCCGGTCGCGGGAAGACGTGGCGGAGCTGATCTCGAGCTCAAAATTCCGTGACCTGCACGACAAGTTGGTAGAAGCGTTTGATCTCACGATCTTTGACGCCCCACCGATGAACCTTTTCGCCGATGCTGCGGCGATCCTCGAGGTAGCAGACGCCGGAATATTGGTCGTCGGAACGAATCAGGTGAATTATCAAGAACTGGACCGGGTCATCCGTACGCTCCCGAAGCAAAAACTTCTGGCCGTAGTGGTCAACCGATCGGAAGAAGCATTGGTCAGTCGTGACTATTACTACTACTCGAATTACCGTTCGATGCGTGAAAAGTAGCCAGTGGCGGTCGCCAGGAAAGATCGGTTAAAAGCAGAATGAATAGCCGCCTAACATCAAGAGCCGTTTTATTACTCTTTGCGGATATTGTATTCGTATTCCTGGGATTCGTGCTCGCGGCCGTTGGGCGATTGGGTTTGAGTGATGCCGAGGCCTGGCTCGGAGATGAATTTACCGAGCTCAAGATCGCTTTCGCTATGGCCGCCAGTATCGGGTCGCTCTACGTTTTTGATCTATACGACTTTTCGGTCATAAGCAGCCGGCGTGAAATGCTGGTGAGGCTGATCCAGTCGCTTGGGACGACGTGGCTGTTTCTGGCGCTGATATACTTTTTCTTTCCCCAACTAATGGTCGGGCGCGGCGTCGCGGCCCTTTCAGCCCCGATCATCCTGATGTTCCTTTTGGCTTCAAGGGTGGTGATCCACTACTACCTTGGCCATCCGGAGATCGGGGAACGGGTCATTTTGGTCGGAAGCGGGTCATCGCTGGATGAGATGAATTACGCGACCTTGAAACGACGTGACCTTGGCTACCGGATCGTCGGGTATGTTTGCGGCGAGAAGCTCAACGGGAACCGCCCGAGTTCCGCCCTAGAATTCAAGGGCCGGCTTGACGAACTGGAACGGGTCATCGCCGAAGAGGGCATCACGAGGGTCGTCGTCGGCGTTTCGGACCGCCGCGGCAAGTTCCCGCTAGATATGCTGCTGAAGCTGCGACTCTCAGGAAACCTGAGCATAGAAGAATCAACGACCTATATGGAGCGTATTACCGGCAAGGTCCATTTGGACAGCTTGCTGCCCTCGTGGCTGATATTCTCGGCCCGGCCGAGAGAGACCCGGTTCATGCAGAGCTTCCGAGATGTTTCGCAAAGACTTCTTGCGTTGGTTGGAATGATCGTTTCGTTTCCGATCGCCCTCCTGACCGCTATCGCCGTGAAACTTGATTCGAGCGGACCGTTGCTCTACAAGCAAACACGGGTCGGCAAGCATGGCAAGCGGTTCGTCCTACTTAAGTTTCGTTCAATGCGGACGGACGCAGAAGAGAACGGTGCAGTCTGGGCGAGCGAAGGGGATGATCGCATTACAAGGGTCGGCCGAATCATTAGAAAGCTGAGGTTTGACGAGATCCCGCAATTCTGGAACATCGTGAAAGGGGATATGAGTTTCGTAGGGCCCCGGCCCGAACGTCCGGAGTTCGTCGCGAAACTTGCCGAAGCAATCCCATTTTATGAATACCGGCACCTTGTCCCGCCCGGACTGACCGGATGGGCACAGGTGAATTATCCATATGGTGCATCGGTAGAGGAGTCGAAAAAGAAGCTGGAATACGATCTTTACTATATAAAGAATCAGTCGCTGTCGCTCGATCTTGTGATATTGTTTGAAACATTCAAGACAATACTCTTCGGACGCGGCAGCCGATAGGCGAACAAGATCCACATGCAGGGATACGGGGCACCGCATAGCCGGGGAATGGACGCAAACAGGTGAAGAACAATGAGAATTAGAAGCGTTTTATTGGTGGTATTATTCTCAGGAATACTTTTTGGGGCCGAGGCCCGCGCCCAAACTGCCGGAGATGCAACAGTTCCGCAAACGGCGGGGACACCGCCCGCGAACACTAGCGCCGCGGGCCAGGATGACGAAGAATCGCTGCTTCCCTTTTACAACAATTTCCTTGCTGAGTACGTCCTCGGGCCGGAGGATGTGATCTCAGTGGATGTATTCGGGCATGCGAACTACTCGAAATCGGGGATCGTCGTTCCGCCGACATCAAGGATCGCGTATCCATTGATACGCGGCGGGATCTTTGTCGGCGGGAAGACGACCGAACAGGTTGCCGAGATCATCCAACGCGAGCTAAACGAATACATTATCGACCCGCAGGTGACGGTCACGCTCGACAAGGTAGGCTCGGCCCGGTTCAGCGTCCTCGGGCGGGTCGGGACGCCCGGCATCAAGCCGATGAACCGTCGATATTCACTTTACGAAGCGATCGCCGAAGCCGGGGGAATTGCGGAAAAAGGCGACCGCAATCGGGTAGTCCTGGTCCGGATGGACCGAAACGGCCAGCTCTCGCAGTCGGTGGTAGACCTTGAACAAGTTCTTAAGGGCCGGGAGCCGGTGCCATATTTGCTGCCGGGCGACCAAATAATCGTACCCGAGAAGCGCTGGAGCCTGACAAAGATATTCGAGATCGTTGGCCGGGTCAGTGCGATCCGCGTCCTTTTGGGCAGTCCGTTGTAAGTAAAAGCGTGGTCCATTTTTTGCGAAACATTTTCGTCGCGGGCGGTATTGCAATTTTGCTCGTAGGGGTCGCCGCGGCTCAGGCAGAATGGACGCGGCTGAACTCGGGGACATTGGCCCACTTGAGATCGGTCTATTTTCTCGATGATCTGAACGGCTGGGCGGGCGGAACCGCAGCCACACTACTCAGGACGAAAGATGGGGGCGATAGCTGGGAGCGGGTAAAGATCGGCGGAATCGAAACGATACTGGATATTTACTTTGCCAATGCACAGACCGGCTGGCTGCTTTGCGAAAAGGACATTTTTGGCCCCGCGGCCGAGACACCGACCGTTATCCTAAGGACCAACGACGGCGGAACGACATGGGACACGGTTAAGATAGAGCCCGGCCGCGAGCGGTTCTTGCGTTTCTTGCTTGATGCAAAAGGCGGGATGCCCGGGGCCCTGGGCGAATCAGGCACGCTGCTAATGCCGGAACCCGATGAAAGCGGATTCCGGCGGGTTAGGCTCGCGACCCGGGCGATGCTGACCAGCGGGCTGATGGACGCAGACGGCCGGAGCATTATCGTCGGAGGGTTGGGGACCGTACTTTTAAGCATGGACCGGGGCAGTTCGTGGACGGCGGCCTCCGCTCCGCAGACCGGCCAACGGCTCCGGCTAAACGCGGTCGCACGATCGGACGACAAAGAAACCTTGATCGCGGTAGGGCGCAATGGGCTAATTCTCCGCAGCAAGGACCGCGGAACCAACTGGGAAGTGGTACGCTCGCCGGTCGCGAGCGACCTGACCGACGTCGTTTTTTTCGGCAACGGGCAGGCCACGGCGATCGGCGAAAAGGGCGTTGCGATAGTCTCCGAGGATAACGGAGCCACATGGAGCCTTTCCGCCACCGGAAGCAAGCACCGGCTGGAGCGTATTCATGCGACGCGAAAACGTATTTACGCGGTCGGATTTGGCGGGACCGGCTTATCGATGATGCTTAAGGTCCGGGACCAATAAAATGTAATGGATCTTAAGAGACCGAGGTGTATTCGGGGGACGAAAACCTCGAAAAACCTCAAGCATCTAGATCTTCGGAGCGATGGAGGAAGCAGTAAGAAATGGGAAGATTCTCGATCGCGATCCTAGGACGGCTGGCGATGCAAAGCCAACGGAAGAACGAACCGGTGGGCATCGCTTAACGTTTTTGTTCGTTGCGGCGTTTGCATATGCGGTATATTTCCGGCCGCATGAGTTTTACCCGACAACTCCGGTAGTAAACTCGCTGCCGATGCTGACAGCGGCGGGGGCATTGGTTTCTTTCCTTCTGACCGAACTGATGAGCGGCGGTTCGTCACGCAAATTCCCGACCGAGGTGAAGTGCGTGCTGGTAATGACGGCGTTTGCTTTGCTGACAATGCCGATAGCCCGCGACCCGGCATTAGCATGGAAGACATTTAACGACCTGTGGCTGCCGCTCGTGCTTGTATTTTTCGTAACGGCGAACGTATTGACAAGCCTGCGGCGGATCAAAACGCTAATGCTGCTGGGCGTAGCTATCGGGGTTTACCTGAGCTACCAGACCTATGACCTTTACAGCCAAGGGATCTTCGAGATAGAGGGCTACCGGATCGCAGTTGATTTCGGCGGAATGTTCGGGAACCCGAACGACATGGCCATCCATCTGGTGATGTTCGTTCCGATAGCGATCGGATTGGCGTTTGCGGGGCGGAGTATAATGTTGAGAGTTCTCCTGCTTGCCTCGGCCGTGCTGATGCTGGTAGCGGTGACGCTTACGCAGTCAAGAGGCGGATTGATCGGCATTGCCGCGATCGGCATCGCACTGCTGAGCCGGCTCGGGAAAGGGCGGATGCCGCAGGCGCTTGGACTGGCAGCGATCATCTTTATAGTTCTGGTTGCATTTGCGCCGGGCAACATTGGAACAAGGATCGCTTCGATCTTTGACTCCGCTCTTGACCCGACAGGATCGCACAATCAACGGCAAGAAGCTGTTACGCGATCGATCTACGTCACACTACGGAACCCCCAGGGAGTTGGAATCGGAAACAGCATCATGTTTGGCCCCCGCAACCTGCAAACGCACAACGCCTATACGCAGGTTTCGTCCGAACTCGGCTGGATAGCATTTGGAGCGTATTTGGTACTTATCTGTTATCCGCTTCGGGAGCTATCAAGGATAGAAAAGAAGCTTCGAGCCCGAGATGAAAGGCACGCGGCCTATTACCTTGTGGTCGGGACGTGGGCCGGGATAATCGGATATGCGGTTTCGAGCTTTTTTGCCTCAATAGCATACCTTTGGTTCGTTTATTTCCCGATATGCTACGCTATCGGGTTGCGGGAATTGCATGAACGGCAGAGAACCGAAAGTGAAGGCCAGAAGGATCAAGAAGCAGGAACCCTACCGAAATCAGAATTGATCCGAGCTTGATTGGAAGAATGGGAATATTTGAGATCGCCTCACTGATCTTTTGGGCCAACACGGCGGCCATAGCGTATGCCTACGCGGGCTACCCGGTCGCAGTCTGGCTGGCAGCCCGGTTGCGACCGAGACGCTGGAAGATCGAGGAGATGACTCCAAGAGTCACGATGATAATCGCCGCAAGGAACGAGGAAAAGGCGATTGCCGAAAAGCTCGAAAACTCGCTGGCCCTCGATTACCCGGAAGATAAACTTGATTTTATTGTGGTTTCGGATGCGTCAGAAGATGCGACAGACTCGATCGTAGAGGCTTTTCCGGATGCGCGGGTAAAACTGCTCCGTGCCGAACGGCGACTCGGAAAGACGGGAGCACAAAACCTCGGGGTGGAACATGCGGAGGGAGAGATCTTACTCTTTTCAGACGCGACGACCTGGTACGAGAAGGACGTTGTCCGCAACCTTGTCCGAAACTTCGCAGACCCGACAATAGGCTGCGTCGGCGGAATGCTCATTTACCGAGATGGTACAAACACCTCGGTCGGGAGGGCCTCAGCGGACTACTGGGGCTACGAAACCTTCATAAAGCGGCACGAAAGCCTCGCCGCATCGCTGATCGGGGTTTCGGGCTGTATGTATGCGGTACGCCGCTCAGCCTACAAGCCAATGTACCCGGAGGCGTGCTCCGATTTCTTGATCGCAACTGTGATGCAACGACAGGGGCTAAGAACCGTTTTTGAACCAGAGGCCGTCTGCACAGAAGAAACAAACGAGACAACCGAAAAGGAGTTAAGAATGCGGGTGCGGGTGATAGCCCAAACGCTTTCTGACATCTGGCGGAACCGAGATATCCTGAACCCGCTGAGGGCAGGGTTTTTCGGATTTGCGATCGTATCGCATAAAGTGGCCCGATACTCGGTCCCGCTATTCCTGATCGCGGCCTACTTCGCAAATATGGTCCTTGCCTTCAGGTCAACCGGGTACGCGATACTATTTGCTGGTCAGACGGTCTTTTGGGGAGTGGGGCTGGCCGGAATGCTGATCGACCGGAAAAGATCCGCCGCCAGAATACTCGGATACCCTACCTACTTCGCGCTTGCGAACCTTGCATCCCTACTTGGAATCTATCGATTTCTGTGAGGTGAAACATTTTACGTTTGGGAACCAATCCGAGATGCAACTAATTAAACAAGCCGGGACAACTACGAGTTACTCAAAATGTTGTTTCCGAACTATGGTTTCCCGCGTTGCCGATCTGACGTTACGTACTTTCATTCGGATAGAGCACCGTACAAATGCCGCCAAGGATCACGCAAACGATCACTTCGCGAATGTGTGTATTTTAGGTCAATAGTCGGTCGCCATCGCCTCAATTTACCACTTTGACAAACGGTACCAGCGACCAAGTGAAAATGGACCCGAGAAAATCCGCTAGCAGCAGAATCGACGTCCCAACCCTGCAGAAGCAGGCCTCATGGTATTTCCTGGCGCGATTTATCGCGTTCTCGCTTTCGGTGCTTACACCCATTATCATCGTCAGAACTCTCACTATCGAGCATTTCGGCGTCTACAAGCAGGCATCTACTCTGATAACAACACTTGCTTCGGTATTGCCGTTTGGGGTTGGGATAAGCGCATTTTATTTCCTTTCGCGAGACGACTCTGAGCGCTCGCCAGCAGTATTGAACATTGTCCTTTATTTCACATTTATCGGCCTTTCCACGATCGCCGTCTTCGGGTTTTTCCCGGAGGCGGTCCGAGTTTTCTTTGACTCCGACGAAACCGTTTCACTCTCGGCATTGATCGGGGGCCTTTCGGCGGTCGTGCTTTTTTCGCTTTTTCTCGACTATGTTGCCTTCGCGAATCGGGAGCCGGTGATAGGGGCATATTTCGTGATCGCGTCGCAGATAACGCGGACTCTGGCGGTGATAATTGCCGCCGTGGCCTTCGGGACGGTCCTATCGATCCTGGTGGCATCGATAATACAAGCTGCTATCCAGAGCGTTGTGCTACTAGTCTACCTTGGTGACCGTTTCCCAAGATTTTGGCGAAGCTTTGATGCGGCGTTCCTCAAGAGGCATATTGCATACGCACTGCCGCTCGGTTTTTCCGGGCTTTTGTGGAACGCTCACGCGAATCTGCATTTCTTCGTCGTGGGCAACCGATTCAATACGGCGGCTTTTGCCATCTATGCGGTAGGGTGCTTTCAACTACCGCTGATCGGGATGCTATCAGAATCGGTAAACTCGGTCCTGATACCGCGGATGACGGAGCTGCAGTCGGCGGACGACCGGAGCTCGATGGTAGAGCTTTTGGCTAGGGCCTCGAGTAAATTGGCAATAGTTTACCTTCCGATCTTTGCTTTCTTTTTTATAACGGCCGAAACGGTGATCACGCTGCTTTTCACCGAGGCCTATGTGGCGAGCACGCCTATTTTTAGGGTATTCCTTTTTCTGATCCCGCTGGGGATCGTAATGTCCGACTCGGTCGTCAGGGTTTACACGGATCTGGCAAGTTTTTTGCTAAAGGTCCGGATCGGGTCCACGATAATCTTGACAATCGGGCTGATCGCGGCAGCGGGGACGGAAAGCCTTTTGGCGATCGTCCTTACGATGGTGGCGATCAGGTACGGCGAGGCTCTTATTGCCGAATACGGGATCTTTACGAGACTCGGGTTTCGGCGGACGGACCTGCCAAAGTTTGCCCGCGTATTACGCCTGGTTATCGCAAGCGGAGCGGCGGCGATATGCTGTGCGGCCGTATACTTCACGACCCGCGCTCGGGTTCCGCAAATGCTCGCGGGCCTGCTACATGAGAGCTACGGAAACACGGCAGGGCAGCTGGTTCAAAGCCTTTCGATGCTCGCGGTGCTGTCAGTAGCCGGGATCGCATTTGCCATCCCGTACCTTTTACTTTGCATTCGGTATGCAGGACTCGAGGAAGACGAGGTCCGGCTTCTGACAAACCTGAAGGCAAGGGCCTTCGGTTTCGTTGGACGCCGGAAATGACGTCCACGGTAGCATGATGCCATAGGAACGGAACCGGGACTGAAAGAACGGCCGCAGAGCGGCGGAACAACATTTGACCTAGCAAAAAGATATGTGCGGGATAGCCGGATTCATTAGTAGAAAGACGGGCGAAGAGAGGTACGAACGGGAGGAACTGCTCGACGCGATGTGCCGCGCGATCGCGCACCGCGGGCCGGACGACCAAGGGACGGTGGTGCGGGGGCGGGCCGCGCTTGGGATGCGACGGCTCGCCATTATCGACCTCGCGACCGGGCAGCAGCCGATATTTTCAGAGGACAACCGGCTGGCGATAGTTTTTAATGGCGAGATCTATAATTACCTCGACCTAAAGGCGGAGCTTGAATCCAAGGGTTACCGTTTTCGGACAAATTCGGACACGGAAACCATTTTACATGCCTTTGAAGAATACGGTGCGGAGTGCGTAGATCACCTTCGGGGAATGTTCGCGATCGCGATCTGGAATTTCGAATCGGAAGAGCTATTTCTGGCCCGCGACCGGGTCGGGAAAAAGCCGCTTTTTTATGGGACGGCAGGCGACGGAGCATTCATCTTCGGTTCTGAGCTAAAATCGCTCGTACTACACCCGGGAATTGACAGAACGATCGACCCGGAAGCGCTTGACGCCTATTTGGCCTTCGGTTATGTGCCCGAACACCTTTGCATATTCGGAGCGATCAAGAAGCTTGAGCCCGGACACACCCTTCTGCTGGCTAAGGGCAAGATATCGACTAGGCGGTACTGGAAACTCCCGGAGGATAGAGTCGAAGGCCGGAGCGATGATGAGATCGCGGAGGAGCTTGTGGAACGGCTCCGCGAGGCAGTCCGAGTACGGCTGATCTCCGAGGTGCCACTTGGTGCCTTTCTCTCAGGCGGTATCGATTCCTCGGCAGTGGTCGGAATGATGGCCGAGCTAAGCGACGGCCCGGTCAAGACCTTTTCTATCGGTTTCAACGAAGATAGTTTTAATGAGCTTGAGTACGCACGACGGGCGGCAAGGCATTTCAAGACCGACCACCATGAGTTCATTGTGACACCGGAACTGGTCGACACCGTTGACGACATCGCCTGGCATTTCGACGAACCATTTGCAGATTCCTCAGCACTGCCGACTTTCATGGTCGCAAAACTTGCCCGTGAACACGTGACGGTCGTGCTCTCAGGCGACGGCGGCGATGAGCTTTTTGGCGGTTACACGAGGTACAAGACCGCTCTCGGGAGACAATGGGCGCGGAGGCTGCCGCATTTTTTGCGGCAAGCAATCGCGGCGGCGGCCATAAGGCTTCCGCACTCGGCACGCGGAAAAAACTATCTTTACAACATCGCGCAGGACCATATCGGCCGATACATCGATCTTGTCTCGGTGATCAACCGGCCGCAACGGCAAATGCTTTACTCAGAGGATCTGCGGAGGCAGCTTAATGGTAAAAATGGCGGACCAGAAGAGAAATTTTCGGAGATCTCCGGATCCCGAGGTACGGCCGACCTCCTTGGACCGCTGATGGCACTCGACTTCAAGACCTACCTCCCGAGCGATATAATGGTAAAGGTCGATAGAATGACGATGGCAAATTCGTTGGAGGCCCGGTCACCGCTGCTCGACCAGGAGCTGATAGAATTTGCGGCCGGAATTCCAAGCGACCTAAAGCTAAAGGGCGGTGAGACAAAATACATCCTAAAGAAGGCACTCGGAGGTTTTGTGCCTAAGGAAATCCTGTACCGCGAGAAGCAAGGCTTTGGGGTTCCGATCGAAGCCTGGATAAACCGCGAACTGCGGGACGATATTAGAGAAACACTTCTGGACAAAAATTCGCTTGGGCGAAAACTTTTCGATCGCTTGTATATCGAGGTGCTTTTGGGTGAGCACTCAAGCGGCCGGCGGGACCACTCGCATGCCATCTGGGCACTCTTTATGCTCGAGAAATGGCAAGAACGCTATCAAGGAACATAGCATGGACGGGATCGCAACATTTCTGATATGGAGGCGAGCGAACGAGTGTACGGTTTTGGAAAGCCATGGCTTTTCGCAATCTCTTGATCCGTCCGAGCGTTTAGGTGAAATGAGCTTCCCCGATAGAATTTGAAGATTCTGGCCGTAAAATAATGACGCCATACGATGAAGAATCATACAAAGGGTATCTAGAAAAGGAACTTTCGCGTTTCGAATCCCGACAGGATAAGGGACTTAGGCTACTTGAATTTGTATTAGAATTCGAAAAACCAGCAATACTTGACCTCGGGTGCGGTGCCGGACAGGAATTGCTTCAGTTCTCGAGCAGGAAGGGCGTTCTAAAGATCGGTGTGGACGTTGAGTTTGCCGCGGGTGATATTTTCAACCGTCTGCATTCGCGACGAGACGGCGAGCAGAGTATCTTCATAAATTCCGCAGGAGAAGAACTTCCTTTTGCGAAAGAGAGCTTTCACCTGATCATCTGCCGAGTCGCGTTACCCTATATGCACTCGGAAACCGCAATTCGGGAAATGTCGCGAATCCTCGCTCCTGAGGGGCGGATAGTGCTGACGGTCCATGCACCGGGTTTCTATCTGCAGATGATCCGAAAAAGACTTGGCAGCTTTTCGGTCAAGCAACTTGCCTATCCGGTGATCTGTTTTGCGGGCGGCGGTTGGTTCCTAATGACAGGCAAGCAGCCAAGAGGAGCGTTCTGGAAAGGCAAAGAGACATTTCATACGAAATCGATGCTCGCCCGGGAACTAAACGCCTGCGGGCTAGGAATAATCGAAGATGGCCCGGCAGAGGGCAAAGGGGGGCACACGTATCTGATCGGCAAGCGATAAGTTATGTCGAGTTTGTTTACCAACCTATTGAATTCTTTGCCGTGGCTTGCCCGCTATCCAATTTCAAGGGCCCGGGCAATGGTTGAGTATGACGCCTCAGTGCCAAAGCATCTTATCTTTTGCATCGCGAATCATTTCGAACCCAGCTGGAAGGGGAAAGAAATGTATGACATTGAGACGCAGAGGAGACGGCTGGATGAATGGTGCAAGCTTGCGGAGCGGGCGGGCGAGGCGGTCAAGGATTCTGATGGAACCAGATTCAGGCACACGAACTTCTATCCGGCAGAGCAGTACGACCGAGGGCTGTTGAACACCATTGCTGACCTGCAAGCTGCAGGACTCGGTGAGGTCGAGATACACCTCCACCACGGCGTCGAAAGCCCCGATACTGAGGAGGGACTTCGAAGTCAGCTCGTCGAGTTTCGAGACCGGTTGGCTGAAGATCACAAGTGTCTTTCGAGAATGGAAGGCGAGGGCCCGCCGATGTACGCTTTCGTACACGGAAACTGGGCATTGGGAAACTCAGCGAATGGGCAATACTGCGGAGTTGATAACGAGTTCGAGATCCTGCGCGAGACGGGGTGCTATATCGATATGACCTTGCCGTCTGCTCCGGACATCAGCCAGGTTCCGGTGCTCAACTCCGTTTATGAAAGCGGGCTCCCGTTTTCTGAAAGTGCTCCGCACCGAAAGGAAAAGCGGTTAGCGGTCAACGGCACTAAACCGCAACTTCCCGTACTTGTTACAGGGCCGCTAGTGCTTGACTGGTCGGCAAGGCTGAAAGCACTTCCGTTGCCGAAGTTTGATAACGCCGAACTGGCGCATTTTCGCACGACCAACCTTCGTCGCCTTGATCGCTGGGTCAACGCGAATGTGACGGTGAAAGGTAGGCCCGATTGGTGCTTCATCAAGCTTCATTGCCACGGGTTTTTTGACGACGATCAGCAGGCATGCATCGGCGATGAAGCGATAAGGGCCTTTTCTGAGATCGTGGAGCACGGCGAAAAAACGGGAGCTTACAAGGTACACTTTGCTTCAGCTCGAGAAGTTTTCAATATCGTAATGGCGGCGGTCGATGGAAAGACCGGCTCGCCCAACGAATATCGCAATTATCGGTTAAAGTCCATCGGAATCTTTAGTGATCACTTGTAGGAATATTTGCGAAATGAAACTTGCGATATTTCGGCGGCTTAGCGGCAAATGGATACAGCCGGTCTGAAGTTTGGACGAAGTCAATGAAGCGACCCAGAGTTTTACATTTACTTGGAAGTTTCGAAATAGGAGGAACCGAGGTTCAGGCAGTTCGATTGCTTCGCTCCCTTTCAACTCAACGAGATCTTTGCACGAGCGTCGGCGCCATTAGTGGGGCCGGGCCGCTTCGAACAGTCATCGAGGATGCCGGTTACAGAACGGTCGCGGAATTCCCCTTAACAAGTTTCCGCGACGCAAATTTTATCAAGCAATCGTTCAGCCTGGCGGGCTACCTGAAACGGAATGCAATCGACCTATTGCACACTCACGATTTCTATTCAAATATTCTAGGGATGGCATCGGCCAGACTGGCAAATACCCGATGCCGGCTTGCATCGAAACGAGCAACCTGGAGCAAGACGGGAGCCCAACTCCTGGTTGAGCGGCAGGCGTTTCGATTCGCTCATAAAATAGTTGCGAACTCGGACGCAGTCAGAGAGTTTTTGATTGAGGGCGGGGTACCGGGAGCAAAGATCGCAACGATCTACAACGGACTGGACCCGAGTCGGTTTGTAGAGAGGCGAGTAGACGACAGGCACGAATGGCAGGATAAACTTGGCCTCGATGTCGACCCAGAGGCAAGACTTGTCACGATCGTCGCAAATATGCGAAGTGACGTGAAGAATCACGAGATGTTCCTTCGCTCGGCAAAGCTGATAGGTGCCGAAGAAAACACGGCCATTTTTGTACTGGTCGGAGAGGGCGAACTTGAGGCAGAGTTTAGGCAAATGGCCGGAGAACTGGGCATTGGTGGGCGATGCAGGTTCCTTGGGGGCCGTTCGGATGTTCGTGAAATCCTTTCCGTATCGGACGTTGGCGTACTTTGCTCGCGGTCAGAAGGGTTTGCGAATGCGATACTCGAATACATGGCGGCAGGGTTGCCGGTGGTGGCGACGGACGTGGGCGGAGCACGTGAGGCGGTGGAACACGAACGAACCGGATTTGTGATTCCCGCAAGCGATGTGACGGCTCTAGCCTCATCGGTACTAGCACTTTTGAACGATGCGGAAATGTCAACGGCAATGGGCGAACGGGGACGGGCGATTGCGGCTGAGCGATTTTCCGAAAGTGCACAGCTTGAGGCGGTCATATCACTCTACGATTCACTGCTAAATGGATGACCCGACAGATGTAATACCCAGATAAAGCAACCCATCCGTGAACACCCCCCTCGACAAAACCAAACCAATCCGAGTTCTGCTCGTTGCTCCGGCGTTACCTATCGTCGGCGGGCAAACTGTGCAGGCAGAACGGCTTCTGCGTCGGCTTTCTGCGGTCCCGGGGCTTGAGGTTGCACTCCAACCCATCAATCCGCAATTTTTGCCGAGGCTGCAAAAGATCAAGTATGTACGAACGCTCATCACTATTCCGAAATACGTTATCGATCTTCTCTTTCGGGTCCGTTCATTTGATGTGATTCATATCTTTTCAGCGTCCTATTCCTCATTCGTGATCAGCCCGACGCCGGCCCTGCTGGTTGCGAAACTCTTTCGCAAGCCGACGATCCTGAACTACCGCAGCGGCGAGGCCGAAGACCATCTGCGGCGTTGGAAAAGCGCGATCAGGACGGCGAGCCAATTCGATGAGATCGTAGTTCCCTCCGGATACCTCGTGGATGTCTTCGCAAAATTTGGCCTCAACGCACATTCAATTTTCAATTTCGTCGATACCGACCGGTTTTCGTTTCGACGGCGTGACCCGCTCAGGCCGGTCTTTCTCTCGAATCGCAATTTTGAGGCACATTACAATGTCCAATGCACTCTCCATGCTTTCAAGCAGATCCAGGGACAAATGCCCGAAGCAAGCCTTCTGGTCGTCGGTGACGGGCCTTTGAGGGCGGAACTTCGCGATCTGGCGTCGCGGTTGGAATTGCGGAATGTCGAGTTTCGAGGTTCGGTCTCGCCAGATCAGATGCCATCGGTGTATGACGAGGCGGATATTTACCTGAACGCTTCGAGCATCGACAATATGCCAAACTCGGTAATTGAGGCCTTCTCCGCCGGGCTTCCAGTCGTTACGACCAATGCCGGGGGTATCCCGTACATTGTTGAGCACGAGAGAACGGGCCTAATGTCAGCGGTCAATGATCCGGAAAGCCTCGCACAAAATGCCTTACGCTTGTTTCGTGAGCCTGATCTTGCGGAACGGCTTATTTCCGCGGCTCGGGACGAGGTCAAGCGATATACATGGGAAAGGGTCGCGGACGAGTGGGTCGAGCTTTACCGGTCGATGGTGAAGCCGGGATGATGCGACACTTGAGAAAACTCAAGGGCAAAGGGCTGACCGAATTGAGAGAGCGGACGGTCACGGCCATCTACGGCGTTTTGGAAGCGGCCGGTTTTGACGCCGTAACCGGGCGGCTGCCGGACGGCCTGAGCATCCGGGAAGGAGTTGGGGACATTCTGGCGCCCGCCGCCTTTGGCCCGGACGAGAGCGTAGAGGAGCTCAAACAGGCGAAGGACCAATCGGAATCGATCATTCGGTCAGCGGATCGAATCTTGGAGGGCAAATTCGATCTGCTCGGGTACGAGGGGCTCGACTTTGGCAAGCCGCTTCCCGATTGGCATTTCGACCCGGTCTCGGGCAAGCGGTCGCCGCGGGTCCATTGGTTGCGGATCAACGAGATAAACGCTGACGAGACCGGGGATAAGAAGGTCATCTGGGAGCTAAACCGACATCAGTATTTTATAACGCTCGGCCAGGCGTATTTGATAACCGCGGACCCAAAGTACGCCGAGGCGGTTTGGAACCATTTCGATTCATGGTGCCGGGAGAACCCAGCAAAGACGGGGGTTAACTGGCTCTCGAGCCTGGAGCTCGCGTTTCGGGCCATATCGTGGATCCGTGCCTTTTACCTGCTAGATGGATCGGGAATCTTTACAACCGAGCGGTCCGAACAGTTGGCCCGGATGCTATTTATTCACGCCCGGCACATTGAGCGGTTTCTCTCAACATATTTTGCACCGAACACGCACCTGACCGGCGAGGCGATAGGGCTCTACTACATCGGGACGTTTCTCAATGCCGGCAAGCACTCGAAGCGATGGCGGGAGCTCGGCTACCGCATTCTCTGCGAACAGGCGGAAAAGCACATCCGCGAAGACGGAAGCTATGTTGAGCAGGCGAGCCACTATGCCCGCTATACGGCGGATATCTATTCGGACCTTGTGCTGATCCGGCGGCGCGAGGGACTTGATGTTCCGGGGGAAATGATCGAACGTCTTTCGGCACTCAAGCAGTATCTTGAGGCCCTGATCCGGCCGGACGGAACATTCATCATTTTCGGTGATGACGATGGCGGCCGCTACTTCCCTTCGGACCCGCCCGAGATCGACCACATAGGCCCGACGCTCGCACGAATGTCGGCCGCAACGGGGATACCGGTAAGCGACGGACCGCTTAACGGTGAGAATGTGCTTCCGTCGCTGATCTGGTCGCTCTCAAAGGCGGAGAGAGAGGCGGTCAAGGAAATGACGCGTACAGAGCCGACAATGGGCTTATCGGCCTTTCGCTCTGGCGGGCTCTTTGCCTACCGGCCGCCGGGCGGGGCCGAGCATTTTCTTTTCCACGCCGGGCCGCACGGCTTTCTGAACTGCGGACACGCCCACGCCGATGCAATTTCGTTCGAGCTACCATTGGCGGCCATCGGGTGTTCATAGATTCGGGAACATACGTTTACACCACCGATCTTGAAACGCGGAACCTGTTGCGTTCGGGCTTAGCGCATAATTGCCTCACCGTCGATGGCCGGTCCCTATCTGAGCCCGACGGGCCATTCTCCTGGAAATCGGCCGTAAATGCCCGTTTACTCGCTGCGGAAGCCGCTAACGGTGAGTTTAAGATCAGCGCAGCGACGGATGGGTTTGTCCGGCTCGGGGTGGAACATTGCCGAACGGCAATACTTACACCGGGCGAGGGATTGGTTCTCACGGATACGATCGCAACGGACGAGCGGCACGAGATCACGCTCAGTTTTGTTCTAGCCCCCGATATTGAGGCAAGGTTAAGCGGCGACAAGATCTGCTTGTCATCAAGAGCGGAACCGAATAGCCTGATGGTTTGCGGCGAAACCCGAGCGAAGGAGAACGGCAACGTGATCTCGTCAAGCTGGGAGATAGATGATGCAGCCATCTCGCCAATTTATGGTAAGTTGGTGCCTACAAAGATCATCAGATCACGTGTGGTGGCAGCCGGCGAGGTCGAGATCGTAACCACATTCCGCTGGTAAAATGGCCGAGGGCGGCGGGAATATTAAGCATTATGGTTCTGGTAAACGACGAAAACTCTCCAAAATATGACGAACGGCCGTGGGGCAGCTTTACCGTTCTTGATGAAGGCGAGGGCTTTAAGGTCAAACGGATCGAGGTCCTGCCCGGCAAGCGGCTCAGCTATCAGAGACATGCACAGCGGTCGGAGCATTGGTTCGTCGTCGCCGGCACGGCTAAGGTAACACTCGACGGAAGCGATACCCTCGTCACGGCCGGCGAAGCGGTGGATATCGAGGTCGGGACGGCACATCGGGTCGAAAACCCCGGAGATGAACATTTGGTCTTCATCGAAGTCCAGCAGGGCCCCTATCTAGGCGAGGACGACATTGTGCGACTGGAGGACGATTTTGGGCGGGCGGCATAGATACGCAAGCCAGTTCACATCGCTTAAATGTGCGGCATTAACGGCATAATCTATTCGCGTAGTTCGGGACGAACGGCCGACGGATCGGTCTTGGCCCGGATGCGCGACGTTCAGGCCCATCGCGGACCGGACGAAGAAGGCCTTTTCGTCTCGGGGCGAGCGGGCCTCGGACACCGTCGACTTTCGATAGTTGACCTAAAGACAGGCCAACAGCCGATGTTCAGCGACGACCGCTCGCTCGTCATTGTCTATAACGGCGAGGTCTATAACCACCTTGAGCTAAGGCCGGAACTTGAACGCCTCGGCTTCACCTTTCGCACAACATCCGACACAGAGACGATACTCAAAGCCTATGAAGCGTATGGGCCAGCCTCGATCGAAAAGTTCCGGGGAATGTTCGCATTTGCGATCTGGGACGCGGAGGGAGAAGAGCTTTTTATTGCCCGCGACCGGCTTGGGGTCAAGCCGTTATATTATGTGCACAGCGAGGACGGCAGCCTTTTTTTCGCCTCGGAGATCAAGGCATTGCTCGAAGCGGGTGCGGTACGGCCGGAACTTGAATACCGCTCGCTAACGGACTATCTAGCAAACCACGGCAACTCGGGCGAGCTGACGCTCTTTAGAGGGGCGAAAAGGCTTTTGCCCGGCCACACTCTGACGCTGAAGAACGGGCGGGTCGAGACGAGAAAATACTGGGACGTCACGTTCGAACGAAACGAAGACGAGAACATATCCGACCGCGAATGGGTGGAACGATGGTCGGAACTCTTTCACGACTCGGTACGACTCAGGCTGATGTCCGACGTTCCGCTTGGGATGTTTCTTTCGGGCGGGATCGATTCGAGCGCTATCGCGGCGGCAATGGCGAAAATGGTGGAGACGCGGATCAAGACCTTTTCGGTCGGGTTTGCCGAACGCGAGGCCAACGAGCTGAGATACGCGAGGATGGTCGCCGAACGTTTCACCACGGACCACCACGAAGTGGTCGTTACGCCGGAGCAGTTCTTTGAGGCATTACCGGAGCTGGTCTGGCACGAGGATGAGCCGCTGGCCCATCCTTCGAGCGTGGCGCTTTATTTTGTTTCAAAGCTCGCAGCGAAGCACGTAAAGGTAGTGCTGACGGGCGAAGGCAGCGACGAGAGCCTTGCCGGCTACCCGCGATACAAGAGAACGCTGGCGAACCTTCGGCTCGGAAAGCTCTACAACGGGCTGTTGCCGGGAGCGGCAAGACGCCTTCTGGCCAGCGGGGTCGAGGCCTTGCCACTGCGGTCAAAGATCAGGCATAAGCTCCGCAAGAGCTTTGTCACGGTAGAACCGACGATCGATTCGATGTATTTCGACAACTTTGCGGTCTTTCCACGCACGATGCAGGACAGCCTTCTGACGCCGGCGACCCGCGAACGCCTGAACGGTTCGGCGGACCCCTATGCAGAAATGTCGCGGCTATTTGATTCGTTGGAGACCGGCAGCCTGCTCGACCGAATGCTCTATGCGGATACAAAGACCTACCTGCACGAGTTGCTGATGAAGCAGGACCAGATGTCGATGGCGGCCTCGATCGAGAGCCGGGTCCCCTTTCTGGACCATAAACTGATCGAATTTACGGCCGCGATGCCGACGAGGATGAAGCTCCGCGGACGGACGACGAAATATGTGCTCAGAAAGGCGATGGAAGGCACGCTTCCGGATGAGATACTGAGCCGAGGCAAGATGGGCTTTCCGGTACCGGTCGGAAAATGGTTCCGCGGCAAATTTCGAAGCGTAGTTGACGAATATGTTCTTTCGGAAAGAGCACTCGCCAGAGGCATTTTTGACGCTAAGCAGGTCAAGCAGCTGGTTGAAAGGCATATGCAGGGCGAAAACCATGACGAACGGCTCTGGGCCCTGCTAAACCTTGAGATCTGGCACCGGCGTTTTGTAGACACAGACACCAGAACCGCATAGCGGAGACCCTAGATCGGCGAAGGCACGATTCAAACTTGTGAAGATACTATGGCTAAAAACCGAGCTTCTGCACCCGGTCGATAAGGGCGGGCGGATACGGACCTATCAAATGCTCCGCGAGCTGAAGAAGGAGCATGAGATCACGTATCTGACGCTCGACGATGGAACGGCGGCCGCGGACGCCCGGGAACTTGCCGCAGAATACTGCAGCGAACTGATAACGGTCCCCCACCAGGTTGCGCCAAAATTCAGCCCGCGATTCTACGGCGAACTTGCCGGAAACCTCTTTTCGAAGCTTCCCTACTTTATTGCAAAATACCGCTCGCCGGCAATGCAACAAGCGATCGAAACAACGGTTGCCGACGGGCGTCATGACATATTGGTATGTGACTTTCTCCACCCGGCGATCAACTTACCACAAAAAAGCATCGGCATCCCGACTCTGCTCTTTCAACACAACGTCGAAGCGATGATCTGGCGACGGCATTATGAGGTCGCAGAAAGCATGCCGAAGAAAGCCTACCTAAAATCGCAATGGGAACGGGCAAGAAGATTCGAGCGGCAGGCCTGCAGGCGGTTTGACACGGTGGTAGCAGTTTCAAAGGAAGACGGCGAGGTATTTCGCAGCGAATACGGCCATAAGCGCGTCAAGGAGATCGGCACCGGAGTTGATACCGAATATTTCACGCCGGTCAACGGAGACCGGACCACAAAACCTAACATCGTCTTTACGGGGTCGATGGACTGGCTGCCGAACAGCGATGCCGTAATGTGGTTCACGAAGGAGATATTTCCGAGGATCAAGCAGGAGATACCGGAGGCAACCTTTACGGTGGTCGGCCGCGACCCTTTTCCGGAGATACTTGAGCTGGCAAAAAGGGATCCATCAATAAAGGTCACCGGCCGGGTCGATGACGTACGCCCATATATGCGAGAGGCTGCCGTTTTCGTAGTGCCGATCCGGATAGGCGGCGGCACCCGGCTGAAGATCTTTGAAGCAATGGCAATGGGCCTTCCGGTGGTCTCAACAACCATCGGAGCCGAAGGACTCCCGGTAACCGACGGCAAAGACATCCTGCTCCGCGATGACCCACCAACATTTAGCCAAGCAATAGTTTCGCTTTTTGTTGATCTAGAATACGCCGCCGGGTTATCCGAATCGGGTTCGAATATCGTCCGACGGAGATTTGCATGGCACAGGATCGCGAAACAATTTTCCGATATAGCGGACAACACCTTGACGGTCGGGAAGGCCAAAACGGCCCATCAAGTTGCGGCCTTTGAACCGAAGGCCACGGCAGGAAAGAGCTTTCATTCGGCGTAGCGAACGGTTAGCCATGTTAGTTCCTAACAGTTTCGCACGCGGCCGAAAGCCGAAGAATCAGAAGCAGCATGCTCAAACAGCTATCGACTTTAGGAAGTATCAAATGGATCACCTTGGTCCTTATGGTCATTTTCCTTGCATTGTGTCTCGGGACAAGCCTGACGAAGCGACCATGGAGCGATGAGGGGTGGTTCGCGGCGGCAGGATATAACTTGGCATTCAATGGCAAACCGGGAACATTGGTGATCGAGCCGCGGGGTTACCGCGAGGGACTTGACAGATATACCTATTGGACAGCTCCGCTCTATTACCCGCTTCAAGCTGCGTGGTATCGGGTTTTCGGCTTCAGCCTGCTTTCCATGCGTTCGCTTTCGACAATGTTTGGACTTTTGCTGGTCCTTTCCGTTTTTATTATATCCCGCAAGCTCTTCATGGATGATTCTATTGCGATATTGACCGCAGCTCTACTCTCGTTTGACTATGTCGTGGTCATGGGCTCGTCATTTGGGAGAATGGATATTATTTGTTCCGCGTTTGGATGGTCGGCGATCGCGGCATATTTTCTACTCAGAGAAAGAAATTTATTTTTGGCGCTGCTGGTCGGGCAAACCTTAGTTGTTTTGTCGGGTTTGACCCATTTTCTAGGTGTTCTTTATTTTCTCGCGCTTTGGATAGTTGCAGCCTATTTTGACCGGTCACGTTTATCGGCAAGAGATGTGGTTCTTTCGTTCATTCCCTACCTGATCGGCGGTCTTGCATGGGGTGCCTATATACTGCAGGAACCCGCACTTTTTATGTCGCAATTTGGGGGCAACGCCGCCGATGGGGGACGACTGAAGCTATTGGCGGATCCAATATCGGCAATTTACAAAGAGCTAACATTACGGTATGCGGTTGCGTACGGCCTTGGGCCAAACTCACTTGGATCGACCGGGCCGATCTGGTTAAAAAGCAGTGTTCTAGTTCTCTATCTTGTCTCGCTGATCACGGTACTAGCTTTTAAGGAACTGCGGCGTCACAGCGGTGTCAGGATCTGCCTAGTCCTACTATCAGTTTTCTTTGTCGTGCTCACAATACTCGACGGGCAAAAACTTAGCTATTACTTGCTGAATATTATTCCGCTGTACTCGATCATAACCGCAGTCTCCGCTGTCCATTTGTACCGGGCGTCGCGAACTCTGAAGATCATCGTGCCGATGATGATTGCCGGAGTCCTTTTTTTGCAGCTTGGAGGGCTTTTGTACAAAATGAGGTCGAACGCTTATGCCGATCAGTTCGCGGCCGCTGCAACGTTTTTAAGCGCGAGATCGAAGGCCGGTGATGTAACAGCCGCGAGTGCGGAGATGGCCTTCGCGCTAGGATTTGACGGCCAGGTCGTTGACGATCACTGGCTTGGTTTCGAACGCAACAGGCGATTTCGATTTTTTGTACTGGAAGAGGTCTATTTGGACGCTCTTGATGGCAAACGGCAACAAATGCCGGAGGTATACCACCATGTAGTTGATACCCTAAATCGTGATTATGAGCTAGTTTACGACCAAGCCCATTATAAGATCTACCAACTCAAGGCTCGGGCGGAATAGCTAGCCCACGGTCAGACCGCTTGCGAAATCGTACGATCGGAGAGTTCTCCCTTTTATGCATAAGAGTTACCTCAAGCTGATACAAGCACTAGTCCTAGTTCTGCTCGTGGCGCCGATATGGGTTCCCGAAGTGCCGCCGTTGGTTGACCTACCGAATCACGCAGCCCGGATCAATATCCTTGCAAACTATGAAGGCAACGAGTTTTATCAGAGGAATTTTGAGCTTGTCCTGGAGCCGATACCGAATGTTGCATTGGACATCTTGGCCGTTCCACTGACGAAGGTATTCGGAATTTGGACGACGCTCAAGATCTTTCTTACCATTGTCGCATTGACATTCTTTCTAGGCTGCCAGTTGATAGCAATGGCGGCACATGGCCGAACGACGACCTTGACGGCATTCGCCGCGCCTTTTCTCTTGTATGGAGGAACATTTTTCTACGGCTATTTGAACTACGTATTGAGCGTTTCGCTATTCCTGGTCTGCTTTGGGCTATGGATGCGGTGGAGGGATGAACTATCTGTTCTCCGCTATGCGACACTGGCGGTTTTAACAATTCTGGTCTATCTCTCGCACCTGTCATCGTTTGCGTTTTTGGCCTTGGCGTTGATCCTATACAACACATTCGAAGCGTGGGAATCTGGATCAAGGACACGTTCTATTTCGAACTGGATACGCGACGGAGCCCTATTCCTGTTGCCGTCGATCGCGTTCGTTACCTTCCTGAGCGGCTCCGGCAGCGTCGGAGGCCTCGAATGGGCCGGTTTCTCGAAGAAGCTTATCCTTGCGATATCGCCGCTAATCAGCTACGACTACTTGATCGATGGCATCTGTTATGGCATCTTTGCGGCAATTGCGATCATCGCTGTTGCGAGAGGAACTGTGTCCGTTCATAGAGCGCTTCTGGCGATCTCGGGTATTTTCTTTCTCCTGTTCATCCCTGCTCCAAACCTCCTTTTTACTGCAGGCGATGCAGATGCGCGAATCATTCTTCCTGCTTTCTGTTTGTTTTTCCTGTCGCTTGACGTTCAGGTTCTGAATCGGCCGTTCGTTCCTATTCTGATATTATTCTTATCGGTTTTCGGGATCCGCCAAGGCACCGTAGCCTATAGGTGGGATTCGATGAGCGATCTGCTGATAGCGGAGTCCCGAATATTTGAATCGGTCCCTCGCAAAAGCTTCGTTCTTGACATTTACGGCGAGGAATTCATGGAACAGACAAGTAAAACCGAACGTTCGCTTATCATGGCGATAGCCCTAGCAAGCATAGACCGGGACATTATCTGGCCCGGACTCTTTGCTATACGCGGACAACATCCACTCGCTTTCAGAAATTTGCCTGATCGCCGGGGTGCTAACGAGATATTACCATCAGACAGGGCTCATACTTTAAACAATTATAGATACGTTTGGGTGTTCAAACCTTCAACCCGTGCTTTGAGCGAATTCGAAAACCAAGGTGTGGTAATTGGTCGGACCGAGCACTCCGTTGTTGTTGCTCTTTCAGATCGGTAAGCGGGAGAACTATGCGAATTAGCGTTTTTGGACTTGGATATGTGGGGGCGGTCTCGGTTCTTTTCTCAGGCCGCGGAATTACAGCATCGTTAGCGTCGGTCTACATTCGACTTACTTTTATTCGGATAGGCGGGTTAAGATTTTTCATCATGGAATCAGGAAATGCACTTATAGACATTGGTTGTGTCCTCGACGGTAAACTCTGATTCTTGGTTTTGTTTATGAAGTTACCTGCGCGTTCTTTCCACAAATCACCCGGCATCATATGTTCAATGCCTCGCGGGGGGCTTGAGATCACTGGCAAACTGCCGACAACGCTAGAATATGGAACCCCTCGGACATCGACGATTCGCGCTTTTTTTGATCTTAACTATTTTTGTCGTTTGGTTCAGCGGCTTCATTCAGCGCGAGATAAAAGTGTTTGATCCAACCAAAAGCGACAAACACATTGATTTTGCTGTTTATTATACAGCGGGCCTAGTGGCTAGCAGCCAATCCGATAGACGCCTCTATTCGTTAACAAAAGATGGACAAGCGGATGACAGAGGTACCGGGCCGAAAGGCAATCCACAGCTTATGCCGCCGGACCCACTTTCGACGTACGCGGGCTTCGACAATATTTCGAGATCGAGCTTGCAATATCTCTATCCGCCGCCATTCGCGGTATTGATGATTCCAGTTACGTATTTACCATACAATACTGCTTCGATGGTATGGCACTTTGCTTTGACCTTATTTCTCTTTTGCGGAATCTTCTTCACCTTTTCCATTTTTGTATCAAGAAATTCCGAACGCTTCATTTTAGCGGCCCTCGCAGTTGCATTCTTTGAATTTACTCTTCCGATGCAGGATCTCCTTATGGTCGGAAATGTCGGTTCTTTGATGCTGTTGCTCTGTGCGTTCTGCTCCGCGACACTGAAACGATCGCCACTTTTCAGCGCGTTTGCGCTCGCTCTTGCAACGTCTATTAAACTGACCCCGATCGTGGTTTTGCCAGTGATGTTGATCGGTCGGCAATGGAAATGGTGTATCACATACTCGACCTCTCTTGTTTTGCTTCTTTTGGGTAGTATCTCGGTTGTGGGGCTGGAAAATCACTATGAGTTCTTTCTCAAAATAGTGCCGGGAATGTCGCAGGGGGTTCCGGTCTCCACCAATGCGTCCTTCTCAAGTGTTATATACTCCCTGCTGTCTGGAATATCCCTTTCTACAGCGGACTATCCCGAAAAAGTGGACGGTTCCTTTTTCGGATATGCGACAATTGTTTTCAAGATTTTAGCATTTGCTACCTATTCTTCGGTGCTCATCGTAGTTGCGCGAAAACGACAATTTACCGAGATTGGTTCGGTAGTCGCGGTGATTACAAGCCTGTTGTGGACTCTGCCGTTTTCGCCTGTAAGTTGGCGACATGCATATGTGCTCGCTTTTCTTCCGATAATTTGTGCTTGGATGTTAGCGTACCGAGAGAAGTGGGACACGGTCCGTACCATGATTCTCGCCGTTGGGAGCATTCTTTTGCTTAGTATTTTGCCGCAATACGCGGCCGCGGCAACAGATTCGTTTATTCTTGACCTTATCGCAACGGTCTCTTTGCCCTTTGGTGCGTTGCTTTTGATGGTGCTTCTGTTGGAATCTTACCGGAAAATTCAAACTGGTGAGAATGACGCCCACAATGTGCGTCGTGACGGGCAGTGTTGATCGAGCCGATCGCAATCGTTTCCATAAGGATGAGACATTGCATCGATTATTAGAAAGCAGCATGGTAGAAACGCCTGCGTTGACGGCCTGAAACGCCAGTGTGTTTGTTGATTCAGAGTTGTTAGATTAATGATGATAAGCGTTTTTGGACTAGGGTACGTTGGGGCGGTTTCGGCGGCGTGTTTGGCGGCGGAGGGGCACTATGTTATCGGAGTTGATGTGAACCCGACCAAGGTCGAACATATCAACAAGGGCCTTTCGCCGATAGTGGAGGATGGCATAGCGGAGATGACGGCAAAGGCCGTCGGGGAAGGGCGGCTGCGAGCGACCGCGGATACGGCTGAGGCGGTGGCGGGCACAGATATTTCGCTGGTCTGCGTCGGCACGCCCTCAAACGACAACGGCTCGCTGAAGCTGGACTACGTTGAACGCGTTAGCGAACAGATCGGTGCCGCGATCGCCATGAAGGACGGCCGCCACCTAGTGGTGATGCGGAGCACGATGCTGCCGGGTACGATCGAAACAGTGGTCAGGCCGGCTTTGGAGCGAACGTCCGGAAAAACAGCGGGAGTTGGGTTCGACCTATGCGTCAATCCCGAATTTTTGCGCGAAGGCAGCTCGATAAAGGACTTCTATGCTCCGCCCTTTACCTTGATCGGTGCTGACCGGCCCGAGGCGGCCGAGCAGCTAACGGAGCTTTATCGGATGATAGACGCTCCGATACACATCACATCGGTCAAGGCAGCCGAAATGGTAAAATATGCCTGCAATTGTTTTCACGGGCTGAAGGTCGCATTTGCGAACGAGATCGGGAATATCTGCAAGGAATCCGGCATTGACAGCCACGAGGTAATGGACGTTTTTGTAAAGGACACAAAGCTGAATCTTTCGCCCTATTACCTGAAGCCCGGATTTGCATTCGGCGGCTCGTGCCTGCCAAAGGACCTGAGGGCACTGACATACAAGGCACGCCAACTGGACGTGCCAGTGCCGGTACTTGAAGCGACGATTGAAAGCAACCTCCTGCAGATCGAGCGGGCGGTTACGATGATAACCAAGACCGGCAAGAAAAAGATCGGATTTCTCGGCTTTGCTTTTAAGGCGGGTACGGACGACCTTCGCGAATCGCCGGTGGTTGCCGTGATCGAAAGAATGATCGGCAAGGGCTACGACGTGCGGCTCTACGACAAAGAGGTCTCGCTTGCACGGCTGGTCGGGGCAAACAAGCAATACATCGAACAGGAGATACCGCACATCTCACGCCTGATGGCCGAAACGGCCGCAGAGGTGATCGAACACGCAGAGGTTATCGTGATCGGCAACAAGAGCGAAGAATTCACAGGCTTGGCCGACACTCCGTCGGCGGGCAAGACGACGATCATCGACCTTGTGAGAATATTTGGCGACCGCCAAACCGGCCCAAACTACCAAGGAATATGCTGGTAAGCGACGGGAAGTGCGGACAAGTGGACCCGGCTCGAGCGGGACGCCCGAAGCGTTGGTCAAGAGGTTACTTTTCGCTATGAATCTGTGGAAGATCGGGCTCGCGGCAATGGTGGCCTTTGTGGTATGGATACCAACGGCGTGGCTTCTTGGGCGATACCTGGTGGTTTCGCAGCCGGTCGAGAATCCGGATGCGATAGTCGTGCTGGCCGGAAGTGCCGAATACGAGGAAAGGAACCTGGAAGCCGCCCGACTCTACAGGGAAGGAGCAGCCCCGCGGATCATATTGACAAATGACGGAATGAAGGGCGGTTGGAACAATGAGCTAGGGCGAAACCCCTATTTCGTAGAAAAAGCCCGATGGCTGCTAATCGCAAACGGAGTTCCCGAGGCGGCAATAGAAGAAATTCCGGAACCTATCCGTGACCGGGGCGAGATCGGTACCGAAGTAGAGGCCAAAAAGGTACTGGCATTTTGCCGCGACAAAGGTTACGGGCGGCTGCTGATCGTTACCTCACCCTATCACACCCGCCGAGCCCTGATCACCTATCTGTCAATCACCGACGCGTATAGCGAACGCAGATCGATCGGTATAGTGCATCCATCGGTGTCGGGCCTTGATGTGCCGAACGTCGGTTGGTGGCTTAGGCCGATGAACTGGCGAATAGTTATCAGTGAGTACATGAAGATGGCTTTCGCTGAGGAAGGGTAATGTATTTTCTGATCTGCCTTTCGAACGAATGCTTCCGAAGTTGTAGCTTTACGGAGAACGAGAACCCCGGTGCTTTATCACTTACCGGTAGGATTCTTAGCAAATACAATAAAGGGAGCTGCGGATTGAATCGGCTTCCCCGCCCCGCCGCCCCAACCCCCCCCCAGCACCCACCCCCCCCCCAGACCGAGGTACCGCGATAGGAAACGGCCGCAAAGATCCCCAAACTCCCCAAGAAGCCGAGCCTAACATAAGGAAAAGTTGGCCGCCATCACGCAAAATGCGTGCAAATTCAGCAATCGCCTGTTCATTATTCATGAACATTATCGCCCCCCTACAGACAACAACATCAAACCGAGAATCGGCAAACGGTAAAAGGTCGCCGCTACCACGGAGAAAAGCAACCCTATCTCCAAGCCCTTCATCTTCATAGAGCCGGCGGCCAACCTGTCCGGTTTCAGGAACGTAGTCGAGACCGCATCCAAACGCACCGTTTGCAATGAAGGGTAGCATCTCCTGACCAGCTCCACACCCGATGTCCGCGACCCGACGGACAGGTGCCGCGTTAGCCAATGAAAGGAATGCTTGATAGCGCGAATCGTTCTTCTTGAAGAGCTCCCACTCCGCGGCAAGATATGAATCATAACCGCTGAACTTGTCCCGGTTAAAGCTCTGGAAATCATCTGCTTTGGTAACCGGTTTTACGTAGGTATTTTCTTGCCGTTCTTTCTCCCTGATAAGCTTTCCTCCCTCGGCGAAGCGGTCAACCGCAGGCGATCGTTCGTGGCTCGTTGAATGCCGAACGGAACCACCGAAATTCTAACTTACGAGCAAAGGATACCGCAAGAAGCATGTCGTCTAATGGAAAACAATACCCTACTTACGGCGAGTTAGAGTGGAATCAGTTTGCTGAGGCAGGCAGGTTGGCATAGCTAAGAGCCGCCAGCGGAGTATCGCCGATGGAACCATAGCGAAGTGTAGAGTAGCCCTCGGTGCTTTTCTGAAAATACCAGAGACCGGTGGCGGGGCGGAAAACGGCGAGATCGGCCTTGCCATCGCCGTCGTAGTCGGCGGGAACAGGCAGGTCGGCGGCAGTCCCAAACTGGAATACGGTCATATGGCCGGTCGATTGATCGAACCGGTACCAGGTTCCGTTCGAAGGACGAAACACCGCAATATCGGTACGCCCATCGCCGCTGAAATCGGCAGGCGTTATCACGTCACCCCCGATACCGAACTTGAATGCGGCGAAACCGGCGGATGAACGCAGCAGGTACCAGACACCGGTGGATGGACGAAACACGGCAAGGTCCGCACGGCCATCGCCATCGTAATCGCCGAGGGCGGGCCGGTCCCCCGCGACGCCGAACTGCGAAGCAACAAACTGGCCGTCAGTGCTATTGGCGCGATACCAAGTGCCATCAGACGGGCGCCAGACGGCAAACTCGGCCCGTCCGTCGCCATCATAATCGGACGGAACGGGAAGATCACCGACACTCCCAAAGTAACTTACGGAAAGAGACCAGCTAGAGCTATTGAGCACGTACCAGATGTTGTTTTCGGGACGAAAGACGGCGATATCGGCCTTGCCATCGCCATCGAAATCAGCCGGAGTGACCTTGTCGGTAGAAATGCCGAAGTTAACACCTGTGCTGCCATCACGGCTGCGATTCAGATACCAAACACCATCGGACGGCCTAAAAAGTGATACATCGGCCCTGCCGTCACCATCAAAGTCGAATGCTGTCGAACCTGTTGCGGCACAGTCGCTTCGCCGCCCGGAAACGACACAAGCGGTTCGAGAATTCAGTCCTACAATATCTGAACCTATGTCCTTATTGCCCGGTGCACGGCCCTTATACGGTGAACCGGAAGAAAGCCGATAGTCGCCGGCAGTTGGATTTGCAAACCCGATCGCCGACGTTGACGAAACATAAAAGTTGCCGGCCGGCATCCCAGATGAACTGCGCCGAACAAGGTTCGTTGAAAACGTCCACGCACCATCGACCAGTGAATTAAGGGCGGTCTCGCCCGCATTGCCGTCACAGGCAATGCGTCCGATGTCGCCGCTGTCGCCCGCGACGATGTTGTTAGTGACGCTTAGATTAGTAATGAAATCCGTCCCGCCGTCGCTGTCAATAAAACGGTTGCTGCCGGGTTTTTGGATGAACGTATTATGATCTATGTCGTAATCGTTGCCGTCTGATTGGCCTGCCACGAACAGCAACGCCCATCCTGAGCCGCCGTTGTCATCGCCTTCTGTGATGACCAGATTGTTGCGGATAGCCATATTGTCCTGAGCAACGGTTGTCGAAAAATCATCTTCAACAAGGAACGATATGCCGTTGCCGACGTTCTTGACTATGTTGTATTCAAATACGACGTTCTTGACAGTTGACCACGGAGCGGATGCCGAACCCCGGTTACTGAAATGGATGCCCCGTCCGTCCTGTGCGTCGGCCCAACTGTTCTCAAAAATGTTATTGCGTATCGTTAGCCCAATGCCCAACTTGAACTCAAGCAAGTTCTTTATATCCTTCGCACCGTCGCCTATCCACGAAAGCCGCTTAAAGAAATGGTTATGCTCTATCGTGATGTCGGTCGGCATCATTTCCTCTGCCGATGGGTCAGCCCCGCCTATCAGGATATTGATGCTTGCTCCCTCGATGAAGTTATTGGCTATCAGGACGCTGTTCGTTCCGTTGTAGCCAAGTATGCCGTGGCTCTCCGTGTCGGTTTCCCAAAAGTTATCAATGTAACTATTGATGACCTGCGAATCCTTTACATTGAGTTGAATGCCTCGACGGGTCTGCCCCGCGTCCGAGCCGCGTATCAAGCAACGGTCGATAATGATGTTGTGCGGCGTTTCGGCAAGCGTATCCTGACTCGTCCCTTCCGTCCCAAGCCGCAACAATACCTGCTGCTGTGATGTCGAATTATGCCGAAGAATGTTCAGCCCGATCAGTTTGTAATAACCAGTCGGGTTTGACCCCGATACGGTATTAATGGGCGATGTCGCCCCCGCCGCCGTCGAGCGAATCGTCGGCATATTAGAAGCATCAGCCGGAGCAACTCTATTCCCCGCCGTTGGTAAACTCCCTAAAGCCGAACTCTGAATAGTGACGTAGCCCGAACCACTCTTGTACCGGAGAACCAGGTTCTCGGTATAGGTCCGGCCCGCTTCAACAACTATCGTATCGCCGCGGTTGGCGGCATTGATGGCAGACTGGATGGTCGGGTATTGCGAGCTCGGGACATTGAGGGTGGCGGCCTCGGCGGGCGTTTGCATCACGCTTACGCATGAGATGCTACCCAAACCGATCAAAACGGACTTCAAAGTGTAGAGCCTAAGACTTGAGATCGAGAACATGAATTCCTCCGTACGGGACTGTTTAGTGCGACGGCCGCAGGGTACAGCTCAGACAAAAACCTGCCTAGCGTTCAGGGCGACGGCTCCTGGGCCAGCCGAAAAGATCTAGCAGAAATGGACAGGTTGGAGCCTATCCGCGATCTTCTGCGAAACGAAACTCTGGGCAAATTTGTGGGACGGAGACCGATGAACAGATGTTCAACAGATCAAATCTTGTGAGGGGCAGCCGATAGCAACTATCGGTCAATATGACATCCAACTGTTCAGTATTGGGAATATGGGCTGGGGAGCCCGAAACGGTTTTCCACATTTAAAGAAAACCTTGAAAGAGCCGATGATTCCAGAAAGCTTGCTTGGTGTTCAGCCGGCCTTGTAAAACGGAAGTCTAATAAACGGGAATGCGTTATGTCAATTTGACCGAACAGGAAATCGCAGGGCGAGGGGGCACCGAACGAACGGAGGCGGCAATTGTAAGCAAGAAAAGCCCGGCAAATGAATCTAACACTCGTGTAAATTTGTAAGCCGCGGCATTCCCGATACGGTTCAAATTCGGCTATAATCCGGTCAATGACCCGAGAAGTGCCACTCCCAAAAACGACAGTGCTTTTTGGCACCCGCCCGGAATTGATCAAGCTGGCCCCGGTGATCGAGGCGGCGAGGAAGAGAGGGCTCCCAACCACGACCATCTCATCAAGCCAGCACACGGATCTGCTCCGGCCTTTCCTTGATGAATTTTCTTTGAAGATCGACATCGACCTCCGGATAATGCGCCGCGGCCAGACGCCAAACGACGTAGCATCACGGGCAATCGCGAAGCTCGATACGATCCTTAAAGGCGAGAAGCCGGACATCTTGCTGGTCCAGGGCGATACGACGACCGCACTAGCGGGAGCGATCGCAGCTTTCAACCTAGGCATCAAAATCGGCCATGTCGAGGCTGGCCTACGTTCGGGCGACCCGAAAAACCCCTTCCCGGAGGAAATGAACCGGCGGTTGATCACACAGCTCGCAGACCTGCACTTTGCGGCAACCCGGCGCAACCGAGAGACGCTTATCGCAGAAGGCGTGCCGCGAGCGAACATCGCCGTTACGGGAAATCCGGTCGTCGATTCCCTGCTCAGGTTTGCGGCGACGGCCGTGCCGAACCCGAAGCTTGCCAAGCTGCTTGCCGCCACCGAATCCACAAGGCGGATCTTGCTCACCACCCACAGACGCGAGAGCTTTGGCGAGGCAATGGAAGGAAACTTAAGGGTCTTGAAAGCGTTCATCGAGACGCACAAGGACACCTCGCTCTTTTTCCCGGTCCATCCGAATCCTAATGTCCGGAGGGCAACAAAAGAGATCTTGGAAGGAGCGGATCGAATATTTTTGCTGGAACCTGCGGGCTATAGCGACTTTATAGCCCTTATCCGGTCATCGTGGCTGATAGTTTCAGACTCGGGCGGAGTCCAGGAAGAGGCTCCGAGCCTTGGTAAGCCGCTGCTGGTGATCCGCGAAAACACGGAAAGGCCGGAGGCGATAGAGGCAGGTGTTGCCCGGCTTGTCGGCCGCTCGCCGAGCTCGCTAAAGCGGCATCTGGAGGCCAACTATCGCGACGAGACGTGGATCAGATCGGTGAGACAGCGCAAGAACCCTTTTGGCGACGGCAAGTCGGCGGAAAAGATAATTGACGTGATATTGCGAAAACTTTAGTTTTCTTCGGCAAAAGTCGGACGGTGAATGCGTCAAGGAATGAAAGTTATATCCCAATGACGTCCAGATCAAATGATAAAACCCACCTTCTGACGATCCTGGTCGAAGATTATTTCCACGTCGGAGCGTTCGATTCGCTGATAAGAAAGCGGAATTGGCCCAATTTTCAAACCCGGTACGAGCAAAACACGGAAAAGGCCCTCGAGCTGCTCGACAAATCTGATACAAAAGCTACTTTCTTTGTACTCGGATGGATAGCGGAACAGAATCCCGGCCTGATCAAAGAGATCGCCCGACGCGGACACGAGGTGGCGAGCCGGGGATTTTATCATCGCGGCCTGGTGAACCTCTCACGCGACGAATTCAAGGCAGACCTTGACCGCACGACGCTAGCGATAGAATCGGCGACGGGCCAAAAGGTGCTCGGGCATCGGGCGGCCGAAAAATTAAGCTTTGCTCGGGACGCATGGGTGCTTGATGCATTGGCCGAAGAGGGAATGGCCTATGACGCCTCATTCCTGCCGGTACGAAAGGATGCTCGGGAGCTGAGAACGGCATCGGTCATCGAGACGGCCTCGGGCCCGATATGGGAATTCCCGTATTCGACTATTGACCTTTTTGCTGCCCTCGTACCGATCTCGGGCGGCAACTACATCAGGCAGATCCCATATTCGATAACGAAGCATGCGATAAGGCGATGGGACGAGGCGAAGAAAGGCCCGTTCGTCTTTTACTTTCACGTTTGGGAACTTGACCCCGAGCAGCCGCGAATCTCGGCAGCGAGCCTGAGAAACAAGCTCCGGCATTACCGGAAGCTCGACAAAATGGACTGGGTGGTTCGCGACCTGCTAACGACCCATAGGTTCGATTCGGTCGCAGGGCATCTTGGACTCGAGGGCTCGCTAGCCGCGGACCGAGGCGAAATGGAATTCAAGGGCCAAACATCCGCCATTGCCTTCGCAGATGGAGCAAAGACGCCGACAGAAACACCGGTGACGGTTGTGGTCCCGTGCTACAACGAGGTTGAGTCGCTTCCCTATCTGGCCAAAACGCTCGAGGGCGTAAGACACGAGCTTGCAGAGCGCGGCTACGAGATGCACGCGACATTCGTTGATGACAAGAGTACGGACGCGACCTACGACAAATTGGCAGAGTATTTCGGAAACGACAAGAACTTTAGGATCATCCGACACGAGAAGAACCTGGGGGTCGCCGGGGCCATAATGACCGGGATCCGTGCCTCAACGACGGAGATAGTCTGTTCGATCGATTGTGATTGCACATACGATCCATATGAGATCGCGGCGATGCTTCCATTATTCAAGAATGGGGTCGATCTGGTCACAGCCTCCCCGTACCACATTGGCGGCCGGGTGAAGAATGTTCCCGGTTGGCGATTATTTCTCTCAAGAGGAGCATCATTTCTTTACCGCAAGACATTAAAAAGTGAACTTGCGACCTATACAAGCTGTTTTCGCATATATCGCCGGTCATCGGTAGCAGACATCGAGATCAAGGAAACAGGCTTTTTGGGCGTAGCGGAGCTACTCGGGAAGCTGCATATCGAAGGTGCAACGATCGTGGAGCATCCGGCGGTGCTCGAGGTGCGACTTTTCGGCCTCTCAAAGATGAAGACCGCCAAAACGATAGCAGGGCATTTGAAGTTGCTCGCAAGACTTGCAAAAATGCGAATATTCGGGAAAACGGCTTCTATTAGACCTTCTTCGCAGGAAGAAGCCATCAAATAACCATCGACCACAAACGAAGATAAATAAAAGGAAGGAATCATGGCAACAACAGCAACAAGTGAAGTAAATATCAAACTGCCTTCGGATCAGGACATAAGCGGCCGTTCATTTGGCAAAGAAGAGCTGGATGCGATCGCGGATGTAATCAACACCGGCACTTTGATAACGACCAAGGGGAAATACGGCCGGATGCTTGAGGAAGCATTTGCAAAACGGCTGGGCGTAAAATATGCCTATGCGTGCAACTCGGGCTCGGCCGCGGTCCACGTTGCGATAGCGGCGATAAACCCGAACCCGGGTGATGAGATCGTCACCACATCGATAACGGACATGGGGGCACTGACCCCGATCGTCTTTCAGGGGGCGATACCGGTCTTTGCCGATGTTGACCCGAAGACGCTGAACGTTACCGCAGAGACCATCGAGAGGGTGCTGTCAGAGAAAACAAAAGCGATCATTGTGACTCACCTGTTCGGAAACCCCTGCGAGATGAAGGCGATAATGGAACTTGCGGATTCACGGGGAATACCGGTCATCGAAGATACGGCACAATCTTTTCTCGCGCAGTGCGACGGCAAATATGTAGGGACGATCGGCAAGATCGGCGCTTTCTCATTTCAACAGGGCAAGCATATGACCACGGGCGAAGGCGGCATAGTCGTGACAAATGACGATGCTCTGGCCCGCCGAATGTATCTCTTTATAAACAAGGCCTGGGGATACGGCGACCCGAACCCGGACCATTATTTTGCCTCGCTCAATTACCGGATGACGGAACTGCAGGCAGCACTGGCCTACGAGCAGCTAAAGAAGCTTGATGCCTGTGTGGAGCAGCGAAGGAAGATCGCGGGAATACTGCACGAGGGCCTCAAAGACATCGACGGCATTGAGAGCTACGAAGCCGCAGAGGGCTCGACAATGACGTATTGGAAATATTGCCTCCGGGTAGATGACGCGAAGCTGGCGGATGGCTCTGTCGGCCTGGCGAAAGCTCTTAAGGTCTATGATGTGGCTTCGGCCCCGCGATACGTCGTAAAGCCGGCGTTCCGGTGCAAAGTGTTTGCGGAGCAGAACACATTCGGCGACAGCCACTATCCCTTCAACTTAGCGAGGCCGGAAGCGGTCGATTACAGTGAAGAACACTTCCCAGGAACCTTTAAGGGGCTTCACGATGTTCTCGTGCTCCCGATCAACGAAAAATACACTGCGGAGCATGCCAATTTCCTTGTGGCCTCGATCAAGGAGGCGGCAGAAGCAATCCGAATCGCCTAGCCGGCGGCCGAGCGTCGGACCGCGGGCCCGGCGATCTAGTCAACGGGCCGCTCGTGGGCGGCCCAAATCAACTTTGCAGCTAAGATCTTGTGTTATGAACAGATTGAAATACGGAATAATCGGGACAGGGGGGATCGCACAGACGTACTCCCAAGCTTTTAAGACGAATGAATGCGGCACGCTTGCGGCCGTAACGGATATTCGCCGGGATGCTGCCGAGGCCTTTGCCGAGCCCTTTCAAGCAAAGGTTTTCACCGACCATGTGGCTATGGTGGAAGAAGCGAAACCGGATGCGGTGATCATCGCAACCCCGCCGAACACGCATGCCGACATCGCGGTCGCGCTGATGCAGAAGGGCATCCACGTTCTTTGCGAGAAGCCGCTTTGCATTTCGCCGGCAGAAGCCCGAAGGATGATCGAGACGGCCGAAACGACAGGGGTCACGTTCACGATGGCCTCAAAGTTCCGGTACGTGGACGATGTGATCAAAGCGAAAGCAATGCTTGCCTCGGGAGCTCTTGGAGAGGTGATCCAGTTCGAGAACGCGTTCACTGCAAAGGTCGATATGTCCGGCCGCTGGAACTCGACGCCTTCGATCTCGGGCGGAGGTGTACTGATGGACAATGGTACCCACTCGGTCGATATCATCCGATATTTTCTAGGCCCGATATCGGATGTGCTGGCGATCGAGACCGGAGCGACGCAGGGCCTGAAGGTGGATGAGAATGTCCGGCTGCTGGCACGGACGGCGAACGGCGTCGTCGCCTCGGTTGACCTAACATGGGGAATCAACAAAGAGCTTCCGTATTTTATCAGCATTTACGGTACGCAGGGGACGCTGCATATCGGCTGGCGAGAATCGAAGTATAAGCTCAACTCCTCGCCGGACTGGACCGTTTTCGGGAGCGGCTATGACAAGGTACAGGCCTTTAAGTCGAAGATCCGGAATTTTTCGGGAGCATCGGTCGGAAAAGAAGATCTATTGATCAATCCAGCGGGAGCACTTGCCTCGGTCGAGGTGATCGAGGCGGCATACCGGTCGCTGAATGCAAACCACTGGGAGTCGGTCGGGTCGGGCCCGACGGCCGAAAGTACCGCGTCGGCAGCGTAAACGAAGAAGTTGACCCGACGTCCGGTTGCGGCGGCCAAGACCGGCCGGGGTAAATAATGTTACCGACGTCGGAAAAAAGATCGCACGAGCTATGACACGTATTCACCCTACAGCGATAATCGAAGAAGGCGTCACGATCGGCGAAGGCAGCAGCATATGGGACAACGTCCATATAAGGCACGGGGCGACGATCGGGGAGGAATGCATCGTCGGCGAAAAGTCCTACATCGCCTACGATGTAAAGATCGGGAACCGGGTAAAGATCAATGCGATGGTCTATATCTGTGCGGCGGTGACGATCGAGGACGGGGTCATGATATCGGCCTCGACCACATTTACGAACGACCGATTCCCGCGGGCGACCTTTCCGGATCTAAAGTCACTTCGCCCGAGCGAACCTGACGAGCATACGCTGCCGACCGTGGTTCGGGCCGGGGCGACGATAGGTGCAGGATGTGTGATCGGCAATGACCTTGAGATCGGGCGGTGGGCGATGATCGGTATGGGTTCGCTGGTCACAAAGAGCATTCCGGACCATCACCTCGCGATCGGAAGCCCGGCCAAATCAATAGGTGCAGTATGCAAATGCGGGCTACTTTTTTATCGCTTTGGCGAGCCGGAGGCGGCGGAATACGCGTGTGAGTGTGGGCTTCGCTACACGATCAAGGAACGCCTTGTCTCGCCGATCGAGAATAGCCTTGATAGCGATCCGGGCCATTGATGAGCAGACGTATAGCGATAGTTGGTGCCGGGTTTCTTGGTTTGACCGTCGCGCTGCGATGTGCAAAACGCGGAGACAAGGTCACGGTGTTTGAATTGGGGCCCGAGATCGGCGGGCTGGCGGCGGCCTGGGACATCGGCGGCATCAGGTGGGACAAGCATTACCACGTTACGCTGCTTTCGGACAGCTATACCCGGGCGATAGTCGAAGAGATCGGCCTCGGGGACGAATTTCGGTGGGTGGAGACGCGGACGGGCTTTTACTCCGGCGGAAAGCTCTACTCGATGTCCAACACAATGGAGTTCCTGCGATTTCCGCCGCTCGACCTGATAAGCAAATTGCGGCTAGGCGGCACGATCTTTTATGCCTCGAAGGTAAAGAATTGGCGTAAGCTTGAAAAGATCTCGGTCGAAGAATGGCTGACCCGGCTGTCGGGCAGGAAGACGTTTCAGCGAATGTGGCGGCCGCTCCTTAGAGCCAAGCTCGGTGACAGCTACAAGGAAACGTCTGCCGCTTTCATCTGGGCGACGATCCAACGGATGTATGCGGCACGGCGATCGGGGCTCAAGAGAGAAATGTTCGGCTACGTACGCGGCGGGTATGCCCGCGTGCTCGGCCGGTTTGGAGAGCGGCTCGCCGAACTCGGCGTAGAGATAAAGCTCAACACCCGGGCAAAGAGTATTCATTCTGAGGGCGGGAAGGTCAAGGTGGAGGCGGAAGGCCATTCGGATGACTTTGATGCGGCCTTGCTGACCTGTACACCGCGAGCGGCCGCAGGAATGCTGCCCGAACTCACTCAGGAGGAAAAGGCGCGATACGAGGCGATACCGTATCAGGGGATCATTTGTGCTTCACTAATTCTGAAGCGGCCTTTGTCAGAATTTTATGTGACGAACATAACGGACGAAACGCCATTTACGGGAATCATCGAAATGACGGCCCTGGTAGAAAAGAGCGAGTTCGATGGGAATTCGCTGGTCTACCTTCCGAAGTATCTTTCTCCGAATGACGAAATGTTCACGGAAACGGACGAGACAATAAAGGAACGGTTCCTGGCCGGACTTGAAGCGATGTATCCGGAGCTTTCGCGGAGCGACGTGGCCGAGATGAGGATATCGCGGGTCAAGGAGGTATTCCCTATCCCAGTGGTCGGATACTCGGAACTGGTCGCCCCGGTGAGAACCTCGATCAAAGGGGTGTATGTTCTGAACTCGTCGCACATCGCCAACGGAACGCTTAACGTAAACGAAACGGTTCAGCTTGCCGAGGCGTTCTTTTGCGACCATCTTTGAACCGCAAGGCCGGAAAAGCCGGCCCGAAATCGCTGCATTATGAACTCCGCCAAACCGATCGCAAGCCTTTCGCTCGACCTAGATAATAAGTGGTCGTATATGAAGACACATGGCGACAGCGGTTGGGAAACGTTTCCAACATATCTGGAGACCGTGGTACCGCGATCGCTCGCATTTTTTAAGGAGCAAGACCTTGCAATTACCTACTTTATCGTCGGGCAGGACGCCGCACTTGAGAAGAACCGCGAGGCTCTAGCGCAAATACCGGCGGCGGGACATGAGATCGGGAACCATTCATTCAATCACGAGCCGTGGCTGCACCTTTACTCGAAGGAGCAATTGACCGAGGAGTTTGATAAGGCCGAAGCAGCGATCGAATCCGCGACGGGGCGGCAGCCGATCGGCTTTCGCGGGCCGGGTTTCAGCCTTTCGGCAACGGTAGAGGAGGTCCTAGCCGAAAGAGGCTACAAATACGACTGTTCAAAGTTTCCGACATATATAGGCCCTTTGGCGAGAGCGTATTACTTTCTGCGGTCGCCAAAAATGTCTCAGGAAGAGCGAGAGAAGAGGAAGAAGCTCTTCGGAACGTTTGGTGACGGCTTCGTGACCCTGAAAGCGCACGAATTGAACGTGAACGGCCGAAAACTGATGGAGATACCGGTGACCACCTTTCCGGGCGTAAAGACACCGATCCATTTCTCATATCTACTTTACCTTGCATGTTTTTCAGAAACGTCAGCGTGGCTTTACTTCAATGCGGCCCTTCGGTTCTGCAAGCTTGCCGGCGTAGAGCCTTCGATGCTTCTGCATCCGCTCGACTTTCTGGACGGCGGAGACGCTCGGGAGCTCGAGTTCTTTCCGGCAATGAATATGGACCATAAGAAGAAGATCGAGTTGCTTAACGAATTTGTCGGCAGACTAACACGCGATTTCGAAACGGTAAAGCTAGGGGAACACGCGGAGATCGCGGGCAAGCGTAGCCGGCCATTGACCAGTACGGATCCGGCCGCAGTACAGTGAAATGCCTATGCCCTGCCCCCTTTGCAGATCACGGATGCAGGCCTTTGTTTTTGAGGTCTCGGGTATCAACATCCTTGACTGCAAGGAGTGCGGGCACAGGTTCGCCGAAACCGGGGACGAAGAGGACCACATCGAGCGGGTTTACGGCGACCACTATTTCACGGAAGGCGGAGCAGGCTATGCGGACTATCTTTCGGAAGAGCGGCTACTTCGAAAACGAGGAGTCTTTTACGCACGAAAGCTAGCCCGCCATACGGAACCCGGGAGGATCCTGGACGTAGGTTGTGCGGCTGGCTTTACGCTGAAGGGTTTTCATGACGCGGGGTGGAACGGAACCGGCATCGAGCCTAACGAAATGATCGGTTCCTACGGCCGCGTCCAACTAGGGCTCGACATTCGCCACGGAACGCTTGAGGCATTTGGTGAGTCCGACCGGTTTTCGGCCATCGCGATGATACAGGTAGTTGCCCATTTTCGCGAGCCGATGCGGGCATTCGAAAAAGCGCGCGACCTGCTGACGGACCGCGGACTGCTGCTGATCGAAACCTGGGATCGCGGTTCGATAGTTGCCCGAACGCTCGGCAAACACTGGCACGAATACTCGCCGCCGAGCGTTCTGCAATGGTTCAGCTCAGAGGGCCTTGACAGATGTCTCAGCCCGCTAGGCTTTGAGAAGCTTAGCGGAGGCAGAACATTGAAATGGATCGCGGGCGATCACATTAAGTCGTTACTCAGATACCGCCTTGGAAGAATGCCAGGGCTCGGACTCATACCGGACCGAATACGACTGCCCTATATATCGGACGACCTGTTCTACGCGATCTATCGGAAGCGTTGATGAGCGGCGTAGATCTTTCGGATCGGGACCGGTAAGGAGAGCTCGTCACCGCAACCCCTGCGACCTATTGAAGTTACCCGGAAGTGAAGCCATAAGCCGGCTGATCGCTCAACCGCAGACATTGACCTCGGAATGCGCGGTATCAACAGTTGTCTCTGTCGACGGAAGAAAGGTACAGTTACGAACCCTAGGGGATACCATGACTCAACGCCACCTTAAGATCATTGCTTCGTTTGCTGCTTTAGCAATCGCGTTTGTTTTCGGTCTTATTCGACTATCTGAATCGTTCAACGGCGATCAAGCAATGTTTTTGGTCTATGCCAAGGGGCTTGCGGGAGGGTCGCAGCTTTACGTGGATCTATGGGACGTCAAGCAGCCGGGCATTTTCTATTTTTATGAATTTGCGGGCCGGATCTTCGGATTTTCGGAAATAGGCATTCATTTTTTTGAGCTTTTGTATTGGATAGTATTTTCGGCGGCACTGATTTGGATCACAGACGAACAATTCGAGAATGACTGGCTACGATACCTGATGCCGCTCACAACGGTTGGGTATTACTACGCAACCGCTGGCAGCCTACAGATGACTCAAGTTGAAACGCTTGTCGGATTTCCCTTGTTTTTGTCATTTGCATTTATTCCCAGAACTTGTGATTCGGTCGGCTCATTAACGTGGATGATCGGAATCTTCGTGAGCGGGCTGGCAATCGCCTCCGCGTTGATGCTTAAGTTCGCATTTCTTCCGCTTCTTGGCCTGCTGACGCTTGCGGCTATAACCACTACGGTTTGGAAGTCGAGCAGATTGACACTCTCCGGGGCGGCGTTGAGCCTGCTTTCGATTTGGAGTGTTGCCGCGGCCATTATCGCTCTCTTTCTTGTGAAATATTGGTACGACGGAATACTTGATGAGATCATCTACAGTACGTTCCAGTATCCCCAACAGGCGGTTGCGGCCCATGCCGGGGCTGAGCGTTTGTCGACCCTGGCAAATAGCGTCGTATGGTTCGCACTTACCTTCGCCCCGCTAATTCTACTAACGTCCGTGTTCGGGCTCCTGACGACGATCAGGCGTTTCAGGACCCAGGGCAATGAAACAAGGGGCGGCAAAACCAAAGCGACCCGCGACGTCCGATCCATTTACACATGGTGCTTTTGCGTCTGGCTGGTCGTCGGGCTGTTTGTTTTGATAATGCAGGCAACATCATGGTGGGCATATCACTTCATGCTTTTCGTCGTACCGCTCGGCTTTCTTGCTCTTCGCGGTATGGACGAAATGATTCTCTTAATTGATAGCCGTCATTGGGCCCACAGGCGAACCGCGGCTGCTATATTTACTGTAGCAACGGTCATCACTATATCCATTTTTAATGTCTTCACGGTGCGGGCTGTGAAATCGAGCCTTATGCCGCGCGACTTTGGTTATGAAAATGGACTGGTTGGCCCAATAGGAGATAGCTGGGAAGTATACCGGAAAGTCATCGACCAGTCTCGCGCAGCAGGCCTTCAATCAGGCGGAAGCGACATTTGGGCATGTGCCGAACCGCATTACTACTATCTTAACGACAAGATCCCGCCGATCTCATCGAACGGCTGGATGCCGGAATTCTTTGTCGAAGGCCAATGGCGTAAACTCGAGGAGGAGATAACAAAATCCCGACCGGAAAACCTGGTTTTGTATCCCTTTTGTTTGGAACTTATTCGGAAGAACACCCCGACTACCTATGAACTTATTGTTCGCGAGTACGATCTGGTTCTTAATTCTGAGAACGTATTGTGGTATCGAGCAACAACTAGGTGATCATCGAACTCCGCGGTGCCCGCATTTTGCTCTTGGGTACAATTGACGATTCCGGGCTCTCTATCGGCAGATTTGGATTTGAGAAACCCGATTGCCATTTGATGTATTCAGGCTTGCCGATGACCCTCGAACGTCGGTAATGGAGGGATTGCGGCAAAAAAGGCACGCCGTGAAGACGTGCCTTTGTGAATCTGGTGATCCGACCAGGACTCGAACCTGGGACCCAATGGTTAAAAGCCATTTGCTCTACCGACTGAGCTATCGGACCATACGGCCGCTCGGGCCGAATTGAAAATTCTACCTATTCGAGTGATCTAAGGCAAGTTCACCTAAAAGAGCGCGAAGGCTCCGGTTGTTTCGTCCAGGCCGCGTCATCGGTTGGAAAGTGCCGACTCTAATTCCGCCGGTAAACGACACCGCTCAGCTTCATTTCGCCGTCGGCCGGTTCCTCGTCGATCTTCCAGGTTTGACTGATACCAAAGAGCGAAATGGTGAGTGTCTTCGCGGCGTTGTCGATCTCTGCTCCGCCGCCATCCACCGATTTTCCGCCGACCTTGAAGCCAGCCTTGCCGTCGCCATACATGTAGATCGTTGAACCGTCAGTTCCGATCCAGTCTCCTTGATAGGCCTGCGGCACAGGATCGCCGCCTCCGCAAGCAAGCCCGAGTCCGATGGCAAGGCCGAGAACGAGCATTAAGTTCTTTAGGTTTTTCATTGACCCTCCTAAGCTTTCGATCCGGATAATGGTACCAGAAAACGGCCCCGAACTCCGGAAAAATAACCTATGCGAACCAGCCCTCCATTACTGATTCCTTCAAAATGATCGTCTGGTCGCGTTCCGGCCCGGTCGAGATCAGTCCGATCTCAACACCGACCCGGTCTGAAAGAAAGCGAACGTAGTTTTGGGCATTCTCAGGCAGCTCGTCAAACTCGGTAGTTCCGAGCGTATCGCTCTTCCAGCCCGGGAGCGTTTCATAGATCGGCTCGATCTGCCGCAGGTCATGCGAGACGGCGGGAAAGGTATCAACGCGTTCGCCATTGATCGTGTAACCGACACAGACCTTGATCTCATCGAGTTCGTCGAGCACATCGAGCTTTGTAAGTGCGATTGAATCAAAGCCGTTGAGCTCGGCGGCATATCGCGTCGCGACCGCGTCAAACCATCCGCATCGCCGCGGCCGCTTGGTGACCGAACCATATTCGTTCCCGCGTTCGCGGATGATGTGAGCGATCGGCTCCTCGGTGTCGAGCATCTCCGTTGGGAACGGCCCTTCACCTACGCGTGTTGCGTAAGTCCGAACAATTCCCAAGACTCCCGTGATGTGGTGCGGCGGAATGCCCGCTCCGACCGAGGCACCGCCAGCCGTCGGGTTCGACGACGTTACGTATGGATACGTCCCGTGGTCAACGTCGAGCAGCGTCGCCTGCGCTCCCTCGAGCAGTATCTTCTTCTTGGCCTTGCGAGCCTCGGCTAGAAAATGTGAGGTCTCGCAAACGAACGGCCGCAACCGCTCGACCAAAGGCGATATCTCAGCCAGTATTTCATCGGCCCTCAGCGGCTGATTGCCGAAAAGAACGATTATCCGGTTTGCTTCCTCAAGGTTCCGCTCGATCCTGAGCTTCAAGATCTCCGGCGACATCGCATCGGCAACGCGAATACCTCGCCGGCCCGCTTTGTCCTCATACGCAGGCCCGATGCCGCGGAGCGTCGTGCCGATCTTTTCGTTGCCAAGCCGTTCTTCCGAGGTATGGTCAAGTGCCCGGTGATAGGGCATTATCAGGTGCGCCCGGCTTGAGACCTTCAGCCGTTCGGGCGAGACCTCGACGCCCTTTTCGGCGATCTGGTCGACCTCTTCGAAGAAAGCCTTCGGGTCGATGACCATTCCATTCCCGAGCACACACGTCTTGTCCGGATGGATTATCCCCGAAGGAAGAAGCCGAAGCACAAAAGCCCGGTCGCCGACGTAAACGCTGTGGCCGGCATTGTGCCCGCCCTGATAACGCGAAACGATATCAAAGCGTTCCGCCAGCAGGTCAACGACCTTTCCCTTGCCCTCATCGCCCCATTGGGCGCCAATAATTACGATTATCATATCAATTTCCGGATGCTCGGCCGTTCGCTTCCCATTCGCGTTTTAACATCGAATATACCGCCCAATCGCCAAATCTGCCGTCCAAATATTCGACCTCGCGCAGAGTTCCTTCCAGCGTGAACCCTAGCCTTTCAGGTATCACACGGCTCCGAAGGTTCTCGACATTGCAGTTGATCTGCACCCGGTTAAGTCCCATTGTATCAAAAAGATAGTTGATAACGACACGCGAGCATTTCGTGACGACGCCCTTTCCCTCAAGCTCGCGGGTGATCCAATAACCGACCGACGCCATCTTGTTGGTCGTGTCCAGATGATGAAAACCGATGGTTCCAACGAACCGCCCACGGTAAAGGATCAGAGCATCGAAACGGCCGACCTGGGAGAATTCGTCGAGCGTCCGAAAGACGAACTGCTTAGCGTGTTCGAGCGAGTAGTCGTCGACAGCCCACGGCATCCAGGGTTGGAGCCGATCGAGGTTATCTCGAACGACCGCCGCCAGTTCCTCCGCATGGTGCATCTGCGGGAGAGTTAGTTCAACATCGTTATCGATCTTGAAAGCAAACATTAGATGGAAAGCGTCATGCGGTAAAGGTCAACGTATTTGCGGGCGGCGTTTTCCCACGAATTATCTATCGCCATTCCGTTGCGGCGAATGCGGCCCCGCATCACCGGATCGGCATATGCGAAAAGTGCTTCATAGATCCGCTCGACGAACCTGTCGGCACGGAAAGGCGTGAAACTTGAACCCGTTGCCACGGCCCGTTACGGCGTCGAAGTTCTCGACCGTATCATCAAGCCCGCCGACCGCCCGAACGACCGGGATCGTCCCGTAACGGAGCGAATACATCTGATTCAGCCCGCAGGGCTCGAATCGCGACGGCATCAAGAAAATATCCGCACCAGCCTCGATCTGATGGGCGAGCGGTTCGCTGTAACCGACATAAACGCCGACCTGCCTAGGGGCAACGTCGCGAAGCCGCTGGAGGAAATTCTCATACTGCTTCTCACCCGAGCCGAGTGCGATGAAGAATGCCCCGGTCGCGAGAATGTCGCCCGCCGCCTGTTGGATCAGCTCGATGCCCTTCTGTCCTGTAAGACGCGTTACGATAGCAATTACCGGACGCTCAAGGTCTTGCGGCAAACCGAAACGGTCGAGAAGCTGCCGCTTGCACTCGGCCTTTCCGCTCATGTCGTTAATATCGTAGTTGGCGGGAAGCTCAGGGTCGGTCGCCGGATTCCAGACGTCGAAATCGACGCCGTTGGTTATCCCGACAAGGCGGCCGGCCCGCTGCCGCGTCAGCCAGTCTAGCCCATATCCGAACTCAGGCGTCTGTATCTCATGTGCATATCGCCGCGAGACGGTCGAGAGCATATCGGAGGTTTCAAGCCCGGCTTTCATCGCCGATGCGTGGCCGTTAGAGGCGAATGCATTTCGGGCGAACTCGCTCCCAAAACCGAACTTCCAGAGGTCCTCGCTTCCGAAGCCGCCCTGATATGCCATGTTGTGGATCGAGAAAACCGTCCGCGTTCGCCGCCAATATTCGTCACGCCGACGCAAGGATGCAAGCTCCACAGCACCGAAGCCGCAGTGCCAGTCATTAAGATGAATGATGTCCGGCGGCGGGCCGATGCGTTTTAAGAGCGTCAGAGCCGCATGGTTAAAGAACGCAAATCGCTCGTGGTCTTCGCGATAGCCGTAGATCGAGTCGCGGTGGAATAGCGACGGGGCATCGATGAGAAAGGTCGGTGAGCCGTTCGCCTCGCTGTAGAATGCCTTTGCGTGGTAGGTGCCGCCACGCCAATCGACGAAAAGGTCGTCGATCGCCGTTTTCCAGAGGTGCTCTCCTTTTGTTTGCCAATAACAAGGCGTTATCAGCACCGAATCGACGCCGACCGCCTTCAATGCCTTCGGCAAGGCACCGGCCACATCGCCGAGCCCGCCGGTCTTGGAATAAGGCACCGCTTCCGCGGAAATGACAGCTACACGCATAAAAAAACAGTTGTCGGTTGCCAGCCGCCAGTTGTCAGAAAAACTCCGAAACCGACTGCTGACAACCGACAACTGACAACTGACGTCTACTAAGTCTGCATCGAGGCGAGGAACTCGGCGTTCTTCTTGGTCTTGCCAAGGCGTTCGAGCACCACCTCCATCTGTTCGACCGGCGAAAGCGGGTTGAGCACACGCCGCATGACCCAGATCCGGTTTAGGTCTTCCTTGCTGAGCAAAAGCTCTTCTTTTCGCGTTCCGGACCGCTGGAGGTCGATCGCCGGGAAGAGCCGCTTGTCCGAAAGCCGCCTGTCGAGGTGAATCTCGGAGTTACCTGTACCCTTGAATTCCTCGAAGATAACGTCGTCCATTCGCGAACCCGTATCAATTAGGGCCGTCGCGATGATTGTCAGCGAGCCGCCTTCTTCGATATTACGTGCCGCTCCAAAGAAGCGCTTCGGACGCTGAAGTGCGTTCGAATCGATACCGCCCGAGAGGATCTTGCCCGAAGGCGGAACGACCGAGTTATGGGCACGGGCAAGGCGAGTTATCGAATCGAGCAGAATAACAACATCGCGCTTGTGCTCTACGAGCCGCTTCGCTTTTTCGATGACCATGTCGGCCACCTGTACGTGCCTGGTCGGCGGCTCGTCAAAGGTTGAGGAGATGACCTCGCCCCTGACCGAACGCTGCATGTCGGTGACCTCTTCCGGACGTTCGTCGATGAGCAGAACGATAAGGGTCACTTCCGGGTGGTTCTCCGTAATGGAGTTGGCCACGGTCTGAAGAAGCATCGTCTTACCGGTCCGCGGCGGTGCCACGATCAACGCACGCTGTCCTTTTCCGATCGGCGTTACAAGATCAAGGACGCGAGCTGAAATGTTGTCAGCCGTCGTCTCCATCTTGAGCATTTCGTCAGGATAAAGCGGCGTCAGGTTGTCGAAAAAGATCTTCTCCCGCGAGGTCTCGGGAGCTTCGAAATTGATAGCCTCGACCTTGATCAGGGCAAAGTAACGCTCACCTTCCTTCGGCGGGCGGATCTGCCCGGAAACCGTATCACCGGTGCGGAGGTCGAATTTGCGGATCTGCGAGGGGCTGACGTAAATATCGTCGGGGCCCGGTAGATAGTTGTATTCAGGTGCGCGAAGGAAGCCGAAGCCATCCGGCAGCGTTTCGAGAACGCCCGCCGAAAAGATCAGGCCACTCTTTTCCGTTTGTGCGGCGAGCAGCTTAAAGATCAATTCTTGCTTGCGCAGCCCGGTCGCGCCCTCAATGCCCATCTCTTTAGCGATATGCGTTAGTTCGCTGATCGACAAATCCTTGAGATTGGCGAGGTTGAGCACTTCGCCGTTTGTGCTGTTGTTTGACGCCGGTCTTTCCTTTGCGGGAGCTTCCGTTTCCCCTTCCGGATTTTCCGATTCAATTACTTCAACCGATTCCGGATCTGAGAGAGTCTCGTCCTTTGCGGCCGATTTACCCTTGCGGGTGGTGGTAGTTTTGGTTGCCATTATTTTTTAGCAGAGTATGGTATCAATGTTCGCTAACCCAACGAGTTCCGGTTTGAGGTTTCCGGGTGGATGCGCCGCAAGGCGGCAACTTTATTTACACGGAGGTTTCGTATGGAAATGAACGCAGTTATGTAAGAAAAAGCGGAGAACAAATCCGCGGTAACCTTTAGGATCAAGGAATAAACTATTATTTACACCATTCAGCGATAGAAAGCAAATATTTTTTTCACAATTTTCCAACCGCTGCGGAAATTCTCGCCCAGAGCTTCTCCCGGCCTTTCCCCGTCTCCGAAGAGTAGGCGAGGATCTCGGCATCACCGAGCGTTTCCTTGATCAGCTTGAGGCTCTGATTCAATTTGTTCGCCGAAAGTTTGTCGGATTTTGTGGCGACGACGATATGCTCGCGGCCGTTCTCGACCAGCCAATCAAAAAGCTCGATATCGAGTTCTGAGGGCTTATGACGCGAATCGACGAGCTGCACGCAGAGAGCAAGTTCTTTCCGGGTTGAAAGATAATCACCGGCGAGCTTACCCCATTCCTGCCGCATCGCCTTCGGCACCTTCGCATAGCCGTAGCCCGGAAGGTCAACAAAGTAGAACGCCGAGTTAATTAGGAAATAGTTGATGCTTTGCGTCCGTCCCGGGGTTCGGGACGTACGGGCAAGGCCTTTACGCAACAGAAGCGAATTGAGTAATGAGGATTTGCCGACGTTCGACCTGCCGAGAAAAGCAATTTCCGGCAGGCCGTCGGTCGTCAGATGCGTGGCATCAAAGGCGCTCTTGACGAAGTCGGCCGAGGCGATTCTCATGGCGTCAGTGTGCTTTCGCCCAACGAAGGCTGATCGAGCGACCCGGGCTCGACGACCGCAACGACATGCGGAACGGCCGATTCGTTTACTTCACCTCGCTCGATGGCGACGGCGAGCACCTCATCGATCGTATCAACGAGCTTTATCGTTAGCTCGTCACGAACCTCATCCGGAATGTCGGCGAGGTCTTTTTCATTTTCACGCGAAAGTATAAGCGTTCGCAGGCCGAACCGGTGTGCTGCCAACAGCTTTTCCTTCACTCCGCCGATCGGCAGCACTTTGCCGCGGAGCGTTATCTCACCCGTCATCGCTACATCATGGCGGGCCTTCTGCCGCGTTAATGCCGAAACCATTGCTGTCGCGATCGTAATGCCCGCGCTTGGCCCGTCCTTCGGGATCGCTCCTTCCGGTACGTGAATGTGCAGATCTTTCTCGCGAAATTCCTTGTTATCGATCCCGATCTCATCCGCCCGCGACCGCACACACGTAAGTGCCGCCCGAGCCGATTCCTGCATCACCTCGCCGAGCTTACCGGTAAGCGTAACGTCGCCCTTTCCGGGAACCAAGGTCGCTTCGACCTGCAGAACATCGCCGCCGACCTCGGTCCAGGCGAGCCCGTTAACAAGCCCGATCTCGCTCGTCCGGGCAACGTCCTGTTTGCGGAAACGGATGGTGCCGAGCAGCTCGCGAACCTTCTCAGCATCGATCACCACGCGGAAATCATCTTTCGACTCAGAAACCACGAACTTGCGAGCGATCTTGCGGAGGCACGAGCTCAGTTCCCTCTCTAGGCTTCGAACGCCGGCCTCGCGGGTATAGTGGCGAATCGTCTCAAGAATTCCGTCGTCGGTAAAGGTCACCTTCTCTGGGTCCATACCGTTGTTAAGACACTGCTTCGGTATCAGGTGACGCTTGGCGATCTCGACCTTTTCGCGTTCGGTATAGCCGGAGAGATTAAGCGTCTCAAGACGATCCTGAAGCGCCGGCGGAATGGTATGGAGCACGTTCGCCGTCGCGATAAAGAAAACGTTCGAGAGGTCGTAATCGACGTCCAGATAATGATCGCGGAATGTATCGTTCTGCTCGGGATCGAGCACTTCGAGCAGGGCCGCACTTGGGTCGCCGCGGAAATCGCGGCCGAGCTTATCGACCTCATCAAGCAGGATCACCGGATTGACCGTGCCCGCACGTTTCATCAACTGAATTATCTGGCCCGGCAGAGCACCGATATAGGTTCGGCGGTGGCCGCGGATCTCCGCCTCATCATGCACACCGCCGAGAGCGAGCCGCATGAACTTTCTGCCCGTCGCGTTGGCAATCGACTTCCCTAGCGACGTCTTACCGACACCCGGAGCACCGACGAAGCACAAAATGGTTCCTTTCGGATTTTTGACCAACTGCCGAACGGCGAGAAATTCGAGAATGCGTTCCTTGATCTTTTCTAGCCCGTAGTGGTCTTCGTTCAGCGTCCGTTCGGCCTCAATAAGGTTGTCGATCTCTTCCGAACGGTCCTTCCACGGCACGTTCAGCAACCATTCTATGTAGGTTCGCGAGACAGTGCTTTCGGCGGACATAGGCGGCATTGCCTCAAGCCGGGCGACCTCTTGCATCGCCTTATCGCGGGCCTCATCGGTCATGCCCGATTCTTCGACCTTCTTTTTCAGCTCTTCGAGCTCGGCTTTTTCGTCCTTTCGCCCGAGTTCCTTGTGGATGGCCTTGATCTGCTCGTTGAGGTAATACTCACGCTGATGCTTATCCATCTGCTTCTTGGTCCGGGCGTGGATCGCACGGTCAAGCTGCCGCTTTTCAATCTCTTGTTCAAGGATCTCGACCAGTTGCGTCAACCGCCCCGAAACTGAAAAGGTCTCAAGTAAACCCTGCTTTTCCTCAACGCTGATGCGCAAATGCGACGACATCGAATCCGCGATGTGCGAGGCCGAAACTCCTCGCAAGCTGGCGTGGAGCGCGTCCGTATATGCATCCGGCGAAACTCTCAGGAACTGCTCAACTAGTGTGTGGATCTTCTGCAGTAGCCCGTCAGTCCGGAAGCCCGATTCGTCGGTCGACTGTACCCGCCGGACGTAGGCGAAGAACATCCCGTCCTCGTCCTGTTCGATCTTTACAGATTGTCCACGCTCGCGGCCTTCGACCACGACCTTGATCTGTCCGTTCTCCTGCCGCTGTGCCTGCAGGATGCGTCCGAGCGTACCGACACGGTAGATCTGGTCTGCCGAGGGTTCGTCGATCGTTGCATCGTGTTGTGTTGCAAGAAAAATGTCCCGTTCGCCGGCCATTGCCTGCTCAAGCGCACGGACGCTGCTCGGGCGGCCGATCTTGAACGCAACCTTAGTTGAGGGAAAAATCACAACATCCCGGATCGGGACCATTGGATATCGCTTAATATCGGAAGGCATCTGGTCGGAAAATTCCTGCATATATCTTATTGCTAAATTGTCGGATTAGGATTCCTGAACGGTCGGATAACTCCATTTACTCAAAAACCGAGCAGGTTTGCAATCGGCTGTGAAGCCGCCAATCAATAGAGCATGTTCCGCCCCTTCTGTAAAAGATTCATCCGTGTAAACGAGGAATGAGGGCGGGAATTCAGATTTCTTTCGCGTTGATCGCGGCCACTGCTCTTCAAACAACTCAAAACGGCCGGGCTTATTTTCAAGCTCGGCCGTTTTGAACTCTTGTAAATATCGACGCCTTAGGGCTTGACCACTTCGACGGTGTTTGCTGTTGCAAAAGCGACCGTTCGGCCTCTGTAATTGAGTATGCTGACCTTCGAAAGATTTTTCTGTTGGGCAAATTGATAGGCTCTAACGGTTATCTGCTTCTGTTCGCTTTCTGTAAGTGAGTCCCACGTCGGTTCCGTCATGCCATAGAACGTATCTTTTGTGAGCTTCGCTTTGCCGAGATGCGGGGCGAGTTCCGTTCCGGCAAGGTCGATCTCGTCCGCGACAATACTTGCTTTGTTTGATTCGACCATTTGGTCGGCCCAGAGATAGAGCCCAATGCTCACTCCGATCAGGATCGTAGCGGCGAGCAACAGCCATTTATTGATGCGTAGAGCCAAGAAGCTCGAACTGACGGCCGAGGAAGTTGAGGTTGTCTCGGTTCTTTCAACGCTCGCGGCGGGGGTGAAATTAACATTGATCCGTTCGCGGCCGTGCGTAGCATCGCCGGATACCAGATCGCAAAGTAAATAGGTCTTTCCGGTCGCCGTCGAGATCAGGTGGTCGTATTGGTCACCAAAACGTTCCTCCATCTCATCGAGCGAGTTTACCTTCCGGCTTTCCTCGGCCAATTCGACAAAGCGGTTACCAAGGTGAATATTGGTATCTATCGCGGCTGCCAGCACCTCGGGCACCATGAAATATTCACCGGCTTGCTGTTTAAGCGAACGCACCGATTCGAATACGCCGCTCGCAAGAAGCTGGTCTATCGTGTCTGCAGCATCTGCGGTCGTCCGCAGTGCCGCGAGCGATGAAATGAGGTCCTTGATCTCCGCTCCGTTTTCCTCTACCGAATAGAGACAAACGCTTGACCAGTTTCCGTAGAGCGTCTTGATATGCGGAACGACCTCCGGCCGCTCAAAAAGAAATCTTCGCTTTTCACCGCCGGCATCACGCGAGAAAAGCCGAGTCATTACGAAATCGAATTTTTCCAGATTGACGTCGGTCAGAGCACCGTTGCGGTAAAATCGTGCGAGCGCGATAAGAGCTTGTGAACTGAGTGCGGGTCTTGAGTTTTCACAGAATCTGCGTAGGTTGGCAACCGAGACTCGGCTATCGCGCTCGGCAAGTTCCGAGGCCCATGTCTGGGTCTCTTGCAAGAGTTCGTATTCAGCGTCCGCGGTCTCTTCGCTTCGCGGGACTTCGAGCGACTGTAGAAATCGATGAAGTGCTTTCTTGGCGTTCAGGTCGTCGTAGGGCGTCGGAACCATCTTCAGGTGCTCGCGCTCGACTCCGGCCAGAACGTGTTCGACCATCTGGAGACTGCTGACCTCTTCGTTGGCCCTGCGCCGAAGGAAATCGGTCTGGCTTTTGGCCTTTGTGATCTGCGGGACGTCGGTGACCGGCGGTTCTTCCGGTACATCGATTTCGTCATCGATGTCTGAGCCATCGGTCATCTCGACATCGATCTCCTCGAGGTCAATAGAATCGAGCGGTTCTTCAGCAACATCCGCCTCGCCGAATCGGTTGCCAAAGGGTGGCGTCAGCGGCAGCTCATTGCCGTTCGCAGAAACGTGAGAAGTCCCCGAGCCTTCGATAAAGGTGGACTCGAGGAGATTCTCTTCCTTTAATTCTTCGACGAGATCTTCAAAAACATTCATGTTGGTTTTGGTCCCCGTGGAGGAGGTGGGGAGCGGCGTGGGAGCCGCATTAAGAAAAGGGTTTATGGCAAGATCTGGATGATCTCGCCGGTGTGGGTCAATTCGTATTTGTAAACGGTGTCATCCGATACTGAACGAGTCGCCGAAATGGTGAACGAGTCGCGAAGCTCAGCATCGGTAGGATTCGCAGGCGTCATTTCAAAGACGTATCGTCCTCTGATCACACGGTCGCCCGCGGTAACACCAAAAACCTGGTTCGAGGCATTATTGAGTTCCGAAAGCCGGCCAAAGCGGTTGTTCTGCGAGAAATAGCCGACCTGTGAAGACGATATCGTACGAAGAGTTGCGAAAGCGGTCCCGTTCTCCGCAGCACGAATTCCTCGCTGGAATGACGGGACTGCGAGAGCGGCTACAATTCCGACGATAACAACGACGATCAATAGTTCGATTAGCGAGAATCCGCCTTGTCCATTCGTATTCATAATCTCAGTCCGTTCCTTTGTGTATCAAGCTTTATCTAGCTTTCGCTTCGGCTGGTGACACTTTTTGACACCACTTTTTGCCATTTTGACCGGTTTGGGTTTTCAAAAGGCCTGCAATTCGTCGAAAAACCTTAATTTTAGCAGGTTCATGCTGGCCACCGGCCCATTTACCGCAAAGGATCAGTGCAAAGTCTGTGCCAGCCAAACTTGGCTTCGATCACCCGGGTTGCGATCTCGTGGCAAACCTTGCAAAAAAAGGGGCTTTCATTTTTCTCCGATTTTTATTACACTCTGTAGTTTTGTAGTTTCGTAAACTTTGACGCTTAAAGCGACTTTCGAGGGAAATAATTGAGTTCAGTTACTGACCAGACGTCCGAAACATACGGCATAGAGAATTGGGGAGCGGGTTACTTCGGCGTAAACCGCAAGGGCAATCTCGTCGTACGGGCACCGGAGGACGAAAAATTGACCGCTGACGTTAAAGAGATCATCGACGATCTTCGACGCCGCGGTGTCTCAACGCCGGTCTTGTTACGCTTTCCTCAGCTTCTTGCCGGCCAGATCCGCAAGCTTCACAACTCGTTCAAAAAGGCGATAAAGGAATTCGACTACGAGGGCGGCCACCTCTGCGTTTACCCGATGAAGGTCAACCAGAACCGGGCCGTTATTGAAGAATATCTCCGCGAGGGCTCACGCTACAGCTTTGGCCTCGAAGCCGGTTCGAAAGCCGAGCTTTATGCCGCTCTCGCCCTGGACCAATCGAAAGACTCGCTCCTCGTCCTCAACGGCTTCAAGGACCGCGACTTTGTCGAGCTCGCCTTTGCCGGAGCCCGTGCCGGTAAGAATGTCGTCATCGTTATCGAGAAGATGAGCGAGTTGACGCATGCTCTCGCCATCGCAGCCGATCTTGAGGCAGAGAATCCGGAAACGAATATGCCGATGCTCGGCGTTCGCGTCAAGCTCTATTCAAAAGGCTCCGGAAAATGGGAGAAATCCGGGGGCGAGGCAGCAAAATTCGGCCTTACAACGACAGAAATACTCGATGTCATCCGTCAGCTTAACGAGGCCGGAAAGCTCTCGATGCTCAAGCTGCTCCACTTTCACATCGGGTCGCAGCTTACCGACATCAAGCGGATCAAGAATGCAATGAAAGAGGCCGCCCGGACCTACGCAAAGATCCGGCAGATGGGGATCGATATCGAATATCTCGACGTCGGCGGCGGTATGGCGGTCGATTACGACGGCTCAAGGACCTCGTTTGAAAGCTCGGCCAATTATAACGCTCAGGAGTTCGCCAATGACGTTATCTACGTGATCAAGACGGTTTGCGACGACGAGAACGTGCCGCACCCGACGATCATTCAGGAATCCGGCCGTTACCTGTCCGCATATCACGCGATCCTCGTTACGAATGTGCAGGATGAGATAGAAACGGTAGTTGAAGACATCACGCCGCTCACGATCGACGAGGATGACCCGCAGGTAGTTAAAGAGCTTTACGACCTTCGGGAGACGATAAACGCAAAGAATCACCGCGAGTATTACCACGACGCCCTCGAGCATCGCGAAGAGCTTTTCACGATGTTTAACCTCGGCCTGATCGATCTTGAGGACAAGGGCAAGGGTGAAGTGCTCTTCTGGGACGTTTGCGAGCGGGCAGACCAGTTTGCCCAGCAAAAGAAATACGTTTCTGAGGAATTTGACGACCTTCGGCGGCTCTTGTGCGTCAAATATCTCGCAAATTTCTCGGTTTTTCGGTCAATGCCGGACAATTGGGCACTCGAACAGCTTTTCCCGATCGTGCCAATACATAGACTCAACAAAAAGCCGACGGAATATGCTACGCTATGTGATATTACGTGTGATTCGGACGGAATTGTTGATAAATTTGTTGACCTGCACGATGTAAAGAACGTCCTCGAGCTTCACACGCTCATTACCGGCGAGCCGTATTATATTGCGATGATGCTCGTTGGTGCGTATCAGGAAGTGATGGGCAACAATCACAACCTGTTCGGCGTGCCGCATGAGGCTCACATTTTTATTGGCGAGGACGGCCACATCATCAAGAAAGTGATCTATGGAGCAACGCTCGGCGAGGCCGTGGCAACGGCCCGCTTTGACGCCGTTCAGCTTCATGACCAATTTCGCCGTTCGGTCATGCAGCGAATAAAAAGCGGTCTGCTTTCAACGAAGGAAGGCACCGATCTGATCGAATATTACGAGAATCAGGGCGAGAGCTATACGTATCTCTCACACAACGGCTCCGTCTGATCTCAATGCAAATTTAGCTTTACGCAATCTTCAGTGTTGGAGAAACTATGGTAACTCAAAAGAAAAACAAGGCCTCAAAATTCCTCACCGTACCGACGAGGCCTGTTCCGATCGACCGCGACCGTTCTGTCGCCGGCCTTTTGGAAAAGATGGAAGGCGCCGGCTTTGGCGCCAAGCAGTTGGCAGAAGCCCACCGTATTTGGCTCGATATGCTCGATGATAATTCGACCATCTACCTTTGCGGTTCGGGAAACCTCGTCTCGTCGGGAATGCGGCGGCTCTTGGCTTATGTGGTCAAAAACCGCTTTGTTGACGTGCTCGTGCTTTCGGGAACTGTTCTTTTCCAGGACATCCACGAAACGCTCGGCCGGAATCACTTCCAGGGCCACCCGAGCATGAGCGACGAAGAACTTGATGGTTCAGACGTGACCCGCATCGGCGACGTTCTCGCCAACCGCGAGGAATATCAGGAAGCGGACGAATGGATCGGCAGCGTCGTCAATCAGCTTGAAACCTCGCGGCCATATGCCGTTCGCGAGTTTCTGCATCTTGTCGGCCGGGAATTGGCTGAGATCGCCAATGAGGACGGCCTCCTGACCGCCGCTTACAAGTCACGCGTGCCCGTCTTTTGCCCGGATATTCTCGGCAGCGAGATGGCCGCCGGCATCGCTCGTGCCCGCTTTGAGAAGAAGCTGCAGCTCAGCCTCGATATCTCGCAGGACACGCTCGAGATGATGCAGATCGCCCAGAAGACCCGTAATTCCGCGGTCATCACGCTCGGCTCGAGCTCAAGCCAGTCTATGCTCAATATCGCCGAGATCACGTCGTACCTGACCCGCTCAAAGCTCCGCGGGCACAAGTATGCCATCTCGATAACGACCGATTCGGTCCCGCTCGCAACGCGTACGCCTTCATTTGGCGGTTCGCACACCGAGACCTTTGGCAAGCTGCTCAAAGGAGCGACTACCGCCTACGTCCCGGCCGATCCTTCGATCGCATTGCCGATGATCATCACCGCTCTATCGCAGACCGCGGCGAAGTTCATGAAAGGACGCAAGCGGCCAAACTTTGCCTTTTCAGGAAGCACGATGACCATCGACGTCCCCTAAAGGTCATCGGTAGTCTTTGAAAATCAACGGCCTCTGCGTTCGAGCAATTGAAACGCAGAGGCCGCTAAGTTTACGTAGAGATCGATAAGGCGAATGTTACCAGTCACCCTTAACGTGCTCGGCATAGTAGCCGGATTCCGTTAACTTTTGGTGGACCTGTTCGCCGTGTTCCTCATCACGGACCTCGAGGATCACCTCGATCCCGACGCTCCCGAGCGGCGCCAGCCAGATCGCCCGCTGGTGATAGACCTCGATCACGTTCGCGTGCTGCTCTGCTACAATAGCGAGCATTCCGGCAAGTGATCCCGGCCTGTCCGGTACAAGGATTCGCAAAATGATGTATCGGCCGTTGCGGACCAGCACCTGCTCGATGACGCGGGCAAGCAAGTTCCCGTCAATATTGCCGCCGCAGAGCACGGTGCAAACGGTGTCGTCGCTTTGCAGCTTTATTCGGCCTGCCAAAAGGGCAGCCGCACCCGCCGCACCGGCGCCTTCAACCACGAGTCTCGCATTCTGGGCCAGGTGATAGATGGCCGCCGCGATCTCCTCTTCCGTAACCTCAACGATCTCGTCCACATATTCGCGGATCAGAGCAAGCGTCCGCTCGGCCGGCCGTTTTATCGCGATGCCATCGGCGATCGTCGATTGATGGGCGACCTCGACCGGCTGCCCGGCCTCGATCGAAACACGCATCGAGGCCACGTTCTTCGCCTGAACACCGTAAACCTTCACGCCCGGCAGCAAATGCTTCGCCGCGATCGCAACGCCGGAGCACACGCCGCCGCCGCCGATCGGCACAACAATGACATTCGCACTCGGCAGATCCTCGGCGATCTCGAACCCGATAGTTCCTTGCCCGGCGATCACATGATCGTCGTCAAAAGCGTGAACGTAGGTCATCCGCCGTTCCTCGCCGAGCCCGCGGGAATATGCGACCGCCTCGTCAAAGCTTTGGCCGTGCATGATCACCTCGGCCCCGAGCGCCCGCGTCGCCATTATCTTTGTCAGCGGAGCAAACTCCGGCAGCACGATCGTTGCCCGGATGCCATGGAGTTTCGCCGCAAGAGCGACGCCTTGGGCATGATTTCCCGCCGATGCGGTGATAACGCCCCGCTGCTTTTCTTCATCCGAAAGCCGCGAGATCTTGTTATAAGCCCCACGGATCTTGAACGAACCGCTCTTTTGCAGACACTCGGCCTTCAGATAGGCGTTTGCGTGAATGTTCTCTGACATCCGCCCGTCGTAGAGCGTCGGAGTGCGTGTAACAACGCCCGCGAGCAATTCGCGAGCAGCTTCAATGTCCTTAATTCCCACCGGCATAGACCGGGAGATTATAAGCGAACTAAGAGGAAATCAGTAATTGGAGAGAAGCGATCCGGAACGCACCTACCGGCGAAACCAACGGAACACGTTGAAACGGCCTCAACTAACTCAAATTCTCTGTGCCCTCTGTGGCAAAGCAAAATAAAAAAGGGCGGTCGGCCCGCCCGGAAAGACAATGATTGGTTTATGAAGAAGACCTGAGGATGATCAATGAAGGTTTAAGGTATGTCTACTGTGCCTTTCCGAGCGTTCCTTCCGTTTATGAAAACTTCTGAACTCTTTAACGCCTTGAACCCTTCTTGGGTTCCAGATACTTCACCTTGATACGCGTCACCGTTTTCGATTTCGTATCACGCCGCCGCGTCCCCTCAATTAAAAAGACGCACTAACCGCCGCACGCAGGACAAAGGTTTTAACGTGTTTTTGTGCAAACCTGTCTATACGGCTAAAAACGTTTGGGTTATAATTGGCTTACAAATCACTTCGTGGAGGATACTGATGGAACTACCAATTGCCGGACTCGGACTCGCATTTCTGCTCTTTCTGGGCTTTGCACTTTTGCTCGTCGCCTGGCGAACGATCAAGATCGTCCCGCAATCGAGCGTCCTGCTCATCGAGCGGCTTGGAAAATTTCATCGCGTCGCAGCAAGCGGTTTGAACATCATCGTTCCGATCATCGATTCGCCCCGTGCGGTTTATTGGACCAACGTCCGGCCCGGCGTAACATCAATCGACCTCCGCGAACAATACATCGACCTGCCGCCGCAGCCGGTCATCACCCGCGATAACGTGACCATTAACGTCGATTCCGTCGTCTATTGGATGATCACCGATCCTATTAAGGCGGTTTATGAGATCAACGACCTCGTCGGCAGTCTTGTGCAGTTGACGATCACCGGTATGCGTTCGGTTATGGGCGAAATGGACCTCGACCACACGCTCTCCAATCGCGACCAGATCAACTCCAAGCTCCGGATGATCCTCGACGAAGCGACCGATAAATGGGGCGTTAAGGTGACCCGCGTTGACGTCAAGAACATCAACCCGCCCGAAGATGTCCGCATCACGATGGAAAAGCAAATGACCGCCGAGCGAAACCGCCGTGCGTTGATCTTGCAGGCCGAGGGCGACAAGCAAGCCGCCATCACGCGTGCCGAGGGCGAAAAGCAGGCCGCCGTTACTCGTTCCGAGGGCAACAAGCAATCCGCCATCCTCGATGCCGAAGGCGCCGCTCAGGCACGGCTTACGGCCGCAAACGCCGAGGCACAGGCCATCAAGCAGATCGCCGGAGTGATCGGCAACTCGCAGGAAACAGCACAATATCTGATCACCGCTCGCTACATCGAGTCGCTACGCGATATGACTCGGACGCAGAATTCGAAGGTCATCTTTATGCCGATGGAGACCTCGGCAATGCTCTCGAGCGTCGGAATGCTGAAAGAAGTATTTGCCGAGACCGGCGAAAAGAAGGAAGAACTTCCGCCGACCCCTCGGACGCCGCGTGAGCTAAACCGCTAAAGGCGAATCCGCTGATAGAAGGCAGGCGAAGTGATGAGAGTAATGCTTAAGATCATATTGGTTTTGGTTGCGGCCGGTGCGGCGGGACTCGTTTTCGCCGCCTATAAGTACGGGTTCATTTTCAACCCGTCGCCGGTCGCCGCCGTAAAGGAGAAAGGAATGTACGAATTTACGATGAAGGACATCGATGGCAACGACGTCAGCCTTGAGAAATACAAAGGTGAAGTCGTTATGCTGGTCAATGTTGCAAGCCGCTGCGGTCTGACGCCGCAATACGAAGGCCTTCAGGAGATCTACGAGAAATATAAGGACCGCGGCTTCACCGTTCTCGGCTTCCCCGCCAACAACTTCATGGGCCAGGAGCCCGGCACCGAGGCAGAGATCAAAGAATTTTGTTCGCTGACATACAACGTCGGCTTCCCGATGTTCTCAAAGATCTCGGTCAAAGGATCCGACCAACATCCGCTTTATGGGTTTTTGACGCACCCTGAGACCAATCCCGGTTTCGACGGCGACATTACATGGAATTTTGAGAAGTTTCTAGCGGACCGCGAGGGAAAGATAATCGCCCGCTTTTCGCCGCGGACCGTGCCGACCGACCCCGAGGTCGTTGAGAAGCTCGAAGCGGCCCTCGCTAAGTGATCGTGTGGTTATCGAAGCGATTCCCGATCATTCGCCATCGGCCATTCTCCACGCCTCGATCACATTTCTTGACCGGGCCTCCTCATTGCGTTGAATCTGCTCGCGTTCCGAGATCCAAGCGGCAACGATGCTCGTGCGTTCATCACTGATCGCTCTTGCGGTCCGACTCTCGGCCTGAGCGGCAGAATAGCCCGGCATCAGCGGCCTGTCCCGCCGTTTAACAACCTTGACTCTCCTTGCTTGTCTTGTTTGCTTCATAGAATAAAAAAGGGGACAACTGAATCTCAGTTGTCCCATCATTGTGGACTGAACCACTAATACCGGCGGCTTTTGACCGATGGTCATCGGCCGTCCCTTGATATGAAAACCCGTGAGCTAGTTATTCTCGGTGAATAAGTTTTCCAGTTAGATTGAGTTTACCCAATAATTACGTGGCCGTCTGTGCGTTTTCATACACAATCGAATGTTTCATTAGAAGAAAACAGTTTGGAACAGTTCACAAAGCGCGATACAGTCTTAACAATAAATTTATCCAGTTGGACTCGCCGCGGGTCATGTAAACTTAAATGTCGAATGAACCGCTTTCCATACCTTTCAGTGATGACGCGCATTCAAATAAGCTGATTGCCGCCCTTCCGGATGAAGACTTCGAGAGGCTAACCACCCATCTCGAACTTGTATCGCTTGATCTTGGAGACGTCATTTACGAATCCGGCGAGAAACTAGAGCACCTTTTTCTTCCAACCACCGCGATCATTTCGCTGCTTTACATAATGGAAAACGGGTCAACCGCCGAGATCGGCCTTTCCGGCAATGATGGCCTCGTCGGTATCGCTCTCTTCATGGGCGGAAGCACTACCCCGAGCCGCGCGGTCGTTCAAAGCGGCGGGAAAGCCTTTCGGCTTCATTCACGACATTTGACCGATGAATTCAGCCTCGGCGGACCATTTCAAAAGATCTTGCTGCGATACACGCAGGCGCTGATGACGCAGATCGCCCAAACGGCCGTTTGCAACCGGCTCCACACGGTCGAGCAGCAGCTTTGCCGCTGGCTCCTCATCAATTACGACCTTCTTCAGTCAAACAAGCTGATAATGACGCACGATCTGATCGCAAACATGCTTGGCGTTCGCCGAGAAGGTGTTTCGGTCGCCGCCGGGCGTTTTCAGAAACTCGGATTGATACAGTACGTCCGCGGGACCATCACGATGGTCGACCGCAATAGGCTTGAGACGGTTGGATGCGAATGTTACCGCGTCGTAAAGGACGAATACGACCGCCTCCTAAGCCCCGAGGTCTTAGCCGACTTACTACAAAAGAAGACTTTATGAAAAAGTAGTTCGCCAACCCAAGCCAAGACACCCAACACATTCCCCCGCCGCAACTCAGCAACTCTGAAACTCCGCAACTCCGCAACTTCGCAACTCTGAAACTCCGCAACTCTGAAACTCCGCAACTTCGAAACTTCGCAACTTCGAAACTTCGCAACTCCTAAACTTTACCCTTCCATATCATCCATATCTTCCATCTCTCACGGATCACCATTCCCTTTCACCCGGAGAGTATAGAAAATGGACAGCGGAGGATAGTAAATCGTGAATGTAAATCGAGAATAGTGGGACAGATACTCGAAAGCCTCCTAAATTAATAATTAATAATTACCGAATTAGAAATTAACACTAGTGAAAAATGCCGAGATCGAACGAGCAAAGAACAGGACTAAGAGCACAATGCAAACCTATATCAGGACGATGCAACAGAAAGTGTCAACTTTTTTCAGGACGACACAAGGTGTTTCACTTGTTTCAGGTGTTTCACTTGTTTCAGGCGCTTCGTTTCTTTCATTCGTTTCATGGTGTTTCAGAAACGCGCGGTCTCCGTTTAGAAACGAAACACTGCCGAAATGAGAACGTCGGCCCGATTTTGGTAATATGGAAAACGCGATGGAAAGACTGTTGAAGATCATTTTCGTGCTGGCGTCAATGGGGCTTTTGGCGGCGATAGCGGTTAGCTATTGGCTCTATTCCTCGCTTGGCGTGAAGACAGAGCATACGATGGCCGACGAGGTTATTGCGGTCGAACGCGGCACGGCACCGAATGCGATCATCGACCGCCTCGCCGCGGCGGGCATTGTCCGCTCGCCCCTTGCACTCAAGCTCTATCTGCGGACGGTCGGCGACGCCTCAAAGCTCCAGGCCGGCGAGTACCGCTTTGCCTCGCCGATCTCGCCGCTCGAAGTATTAAAGACGCTCGAGAAAGGCACGACAGCAACGAAGCGGCTGACCATTCCCGAGGGCTTCACCCGCTTCGACATCGCCAAGCGGCTTGCCGAGCAATTCCCGGGCGAACCGGCGATGAGCGAAGGCGAGATCCTAACCTTGATGAACGATACGGCGCTGATCCGCGACCTCGACCCCGACGCCCGCAACCTTGAGGGTTACCTGTACCCGGCCACGTACGAGCTGCCGCCCGACGCTACGGCCAAGATCATTCTGCCGATGCTCGTCGAGCAGTTTCGCAAGACCTGGAAGCCGGAATGGACCGAGCGGGCAAAGGCCCTCGGCCGCACGCCGCATGAGATCGTCACAATTGCGTCGCTGATCGAGACCGAATCGCCGGTCGAGGCCGAGCGGCCGATCGTCGCGTCCGTGATCTATAACCGGATCAGGCGGAACATCCCGCTCGGCATCGACCAGACGGTCGTCTATGTCGCAAAGATGCAGAACCGCTGGGACGGCACCATTCACAAAAGCGACATCGAGGCCGATTCGCCCTACAACACGCGAAAATACGGCGGTATCCCGCCCGGCCCGATCTCATCCGTCTCAGCCTCGGCCATCGAAGCAGCCCTTAACCCGGCCGAGACAGACTACATATTCTACGTGCTTGATGTTGGGAAAAACGACGGCTCGCACCACTTCTACGCCTCCGCCGCCGATTTCGAAAAAGGCAAAGCCATCTACCAACGATGGCTAGAGGAACAGCGAAGGCTGAAACGGGAGAGCGAGGGCAATTGATAGGTGGAACATTTAGCGAAGATGAGGGTCTAAAGATAGCATGAAGCCAGGTCATCCAATTTCAAAGACCGAGCGGGTTCTCCTCCTATCGTTCAGCTTTATGGTCTTCGCGATCTTCGCCGCGGCAATATTTGCGGAAGAGGTACAAATTTACAGGGCCTCGTTAGCCAATGAATTCGCCCAACTATCGGGTAGGTTTATGACGCCCACGGTTCCAATGTTTCATTTGATAACTTTTCTCATATTCCTAGCTCTTTTCCGAACAAAAGAGTTCATCATCTCGATTTCGCTAACAGTGGTCTATCTCGTTTTACTTTTGTTTAGTATCTGGGAGCGGCTGGATGGAGGAGGAGCACTTGGCGGCGAGAACTTTTACACTAACCGATGGCTTGAACTTTCGATGAAGACCAATCATTACGATTATCTCGCCGCATTTGCGATCATTGTTCTCTTCGTTTGGCAAGCAACAATTTTGTGGAGGAAATACCTCAGCGCTAGAGGTGCCACTGAGCTGACATAGAACGTACGCGACAAAAATGAACAAGAAAGATACTTCAAACAAATACGGGACTGACATCGAGAGGCTTCGAAATATGAAGGATGATGAGATCGATCTTTCAGACATCCCGCGAACAACACCGGAAATGTGGGCTAAAGGAATTGTTAGAAAGGGATTCAAGGCCGTGCCTCCGAAACGACAGTACGTAGACGCCCACAAAGCATAACAACTCCAGATGATAAAACTCCTCGCATTAGATCTTGACGGCACGGTCCTGGATTCTCAGGGCAAAGTGCCGGAAGCGAATCGGCTCGCGATACGTGCGGCGGAGGACGCCGGCGTGCTTGTCACCATCGCGACCGGCCGTCGCTTCCGCGACGCAAGGCACGTAGGGCAAGCTCTTGAGCTGAACGCTCCGCTCATAACTCACAACGGAGCACTCTTGAAGTTCGCCGATTCCCTGCAGACGGTCGAGGCTTCCCTGCTTGCCACGGACGTCGCTCTCGAGATCGTTCGCGTCGGCAAAAAGTATGGCGGCGACGCCCTCGTAAGCGCCGACCCGGCCGGCAAAGGGACGATGATCTACGACCGCATCTCCGAGGACAATCAGCCGCTGCAGCAATACATCCGCTGGGCCGAGACGATGCACGGCGACGAGGCCGAAGAGGCAGTTCATCACGTGCTCTCGCTAGAGGATGCAGTGCCCGACCATCAGGTCATTCACATCTCGTTCTCCGGCGGATGCGAGCCGATGGCCAAGCTCGAAGCTCTGCTCAGAACCGAGCTCGGCGACACGGTAACGCTCCTTGCGACGGTCTATCCGAAGCTCGACTTCACCCTGCTCGACATTCTTCCGAGCCACGCCTCAAAGGGCATCGGCGTTCAGAAGCTGGCCGAACGGCACGGCATTGGGCACGAGGGCGTGATGGCGATCGGAGATAATTTCAACGACCTCGAGATGCTCGAATACGCGGGAACGCCGGTGGTAATGGGCAACGCTGCCAGGGAGCTGCTCGAGCGCGACGGAGTCCACCGCACCTCGGACAACAACAGTGCTGGCGTAGCCGAAGCGATACGGAGGTTCATTCTTGACCGATAGAGCGCCAATTCGCGTTTAGAGGGCAATCATGGTAGTTTTTTCATTTGTATTTATTCAATTTAGGAGAGATTTATGAGCAATCGAATTGCAGTAATTGAGACGAACAAGGGTGTTATCAAATTTGAGCTTTTGGAGCAGGATGCACCGAAGACGACCGAGAATTTCCGGCTTCTCGCCGAGCGAAATTATTACGACAGCGTTATTTTTCATCGCGTTATCAAGAATTTTATGATCCAGGGCGGCGACCCGCTCGGCGAAGGCTTCGGCGGTGAATCAGCCTGGGGCGGCCGATTTGATGACGAGATCGACAAGACCTCCGACCTTTACGCCGGCGTTTACGAACGCGGCACGGTCGCCATGGCAAACGCCGGCCCGAACACCAACGGCTCGCAGTTTTTCATAATGCACATCGATTATCCGCTGCCGCCGAGCTATACAAAATTTGGCAAAGTCGTCGAGGGTCAGGACGTGATAAATGAGATCGCCGAGGTAGCGACGAACTCGAACGACAAACCGCTCGAGCCGGTAGTGATGACCCGCGTATATATTGAAGAAGCAGTCAACTAATGCGAGCCCTGATCCAGCGGGTCTCGCAAGCTTCGGTCGAGGTGGGCGACGAGCTGGTCGGACAGGTCGGACGTGGCGTGGTCGTCCTGCTCGGCGTAGGAGCCGAAGACGGAAAGGGAGAAGCGGATAAGCTTGTTGAGAAGATCGTCCATCTGCGGATCTTTGACGACGAAGCGGGCAAGATGAATCTATCGCTCCTCGAGGTGGGTGGAGAGATGCTGGTAGTTTCGCAGTTCACCCTTTTTGCCGATGCCAGACGCGGCCGGCGGCCGTCATACATTGATGCGGCTCCGCCAGCGGAAGCGAACCGGCTTTATGAATACTTTATCGACCGGACGAAGCGGCTCGGATTGAAGGTCGAATCAGGGCGGTTTCAGGCGATGATGAACGTCTCTTTAGTTAACAACGGCCCGGTCACAATCTGGCTCGATACCGACGATCTAAAGAAAGAAAAATGATCAGAAGAACGATTGGAACTACATTGGCACTGTCGCTCAGCCTTTTGTTGGCCGCAGGATGCGGCAATACTCCTACGGCGAGCAACGCAACGAATGCCCCCGTCAAAACGGGCGTTACGCCGGTTGCTGACCCGGAAATCGCGGTCATTGAAATGGAGAACGACGGAGCTTACGGCACTATCAAGATAGAGCTTTACTCCAATATTGCTCCGAAAATGGTCGAGCGGTTCAAGGAACTCGCCCGCGAAGGCGTTTACGACGGCACCACCTTTCACCGCGTCAACGACAGTGTGATACAGGGCGGCGACCCTAACTCCAAGGACGACGACCCCACAAACGACGGCCAGGGCGGCTCGCAAAAGCCGGACGTTCCGGCCGAGTTTTCTGATATCGAATACAATTCTGGCATCGTTGGCGCGGCACGCGGTCCGGACGTTAACTCGGCCAACGCGCAGTTCTTCATAACACTAAAACGTGAATCTGCCTTCGATCGGCGATACACGATCTTTGGCAAGGTGATCGAGGGAATGAACAATGCCCGGATCATCTCCGGCGTCCAGCCAAAGGACTTCGAACGGCCGGTCGAGGACTTACGCATCAAGACGATCCGAATTGAACCGAGGAAATAGCTCTGTGTTATAATTTTGCTTTCGCTCGCGTAGCTCAGTGGATAGAGCGCTTCCCTCCGGAGGAAGAAGTCGCAGGTTCGACTCCTGCCGCGAGTACCATTATTTACAATAAGTTAGGGCGTCCGAGTCGATCGGATGCCTTTTTTTTCGAATGTTCTTATTTTACCTAACTCTAAGCATCGGATCTCCGAACAGAGCCCACGACAACCTGACGTCAGTGCCGCCCGGAATTATAGACTTTGCGTCCACGATCAGGTCGCCGATTCTCGGTATCGTCCCTTCGGTCACTTTTTGGTAAAACCTCTGGCCCATGATCTCTTGTACGTCAGCTGTCGTAAGACCAGTAGAAGCCCACGAAGCAACGGCTCCGCGGTCCTCAAGGAAAAGAAGAGACTCTGCAAGACTGTCACTTGTAGTCTGCACAAAATAGCCATTCAAACATGTCAGCATCAAATAAAGGGACTCATTATCAACGTTAGAAACGCATTGGGTCGCTCCGTTCGTACAATTGACATTAAATACGCTAAACCAAACTGGGCTTCCTGACCACGCCCCGGTCGACCCGTGACCAGCATAATTTACTACATAGGGTCCATTGTTCATCGCACTTATCAGGGAAGCCACTGAGTCCACATCAGGCTTTCCTACGAATGTCGCAGTCATCGACTGCGGCAAACGGTCGCGAAGCCGTTCGCTCATTGCTTGAAAGTCATAACCGACCGGTTCATCGTACGCAAACAATGCCCCACGAGACAATGGGTCAATGAGGTTCGCTTCCCACCGAACTACCTTTTCCAGAGCATTTTGAACTCGTGCGGTCGTGCGAGCCGGAATTCTGCCGATCGCGATCTCCGATAGCCCATCGTTGTTGAAATCAGCCAAATACTCATCGCTTCCCGTCTCCGAAAAGATGGTATTCACGATCTTGGTCGGTACCATATTCCATTTGCCAGCACCTGTATAATCTCGCGAGTCGTACGACGCGTCTCCGACCAACAAAACGTATCCAGGTCTCACAGTCCAATTAAGTTCAGCATACTGTAGAAAAGACTTGATCGAAGCGGAACTTAATACGCCAAAACCGAACTCATCGAAAACGTCAATAACATTGACCACTTTCACGCTAATCCCTTGTGACTGTCGGTATGCCGCCCATTGGGTTGCTTCGGTCATGAGGCTTGGATGGGCAATAACAACTAGCTGAGCCCCTTCCGCAGGTGTCCCTAAAGAGTCGGCGATAATCGGACGAATATCTGCGACCGAAAGAACTTGCGAAGGCTCAAATGCATGATATGTCTTCGGACGCGCGGCCGGGATTTGTAACGAATAGTTGCCGTTCGATTCGATCGGATTAAGACCGACCACTTCGATCGGGTCGTTTTCGAACGTAGTGTCGATCAACCGAACATTCGCAGATGAAAGGCCAGTTAGTGTCGCTCCGCGGTTGCCGAGCGTGTAGAAATCAAGTTTCCCGCCCTCGATCACATGCTTACGACGAAACTCAACCGTTAGACTGTCGAAAAGATTGGTGTCCGCTTCAGTCCCAGGAGCAACCGCAGCAAGCAACACCGAATTTGCACCTTGTTGGAGCCAAGCAGTCGGAATCGAAAATGTCTGTACAACATTAAGCTGCCCGGCTCCTTCGACGGTGCCAACACTTTGGCCGTTCACTCTGACGGATACCGAATGCAATCCGGCGCTAAAGCCCTGGATTCGAACAGAGACTTGAGCCGAAGGAGCTTCCGTATCGATCTCAGACAAATTGAAAGGAACTGTAGCGGACAATGTCCTCAGGATGGGCCGTCCGAAGAAATTCTCGGCATCACCGTTTCTGATCTGGTTCGTATAATTGATTCTTTCCTTGAATTCGAAGCGGTGCTGGTAACTTGCAGCTCGGACCGTACTACCGTCCGGACGGGCGACCCTCGTGGCCATCCGCTTTCCGGCACTCGGGCCTACAACAAGAAAATACCCGCGATTGTCGCTCTCCGGCGTATCAATACCGCGACCGTAAAATTCAATGTAATCACCATTCGGCCCAACGATGAGTGATTGCTGGTTTCCCTCTGAATAGAGATGCCAAAGGGCAGGATCGGCATTCACATTGAACCCGGCGATCTCAAGTTCCGTACGAGTCACACGATAAAACCCATCTTTCCGAACACCGATTCGAACACCGGGCTGGGAAACGACCCATCGGTGCCCATCAGGATTAGGGGTCAACGAATTGCTTTCGACCTCGGAAGCAACCTCTTTTGGTAGACTCGGAGTGTTTATAACAGTTGTCCCTGACTGACTACGGGCTCTTTTGCGAGTTTCGGCATTGTGGAACTCTGAGAAGCCGGCCAGTTCGTTAACTTGCACTGCCGTGAACGGCTCAGAAAAAGTTATCGCACCCACGGTGGAAATACTTTCGATACGATAGATCGTACCGGCAGCATTGTATTCAACCAGGGTACTGTATTTTTCGCCAGGCACGACCGCTGACCCGTGAAGCAACGCCGATCCGCCAGTAAAAGTGTCGGAGACGGTCTCCCAACCTTTATCACCAAGTCGTTGCAGGCTGAAACCGAAATTTTCTCTTTCCGCGATCATGGTCCATTCGACCAACGTCACGTTCCCGTCGGTATAAGCAAAAGCGGGCCCGAATGCGGTTAAAGAACTAACCATTGGCGATTGGTCCGCAAGCGGCGGCAACATCCGTCCCTTAGATTCGCCCCGTTGGGCTTGAAGAATTAACGGGCTTGCAACTATGAGGGAAAGGCAGATCGCCAAAGAGAACAGCTTTTTCATAACAACTCCTGACCAACTTCTGGTTCAAATTCAGTATGGGCTTGAGGCAAATCAGAGCGTTGCCAAATTGTAATTCGGAACTGAATCGATTTTATTCCAACACTTTAAACATTCTAGGCGGTGGCGGCATCGCCCATTCGGATCAACTGCCGCAGCACAAACGGTAAAATACCCCCGCCCGTATAGTATTCGAGTTCGATCGGCGTATCGATTCGAAGTCGGAGCGAAGTTTCGGTGATCTCACCGGTTGTCCGCCGAATCCGTAGCGTTACGTCCTGCATCGGTCTAACATCACCGCTTTCTAGTCCAACAAGGTCGAAAGTCTCCGTTCCATCGAGTTTAAGCGTCTCCGCCGTCTCACCGTCTACAAATTGCAGAGGGAGTACACCCATCCCAACCAAGTTAGAGCGATGAATACGTTCGAAAGACTCGGCTACAACGGCCTTGACGCCCATTAAACGCGTGCCCTTAGCCGCCCAGTCGCGGCTACTACCGGTTCCATATTCTTTCCCTGCAAAGATCATAAGCGGCACACCGGCCGATTTATATCTGGCTGCGGCATCGTAAATGGTCAACTCGTAACCATCGGGCTGATACCTTGTAAATCCACCCTCTTTCGGGGCTACAAGCTTGTTCTTGATCCGAACATTGGCGAAAGTCCCTCGGAGCATGACCCTATCATTGCCACGGCGTGAACCGTAAGAATTGAAATCCCTCGGCTCGACACCAAGCTCCTGCAAATATCGCCCAGCCGGCGAATCTGCCTTGATCGCACCGGCCGGCGAAATATGGTCGGTCGTTACCGAGTCGCCAAAGATCGCGAGCGCCTTAGCCCCTTGAAAGTCCGAAAACCGGCCCGTTTCCAGCGAAAAGTCGTCAAAATAGGGCGGTTCCTGAATATATGTTGAAGACGCATCCCACTCATAAACTTTGCCGACCGACGTTTCGATCTGGTTCCAAAGTGGGTTTTGTTCAGCAAATTCACTATAGAGCCGCTTGAACGTCTCCGGGTCAAATGCTTGAGCGAGCAACTCCCTGACTTCATCGAGCGTCGGCCAAAGATCCTTCAAATAAACGTCGCTGCCGTCCCTGTCTCGACCGATCGGTTCCCGATAAATGTCCTTCAGAACCGTTCCGGCAAGTGCATACGCAACAACAAGCGGCGGAGACATAAGAAAATTCGCCTTGATGTTCTGATGAACACGAGCTTCGAAATTACGATTACCCGAGAGCACCGATGCTGCCACTAGATCGTTCCCGACGATCTCTTTTTCGATCCCGCCGTCCAGCGGCCCTGAATTTCCGATACAGGTCGTGCAGCCGTACCCGACCAAATTGAAACCGACAGCGTCAAGATGCTTCTGCAGACCAGTTTTTTCGAGGTAATCGGTAACGACCCTCGACCCCGGAGCCAGAGAAGTTTTGACAAAATCGGGAACCTTCATTCCCCGTTCCGACGCCTTTTTCGCTAGCAAGCCGGCTGCGATCATCACTGAAGGATTAGAAGTATTCGTGCAGGAAGTTATCGCGGCAATGAGTACATCACCGTGGCCGATGTTCGTGCGTTCAGGTGGGCAATCCTCTTGTGCAACGTTGACCGAATTCGGCGTTGGCCGATTATTTACCATTTCGACCTCGGATTTAACGTTCGTATCTTTCGCGCTTTCATCCCCGAAAATCGGAAGTGGAATCGAGGCAGAGCGCTGATCGCCGCCGCCCGCGACGATTGAATCTTCTGCTCCACAAAGCTCGACCGGGAACCGATCGGTGAGCTGCTCTGCCGACTTGCCAAATCCTCCATCCGCCGATGGTGCTGAAAAGAGATCGCGAAATTTTGTTGAAAGGTCCTTAAGTTCGATGCGATCCTGCGGACGCTTTGGTCCCGCGACCGAAGGTACGATCGTTGCCAGATTCAACTCATGGACTTCGCTGTAATCAACATCTCCCTTCTTCGGGATGCCGAACATCTGCTGTGCAACAAAATAGTTTCGGATCGTTTCTATATGCTCATTTTGGCGGCCGGTCGACCCAAAATACTCTAGGGTCTTTTCATCAACGCCGAAAAAGCCCATTGTCGCTCCATATTCCGGCGCCATGTTGGCGATGGTCGCTCTGTCGGTTGCTCCAAGGGCCGCCGCCCCTTCGCCAAAAAATTCAACGAATTTGCCGACGACGTTCAAATTCCGAAGCATCTCGGTCACACTAAGCACCAAATCGGTCGCTGTAGCGCCTTCGGCAAGAGATCCGGTCATATGAACACCCACGACATCTGGTGTCAGAAAATAGACCGGCTGTCCCAACATTCCTGCTTCCGCCTCAATGCCGCCTACTCCCCATCCAACAATTCCCAGGCCGTTTATCATCGTCGTGTGTGAATCGGTGCCCACCAACGTATCCGGAAAATAGACTCCGTCACGTTCAAAAACACCCTTTGCAAGGTATTCAAGGTTGACCTGGTGAACGATGCCGATTCCCGGAGGTATAACGCTAAATCCGTTGAACGCCTGAGTTCCCCACTTTAGAAAGCGATACCGCTGTTCGTTCCGTTGGAACTCGATCTCCATGTTACGTTGGTAGGCCGCTTCACTTCCTGCGAAATCAACTTGAACAGAGTGGTCGATGACAAGGTCGACTGGCACTAATGGCTCGATCAATCCGACATCTTTGCCCATTCTCTGAACCGCCGATCGCATCGCAGCAAGGTCAACAAGCAGCGGAACACCAGTAAAATCCTGAAGCACGACCCGGGCAACAATAAATGGTATCTCGGCCGTTCTTTCGTCATTTGGCTTCCAGCTAGCTAGTTTTCTAACATTCTCTTCGCTTACCTTTAGGCCGCCATCGAAATTCCGCAGAACTGACTCGAGAACGATCCTTATCGAGATCGGCAATCTACCTATCTGCCCGATTCCTTCGGATTCGAGCTGCGGCAATGAATAAAAGGTACCGTCGGATCCTGCTCCGGTCCGAAACGTTTGGCGCGAATTAAATAGACTTTGTGTCATAAGTATTAAGAAGTATTTTCGATCATCCGAACGCTGGCAACGAACGGAAACCCCTTAATATATCATAAAATATGGCATTTTAAGTTGTTTTTTCAGCAAATTTGCAATTAGAAGGCCTAGTTCCAGCGAAGAAGATCACGCTTTCTAAGAAATTTTGTGCAACTCTTTTAGTGCCGGAACGAATCTCTACAGCGTCGGTGACGGCAAAGACCTAGAACCGGAGGAGATCATAATTAGAATGAAGAAAAGCACCATTGCTGGGGTTTTGTTACTGGTAGTAGGATCATTGTTCCTTGCGGCCTGCCCAAAGCGGGTTAGCATCGCAGAACTACAAGCAAACCCGTCTCGATATAGCAATAAGGACGTTTCAGTTGCAGGCGTCGTTCGAGACAGTTACGGGGTGAACATACCCGGAACACCGATCCGCGGCGGAGCCTATAAGATCGACGACGGCACCGGGACGCTTTGGATAATCACCGAAGACATTGTCCCAAATAAGGGGGCGGAGATCGGAATAAAGGGCCGCATCGGAAGCGGTGTCAGTTGGCAGGGCCGGAATTTTGGGCTCGGAATGCTCGAGAAAGACCGTCGTTTCCGTAAGCGATAGACGTTTCTACGGTATGAGAATCACGAAAGACCGCGCTAAACTGCGGTCTTTCTAGTCTATGGCAACGCTTCTTGACCACTTCGAAAGCAGGTTTGAAAACCTTCATCGCCGCTCGCACGGCCTGATTCAGAACTGCCCGGCTCATTTGCTTTTTGAGCGGCCCAAGCGGTTGCATTACTTTCCGTCCCATTTTTCATGCGCAGAATACATTATTCGTTCGGCTGCAAATGTCGAAATGGCCTTTGGCGGGATCACTCGCCGTCTCTGGGATGATCCGTTTGAATGGACGCTTGCCGAGGCTGTTGGGTCACACGAAACGATCTTTCGTTACCTATCGGAGGTCGAGGATATGACTTCACAAGGATTCAAATTCATCGGCGACGACACGGCTCTGCTTCGCGAAATACCGGCCCCTACGGAACTAAGGCCGATAATCGACGTCATTCTCGAATCGCTTTGTACTGCCGAACATCTTCAAGGCCGAGCTTTTGCACTGTTCCAGGTGCTTTCAGACGAACCGCCACCAAGACTCTAGTATTTTACATCGCGAACAATTCTGTGTAAGAATTCGTAGTCATTCAGTCCAGTGAATTCAGGACGGCTTAGTTGCGGATCAAGAAAATGCATTGCCCTCGATGTGGACAACAGCAAGTTAGTCAGGAGACGCGATTCTGTGCGCGTTGTGGCCTGCCGCTAACTGCAATAGCAGGAGTCCTGGATAATCATGGTGAACTTCCGCAACAACCGCTAATTCCCGCGAACGCGACTTCCTTGTTGACGCGGAAGAACGGTCTGATCTTCACCGCTTTTTGGTTCCTGATAATGCTGTTCATTGTCACGCCGATCCTCGCTATTCTCGATGGCGATGTGTTGGTTGCGATCTCGGGAGTCCTGTCGATATTTGGAAGCCTTTTATTTCTTCTTGTTTCGTTGGTCTTGCTCCCGAAATCATCGACGCGGAAAACTGCAGATCTACCTGACCCGGGGAGATCGGAACGGCAATCGTCGCTTTCTGGCCGACCAAATTATGGCGAACTACCGGCGGGCAACCCTGTCGGCGTTGCTGATTTCGTGCCGCCTTCGGCGGGAATGTGGCGAGCACCTGACACTGACGATCTAGCACGTCCGGGAAGTGTTACAGAGAGTACGACGAAACTTCTTCAAAGAGATCTTGAGAAATGATGCATTGCCCCGTTTGCGGTCAACAACAAATTTCACGTGAGATTCGCTTCTGCTCCCGCTGCGGCTTTGAGATGAGCGGGGTGACAGCGTTGATAGAAGGCGGCGGAAAGCTGCCGGAACCCAAGAATGGGTCGAAGATGAATCCTCGGAGAAAGGGCATTTATCAAGGCCTGTTCATTTTCCTGCTTTCTTTCTTGGTCGTGCCGTTGGTTTCTCTTATAACCATTGCGGCAAATGCTGAGCCCTTTTTCGTCGCTGCCTCGGCGATCATTTTATTGGTTGGCGGCATCCTCCGCGTGGTATTTGCATTAATGTTTGAGTCCTCTGATCCGGCCGTAGATGCCTCAGATGAGGGCCTAAAATCCTTGGGCGGTGCGACATCCGCCGGCTTTCGCGCTTTACCGAAAGGACAATCAATTCCAGTAGACGCGTATGCTCCGCCGAAAGAAGGTGCATGGCGTGAGACCAATGAGCTTGATCGACGTCCCGCAAGCGCGACAGACAATACGACCAAACTCTTGGAGAAAGAAGAAGAGCTCTAAAAGCCCACCGCCGCTCCGTCGCTACGCGAATCGATCGCTCCGTAGCGAACTCCGTCGCCCCCGATCATTATTCCAGTTGCTGAAGCAATATTTCCCGGACGATCCGCAAGTTTGTGCCCGTAACCTCGCAAGATCTCGATAGTATCAGGTGAAAGTCCGTAGGGCTCATGAAGCACCTCATCAGGCAGCCACTGGTGATGGATCCTTGGAGAATCGATCGCTTGCTGAATGTTCATTCCGTGATCGATCACGTTTATCACGGTCTGCATTACCGCCGAGATGATTCGCGGGCCACCTCTTGCACCAACGGCAAACCACACCGAACCATCTTTTCTAAGCACGATCGTGGGGGTCATTGATGACAACGGCCGTTTGCCACCCTCAACCTTGTTTCTCTCGCCTTGAACAAGTCCGAAAAGGTTCGGCGTCCCCGGACGCGCGGCGAAATCATCCATCTCGTCGTTCATCAAAATGCCAGTTCCCTTGATGGTCACTCGCGAACCATAAAGGTCATTTATCGTGTAGGTGTTTGAAACTACATTACCCTCCGGGTCAACTACCGTGTAGTGGGTCGTGTCCTGCCCTTCGCTTATTGCGACCTCCCCGAACTTGATTTCACGGCTGTTTGAAGCCTTTTTAAGGTCGATTCCCTTGCGTCGGGCGGCAGCGTATTCTTTTGAGATCAGCCCGCCCGTTGGAACATCCGCAAAATCAGGATCGGCCATATATTCTGCCCTGTCCGAAAATGCCCGCCGCGAGGCCTCTGTCAGCACGTGGTACTTTGCAGCGGAATTGTGGCCCATAGCTGCGATGTCCCACGCCTCAAGCATGTTCAGCACCTGGAGCATCACGATGCCGCCGGAGCTCGGCGGAGGCATTGAGATTATCTCGTGCCCGCGATAGGTTCCGCGGATCGGTGCCCGTTCCTTTGCCTTATAGTCCTTGAGGTCTTCGAGGGTGATGAGGCCGCTGTTCGCCTTCATATCGGCGGCGATCATTTTCGCAGTCTCGCCTTCGTAGAATTCTCTCGGCCCCTTGTCAGCGATTCGCTTCAAGGTCGCTGCCAGTTCGGGTTGCTTGAACACATCGCCTTCCTTATAGAACTTGCCGTTGTTCAGAAAGATCCGGTTGCTGTCCGGATACTTTGAAAGATGTTCCTTATATGCTTCGGCCAACGATGCAAGCCGATGCGACAGCACGTAACCATCATTTGCCAGCGGGATAGATGGCTCGATCAGATCGCGCCATTTAAGCTTTCCGGAACCAAATTTTGCCAAAGCCATCTCGAACCCGGCGATCGTGCCAGGGACTCCTGATGCTCGGTAGCCGATGGTCGAACTGCCCTCGCCCCGAATCACGTTTCCGTCCTTATCCACATAAATGTCCCGATGGGCTGCCGCCGGAGCCATCTCGCGATAGTCGATCGCGTGGGTTCGACCGTCCTTGAACCGAATGACCATGAAACCGCCGCCACCGATGTTTCCCGCTTCCGGATATACGACAGCTAACGCTATTCCGACAGCGATTGCGGCATCGACGGCATTCCCGCCGCGTTTCATCACTTCGACGCCGATCTTCGAAGCCAATTCGTGCTGCGAGGCAACCATCGCGCTGCGTGCGCGGACCGGTTCAAGCGAAGCAAGGGCTTGAGCCGCGGGTGTTGCAAGAGAAAATGAGAAAGTGAGAATTAGGAGCGCGGCAAGAGATCGGAGGACCATCTTTTTAGTCATATCGGAACTTTATCAAAGGACCTACGACCGCACAAATTCCGTGATTGACTTGAAACAGCTTTGGCGATTCAAATCCATCGAGCATTGCTTTGCTGCTCGGAAAAAACGGGTTATAGTCATCGTTCGCGTTAAGCAACAATAGTTGGACTACATTCCGGAATGCTAGAGAGCGATAGTTGCGGCAATGAACCTCGGCGGACTTTCACCAAAGTTCTTGATCGTCAGATTGCGGCGCCTTACGGGGCGGCTTGCGGAACGTCTGTCTAAATATCGGTTTATTGCCTATCTGGCCGTACTAGGTCCTGGAGTAATTGCTGCAAATGCAGGAAATGACGCTAGCGGGATCGCCACCTATTCCTCCGTCGGAGCCCAATTCGGATACGCCCTTCTCTGGGTGTTCATCCCGATGGTCATAAGCCTTATTGTCGTTCAAGAAATGTGCGTCCGCATGGGCGCAGTAACCGGGCAGGGGCTCGCAGACCTTATTCGTGAACAATTCGGAGTCAGATGGACGACCCTGGTGATGGTCGCTCTGCTGATAGCAAATACGGGCGTTGTCATCTCAGAATTTGTCGGTATTGCTCAGGCATCTGAATTGATCGGAGTGCCGCGTTACGTCTCCGTGCCCTTGACCGCAGGCGTGATCTGGTGGCTTGTTGTTCGCGGAACACAAAAGCGTATCGAACGAGTGTTCCTCGCGATGTCGCTCGTCTTTTTCTGCTACATACTCTCCGCGTTCTTGGCACGCCCCGTTTGGGGCGACGTTGCGTCCGGTTTCGTAATGCCGACGTTTCGGGCTGAGACCGCGTATCTTTTCACGATAATGGCACTGATCGGGACAACGATAACCCCTTTCATGCAGGTGTATGTCCAGTCAACGGTCGTAGAGAAAGGGCTGGACAAAGATGATCTGCCTATCGCTCGAGCGGACGTCATCCTCGGAACAACATTTGCCGTTGTGATAGCAGCTTTTATCGTGATCTCCACTGCCGCGACGCTGCATTTGCAGGGCATTTATGAGATCGATTCTGCCGCAACCGCCGCCCAGGCCTTCGTCCCGGTCGTCGGGGAGTACGCAAACTATCTCTTTGCGATCGGGCTATTTGGGGCGGCAATGCTGGCAATGGGAGTTCTCCCATTGGCCACGGCATATTCGATGAGCGAAGCACTCGGATTCGAGAAGGGTCTTTCCCGCTCATTTCGCGAAGCACCTATTTTCCTTGGGCTGTTCACCGTCCTTATCGTCATCGGAACTATAGTCGCTTTGATTCCAGGTATCCCGCAGATCCGGCTTTTGATCTTTACGCAAAGCGTCAATGGCCTGCTACTGCCGGTCATCTTAGTAGCTATCGTCAAACTTGCCAGCAATCGAGAGATCATGGGCGATTACGCCAACGGAAAGTACTTCAACATTTTTGCTTGGGCGATCACTGGAGTGGTCTCGATCTTGTCTCTAATGTTGATTGGGTATTCAATAGCTGATATTTTTAGCGGCTAGGCCATGGACCAAAATAAACTTCTTAACCGCATTCTTCCGACCTTTTTGTTCATCATCCTGGTTTCGATAGTTCTTTTTCTCCTTCCTCGAATCGAAGCCACAACTCTCGAATATATCGGCGGTATGTACGCACGAAGCGTTACTTCCGAGATGTTCTTCGTAAGCCTTCAGTCTTTCGCGTCATACCTCTTTCCAACACTTAAGATTCTCTTCTGGATGTCGCTCGTTGTCGCCATCGTTAGATTGCTCACGGCTATCATCCTCGCGACCGTGCTGAGGTCGGTCGCCCACTCAGAGATCGTCTCCTTAACCCGCACGGTGGTCTCGGTTCTGGTATATATAACCGCCTTTTTTGTCATCTTTCAGTCGCATTTTCCGGATGTTCAGCTCGCTGCACTTTTCACAGGTTCAACCATAGTCGGCATCGTGGTCGGACTTGCTCTCCAGGACACGCTTGGGAATTTCTTTTCGGGCGTTGCCCTTCAGGCAGATCATCCATTTCAGGTAGGCGATGTGATCTCGGTCGCGAGTAGAGCGAAAGGCGTTGTTGAGTCAGTGACCTGGCGAGGCGTCAAGATCCGCACCTTTCAGGACAAATTGATCATAATCAGCAACTCCGTGATCGGAAAAGAGGTTATCGAAGTCGCTCCAAAGGACAACCTTAACGCACGTCTGGTCTTTTTCAATACGGAGTATGGGTTTTCGCCGTCGCGAACGGCTAAGCTAGTTCGTGAGGCGGTCCGAAATATCTCAAACGTCTCGCCGCTGAAGCGTCCGATCGTGCGAATTCGCGATCTCGCCGAGAGCGGCATCGATTGGGAGATCAAGTATTGGTGCGAAGATTACCGTCGGCATAACGACACGGATGCGGTGATCCGACAAACGGTCTGGTACCTTTTCACCCGAGAGAGCATCAGGTTCGCATTCCCAACCCGGACTGTTCACGTTGAAGGTGCCGCGTCGCCGATTGCTCATGAAGAACGCTCCGCACGTTCATCTGAGGCCATCGCAAGTGTGCCGATCTTTGCGCCGCTTTCAGAAAACGACCTGGATGAGTTGGCCACCCACGCCGTAGCCCGCGTGTTTGCTCCCGGCGAAGTGATAGTTGAACAAGGCAAATCAGGAGGGTCGATGTTCATCATCACGCAAGGCGGCGTCAGGATCGAACATGTCGAGGGTGGCGATAGGCACGTCCTGACGCGTCTCGGCACCGGTGACTTTTTTGGAGAGATGAGTCTACTAACCGGCGAGAAGCGTTCGGCAAGTGTTATTGCGGACGACGAAACGCAGGTCATCGAAATAAGGAAGAAAGAACTCGCTCCTATTCTAAAGAAGGATCCCTCTCTTGCAGAGAGAATCGCCGAGATCGTTGAACTGCGAAGGAACGAGCTTTCCGCGATCGAGGATAGACATCACGAGGACAAGACCCCTAATAAACAGGGGATCCTTCTGTCTGTAAAACAATTCTTTGGTCTGCGGAAATGATCAGCGTGGGTTCTTGTCGTAGATGTCGTGAAGCAATTCGGTGATGGGCTTTCTGTTTGAAAACGGATCACCCGCGGAATCGACTTGATTTGGAGACGACTTTCCGCTCGAGCTACCATTCTGCTCCGTCCGCAATGACGAATCATCAGGCACCAACTCTTCGGTGTAAACGAGCGGCACTGCGTTCTCTTCCGCATTCGGGGCCTCAGGCAAAGCGGCAGCAACCTGTCCCGGACTCAACTCTCCAGCCGAAAACCTCTCCCGACTATCCTCGAGCAAGTTCGTTCCCCGCAACTTCCGCGCTCGTTCGAGTGATCGTATCGCTGCTGAGGTCAGCGGAGCGTCTGCAGGTTCCCGTTCGATCCGTCGCAGTACTCTGACATACTGTCGCAGTTCCGGGGTCGGATAAACATAAGCGGACTCATCCGATTCCGGTTTTTCAACTACACGTGAAAGATATTTTACTGCAGCCTTATGCTCGCCTAGTTTGTTGTACAAGGCTCCAAGCGCGAAATAAACCAACGGCGGGGCAGCGGACATCCTGCGGACAATGTTCTCACCTCGCTCGATCGTCTCGCGAAGTTCGAACCCAAACCACCGCCGGTCGTCGTCCCTTAGTATCTCGTTCGCGCTCAAAAAGAACTCAAAGATCTCACGACTATCGGCCCGAGGCCCGCCGGCAAAGACCTTTATGACAAAATAGGCGAAAACCCCGAAGAAGAATATAACAAGAAATGGAATGTTGGTGACCGCGAGCATCGAAACAATGATCCCGAAGGCAAGGAAATATTGTCCCTTGTCCTTGATCATGTTGGGAACTCGTTTTTCGATCGCGTTATCGTTCACGTTACCCTGTCGCCTGCATTTATTGGATTCGAGCGGACGGCCGATCTGGTTTTACCCTATTTCGACGGTTCTTCGGCTTCAACCTTTTTTTCGCCCTTTTCCGGATCGTCGGGAATGTCCTTTTTCAGCCCGATATCGGCAAGAACATCCGTCACTTTATTCCCGATCGCGTATGGTGCGTTCATCACGAAACCGAGCGTATCTGCTAAAGCGAGGGCCTCCAACTGACTGATCTCGGACATTTTCTGCTCGAGTGAAAGTGCGGAGAACCGCTCTTTGTAGCCCTCGAAGATCTTATTTCCATCTTCCTTTTTCTCCTCAGGCTCAGGTTCTTCGAACCGGGTCTCAACTACTATTGAACCCGGCCGTTCCAAACGGGCTTGGCAGGCGAGCCGATTTCCAAATGCCGCCGTGCTGTTTGCGAAGAATTCCTTTTCGGCTTCTGACGTGTCCGACAGGGCCCCGATTCCGTTCTCAACGTCGACCGAGCAATAGTGCTCGCCGGACACCGGTATACAAGGGATAGGAAATCGGACGCCCAGCCTTTTGGCCGCATCTATCAGATATGTACCAGCCGGAATGCTCCCATTGATTCCTTCTTTCTTGAACTCAATTGCTATTTCGTCGATCTTTACTTCGTTTTCCATCAATATCCGCCAATCACTGTTCTTACCCTGACTTTTGGTTGCGCCCCGGAGGGTGCTGTTGAAACTTCCGCCTTTGAAAGTGAGCATGACTCACAAAGTCCCCACATCCTGAGACTATGATGCGAAAGCGTGAAGCCCTGCTGCTCCGCGATCGTGTCCTGTAGCTCTTCGATCTTGGGGGAATAAAACTCGACAACTTTACCGCACGATGTGCAGATCAAATGATCGTGATGCTCGTGGTCGTAATGGTGCTCGTAATAGGTCTTGTTGTCGCCGAACCGAACCTCTCGTGCGAGGCCAGCCTCAGTAAGCAGTTTAAGCGTGCGATAAACCGTGGTGTGCCCAACGGACGGATCCTCTTTCTGGACCAGCCAATAGAGGTCTTCGCTCGTTAAATGATCCTCCGTTCGGAGGAAGATCTCCAGGATCAAATCACGCTGACCGGTCCTACGCAGGCCGGACTTTCGGATGTGTTCCAGAAAGATTTCCTTTTCTTTTTCGAACTCTGCCACGGCTCGTCACCTAAATTATAATGGTATCATTTGCTATTCGCTTTAGCCATATTTAACTCTTCGATGAGATGGTCTCGAAGCTCTTTGTTCTCTTCGGTTTCTCGAACCAATTCCATGGACGCGGCGGCGAGCGCCAAGTAAATATCCTTGCCAAATCCCTCAGCTCCAGCCCCCAGTAGTTCTAGGTGACGGCGAAAGGCGGCAATGTCGAGCCGGGCAAACGTCCCGGTAAGAGCCTCCTCCGGTCGTTTGTGTGAAAGATTATCTATCGCAGATCTTGAAAGCACTAGCAGAGCCTCTTTGCCCCGATCCGGATCGACGCCTGCCATAGCAATGAGTCTGTGAGCGGTGGTAAGCAATGCCACCAAGTGTCCGGCCGACATGACTGCGGCAGCATGATAAAGTGGCTTTTTAGTGGTCTCAACAACGATCTCGTGACCGCCAAGTTGAGCGACGATCTCGCGACCCCCCTGCACTGCGACCTCTGATCCTTCAATACAAAAATAGGCGCCTGAGAAAGCCGCTGCCCCTGCGACAGCATCACTCACCGCGATAAGTGGATGGATCGAACCGGTCGCGTGCCCCCGTTTTTCAACGACAGAAAGTACGTCTGAGCTGAGTGAACCACTTGTATGGAATACCATCGCTTGCTTAGCAAGCCGAGGTAGTACGGAGGTGGTCGCCGTTTCGATGTCCGGATCGGACGTAGTGATGATCACAATGTCCGCTGAAATTCCTTCGCTGTGTTCAATGCCGGTAACCAGAGCTGGGCGCGAAAGGTGCTCCATCACGCTGGGAACACTTCCATCGCGGGTGATGAGTTCATTGACCGTGTAGCCGCAGCGATCCAAAGCCAGAGCAAAAGCTCCGCCAACCCGTCCGACCCCAACAATCGCAACTCGTTTCACGATGTTAAGAATACAGCGGTAGAATCGATTTCGCTATATGGGCGAGAAACGTAAGGTTCGACAAATTCAGACGCTGAACCGTAGGGCCTATACTGTCGCGAGTTCCCTGTGCTGGGGGTCTGCTCCAGGAGGGGAAACAGAGTAGCGGTCAGAAGAAATTGGGCCAGCATCATTCGACGGTCCTTGTGAAGCCAGATCGCGGTAAAGAAATCGTAGAATATCGATTTCGGATTTGCCTAGTCGACGAAGACCCTCTACGCGTAAACCGGCTAAAAGAGCCTTGCCGGCCTCGGCGTCTCGCTTTGACTTGAACGTTGAAATTGCGCCGTTGGCAACGTCAGCAAGGCGTTCGCAGTCCCGAGCGATCTTTTCCCTGATCATGTTATGCCCGGACGTAACTGCATCCCAAAGTTCGTCTGACATCATTTCCCAGTCGCTCGCGGCGGATATATCAAATTCGCAGACACAGCCAGCGCGGTGTTCAAGTCCGCGGCTGGTCTCAAAGCCGCAGTCAAGCTCAGTCAATCGGCCACTGAGCTCAAGAGCTTTCTGCCAAAAGGGCGTTCGAAGCTGCGGGATTTCGCTGAGTGACTCGAACTCCCACCAAATATCCGTTCGCCTCATACTCTCAAATCTTTCCTGAAGCTCGTGAGAACGCATTATCCTTGAATGTTCGTTAGTAAATGCTTCGTGGTACTGTAAGCGGTAGCCATCCCAGAGATAGCCCGCTTCCCGGTTTCTTGCCGAACCCGGATTCCTGATGCTCTCCGAAATGCACGCTAGTAGTGCTCGTTTTGTGTCGTTGGCTTTTGCGTCAGGAGTAAATCCGGCGGGTGTGGTATATCCTACGATGCGTTGCCGAACTGCGACCGATGATAGAAACGTCTCTATCCTTTCGAGCCCCGCTACACTCTTTTCGAATTCGGTTTCGCTATGCGAAAACGCATCAGCAATGTCTCCAAGTGCTTGGTCGAGTCGCGTGGAACCGGCTATCAAATGGGTTATAGTCTCCACAACGCGACCGAGAGTCTTTTTAACGAACGACGCGTCGAGCCAGATCCTGGTGTTTACAAGCGAATCCGGCACCTTATCGAACCGATTCAAGAGATTCGCCGTGTTCCACTCCTCAAGCCACGCGCCCAGTGCCTCAACAACACGTTCGTTTCCCGGAGTACCCTTGTCGGAAAGCTCATCGTCGAATCCGGTCAATAGCTGTGCCCACTTGATGTTCGACACGACCGGGCGATCGGTTACGGTCGGCCGAGCGATGCCGACAATATCGCCCCAAACGATCTTCAGGTCGAGTGACCGCGCATTGATCCGATCGCCTTTAGCCGTAACGAACTCGATCCTTCGATCCGCTACGAGCGATGCAAGGATCAAATGCTGAGCCTCTCGGACAAATCCAAAAGGCGGCTGTTTTAGGCTTTGATAAACTCCAAGGATCTCGGCGGGTCCGTTGCCCGTTGTACTTAGAAGTTCATTGATCGTCCCGATGTAAGGAAGGCGGTCAAGATCTTCGCCAAACACGGGCGTGAGTTTTCCATCCTGCTCTGTGGCCAGCCCAAGCGGAGCGAGAAAGGCACGAGCCATTTCCTGGGTTTCTTCCAACCCGGTTTTTGCAGGATCGAAAAAGTCCGTGATCGTGGCTGATACATCCTTGATGCCCAGAGTTCGACCAAAAACCGGATGATCAGGATATTGCGTCTCGAACATCGGATCCAACATTGCCGAGATCAATCCGGAAATCGACTGCGAAGCCATTGCTTCCTCGGTGAAGTTGAAATCGAAACCGTTGATGAAAAGATTTCCATTCGCAAGAAATACCCTTTCCGCGATGTTTACGGCGGCAACGCGTTGGGAATGCAAAAGCGCCCTATGCTGATCCCCAAACGTCTCTATCAACTCGGTTTGAGTTTGAAGCACATAGAACCGAAGAAGTGTGTCGATCTCATCTTTTCTGAGAAGGTCTGGGCGCCAGAGGACACAATCTGGTGCTGACGCGGCCTCAGTAGCTGGCCGAAGAACCCCTCTTACGTCCAACGTTATTCGCCATTCAAGCGACTCTTCCTGGATCCCCAATACCTCGACCGCTGAGTCATCAAGTGCCGCAAAAAATCTTCCCCGCCTCTGACCACCTCTCCAGATCGCCAATGACTCTGAAGAAAGCAGATTGGGATTATCAGGTGCCGGCGTTAATGTAAGATCCGGATACCGTTCTTGCAATAGCTTCCTGAGTATTTCGGTCACAACACCTGGGTCGGTTCGGCCGATCGCCTCGTCAAGTACAATGTTCGCGTTTTCCTTCGAATTTGCTCGGAAACTATAAAGTACGCCGATTCCCTCTTCCGAATACGAAGATATGTCGTCGGGTAAGGCGTCTGCGAACATTTTGATGATGCCAGTTGCCCCTTCGAGTGCCTTCGACGGATCAGACTCATCGTAGATCATCATCGACGCACAGATCTCTTCGACCGTGGCACCGCGACCATTAAGGGAATGCAGAAGAAGGGCCTTCAAAATGAGCTTAGCCTGCAGTCGTTGTATAACGGGCACTTTGCTCACGACCTCCGCATTCAACCGGTCGTAAGCGGCAAAGGCATCTTCAAGGTCCTTTACCTTCCTCAGTCCCGCCTCAGCATTGTCAAACACCTCATCAAATGCGATCAAAGAGGTCGCCGGACGGCCAAGAATGCGCTCGCCGGCTTCAGCCGCGAATCCAAGCAAAGCAAAATCCTGAACAAATAGGCGGACATACGGAGCCACATCAAGAATTCCGGGATGCAGCGGATACAAAGAAACGAACCGTTGTGAACTCCATCGGAAGTTCGGCACAACGCGGCTGAAGAATGAATAGATCTCTTCGATAAGCGAGATCTTTTGGTTAAACTTCGGAAAAATAAATGAATTTACGACCTTGAATAGATGCTGTTGGTCGAGAAAGTCGATGTTGAATGCCCGGACTATTGCCGAGTTTGAGCCGTCAGCCCCGGCGATATCGTCATCGAGCGCGACCGCGAGGATAGCATTATTCTCCGCTGCGAACACGGACATTTCTGCGAGTTCATCGCCATCGTTTCGCGATACGCGGCTCTCCCGATCGTGGGCGGTGTCCACAATAATGACTAGCGGGACATCTCCAGATCGGGCCGCCGCTTTTGCAAGCAGAGTTGTGATACTACCTGCTCCGATAACCGCTTCGGGACCGAGCGATGCAGAGATAGCTGACTTGAGCTCTTCGATCAAGGTCGCCTGCGTTCCACGGCGCACGTTCAAAAGGGGATAGTGCCTTCGCAACAGTCCCTGCGTTGCCGCTGATACGTGATGATTCTGAATCTTGGAACGGAGTTCCGGAAGCGCTAGTATCGAACCGAAGGATGCCAAAAAGTGACTTTTACCAACTCCTCTATAGCCGGCGAGAGCAAGCGATTTCCCTTTCCCCGGCCCGATCGTTGAGGCCGAATCGATCCATCTCGCCATCAGTGTGGCGGTTTCATCGGTAAAACAATAGCTTTCCAGAGTCGCGGAAGGATCGGCGTGGAAATCGCGAAGGCCCTTATAGTGTCGGACCTCCACGAGATCTTTAACTTTTTCCTGAATCTTCATTTGAAAGAAAAGCAGCGAAGGCTGCAATGTTTAGGGGTTTTCGGAAAGACGCCCGCAACCCGTGAGACGGTTGAAGGCATCTATGAATATAACACGTATTTCGGCACACGAGAACGAAAATTCTCTCGCTGGTTGGTATCAAGACTTTTCGAGAAATGGAAAAAGTAAAAATTGGCCTGTTTCTCGCAACCAAATAATTTCTCGGTGCATCAAAATACATTGAACTCTACTAGTAAAATTCGGTAGGATTGACGTTGAACCGATCGTAGGACACCCTTATGAAGATCAGAGAATCCAAAGCACTGTCGTTTTTGCTTTCATTTGTGATGCTCGTTGGCAGTTTCGCATTTCTGCCGGCCCAGGCGATCGCCCAGAAGGCCAACGAAACGGCGTCGAATGCGAAAAGTGAAACGACTACTAGTCAACTTACTGCTCAATCGAGCCTTAAGCCTCTCTCGGAAAAAGAGAATCCGGCAATGATCGGTAAGCGTAAGATCAATAAAGGCACAGATAAATTTTTCGGATGGCTCGGCGGCTCGCAGTCAAAGGAGCTTGCCATCGGCCGTCAGTTGTCATTGGAGATAGAGCAGTCGGCGAAAATGGTCGAAGATCCGATGATCACTGAGTACATCAACCGGGTTGGTCAGAATTTGGTGCTTCATTCGGACGCGAAGATACCTTTCACGATCAAAGTTATTGACAGCGACGAGGTCAATGCTTTTGCGTTGCCAGGAGGATATTTCTTTGTAAATAAGGGCCTGATCCTTGCAGCCGATAATGAAGCGGAGATCGCGGGTGTTATGGCCCACGAGATCGCACACGTTGCCGCCCGGCACGCAATGGAAAACCAGGGCAAGCTGCAGGCGATCAATTATGGCCTGCTTGCAACTATCATTTTTGGCGGTGGTATCGCCGCTCCGATCGCACAGAATGCCGGCGGTTTTGCCCAACTCCTCAGTTTTCTAAAGTTTAGCCGCAACGCAGAAATGGAAGCTGATATGCTTGGGGTTCAATACCTGTACGCTGCCGGCTACGATCCTTCCGCGATGGCGACAATGTTCGAAAAGTTGAATGAAAAGAATAAGAAAAAGCCGGGAACATTGGCCAAAATATTCACTACGCATCCGCAGTCACTAGATCGCAGAGATGCAAGCCTCGCACTGGTTTCTCGTTTTCCGGAACGTGAGGAATACGTCATCAGCACCTCAGAATTCCAGCGGGTTAAGAATCTTCTTCTGAGGCAGACAAATGCAAAAGCCGGAGTTTTCAGTGATTCGGATGAAGGCGAGCCGGGAAGACCGACGCTCAAGCGGAGACAACCAGCGGACGGTGATGAGCCGGGCGTTAGCGATTCGGACAGCTCTGATTCCTCCGGGTCATCGTCGAGCAAACCACCGCAACTGAAGCGTCGTGATCAAACACCCGAACCGACGCCTTCTCCGGACAAGCCGTAACCTTGGCTTTCCTTTTCAACCGATCGATCGAAAAGTGCGGCACCATTGCCGCACTTTTTATTTGATCCGAGCAAGAAGTCGATTCTTGTCGTCGGAGTTCCATGCCATACGAAGTGCCCGTTGGAACGCTCGTTGAGACTCCGCCACCGCTCTCCGTCGCTCAAAGAGTTCACCGAGTTGCTCCCAGACCACAAGAGATCCCGGCTCGATCGCGACCGCCTCAAACAAATAAATCCCCGCATTATCCAATTCCCCTTTCTGCAACATTGCTTTCCCTAGGCTGTGCAAGTAGGACGCGTTTCTTGGATCAACGGAAACCGCCCGCCTTATCATTGCGATTCCCTCATCTCTGCTCGCAGCCTCGTCCAGTAGATAGTAGCCAAGGTTATTCAACGCGATCGGATTGTTTGGGGATTCTTCAAGCACACTTCGCAAAAGCTGCAGGGCCGTGCTCCGGTCGCCGTTTAGATTGGCCGCGGTAGCTTTGCTGATGGTTGCAAGCTGCCGCCTTTCATTGCCACGCGCAAGCGATGACAGATCCTCAGCCGCCGCCATTGCCTGGGGGGCCTTCTTTCCGGAGATATATGCACCTGTGATCAAAAGCGAAGCAGTAAAACTATCAAGGAATGCAGAATCGGTCCCGCGCGGACCACCGGCGGCAGATGATTCGCCACGTGTCGAACTCCGGATCAAAGCCACCGCATCTTCTACCTTGCCGGTCTCGACCAAAAGACTTACCTCGGCTCGAAAGACTTCGAACGATCGATTCCCGCTTGCCGCGACCCCTTTAAGCAACGCCAAAGCCTCGATTCTTTTTCCGGTTTCGCGAAGATGTGCCGATCTCTCGAGAAGTACCAGAGAGTCGTCACCGCCAAAGCGCCGGGCCGCGCGTTGCAGGGCTGTTTCGATAAGGCTTGTATCACCCGTCACACGTGCTGTGACGATCATCTTACGTGCGGCCTCACGAGCAACTTCTTGCTCGCCAGGGCCAGCACCAGATCCAAAAGCCTCAAATGCCTCAGAATAGGAAAGTATTGCTTCTTCGTACTTCCCGGCACCGGCTAAGAGGTCACCTCTGCCAATCAAAAGTCTCGCTCTTACACGCGTTTCTCGCGAGCTGAGCTGCTGTAGCGCGCGCGAATACACGGTCACCGCTCGCTCCTGCATCCCCCGTCGCCGATATAGCCTTGCCAGTGTGTTCGCGAGTTCCACATTGTTCGGATCTGTCGCAACCGCCTGAGTCAACGGCTCAGCAGCTTGTTCGAACCGATTTTCGTCGATCTGTTCCGCGACGTCCCTCAGTATGTTTACTGCAACCGTATTCCCGGGTTGATCGGAAACCACAGGAGCGACCACCTCTAATGCCTCGCTCACCCGGCCAAGTGCAAGAAGGTCCGAGGCCAGACGAACCGATGCCCGCTCCGGCGCGAGATCCTCGTTGACGCCAACGATGAACTGATAGTATTGACTCTCGAGAGCCCCGCTTGATGATACCCATTTACGAAGGGCTTCGATCTTTTTCTCAGGCTCCCCGAGTTTTTCATAGATCACACTTAGGAACGCCCACGCTTCCGTGTTTCTCGGGTCAAGTTCTGCGACCTTTCGCCATTCGACAGCGGCAACTTCGGCGCTTCTGCGATCGAGTTGGCCTCGGGCTAGATTTGCCCTAAGCGACAAGAGGCGGGCCATCACTCGCCGTGCGCCAAAATTATTCCCGTCATTCCTTAACGCCAAAGTTGCAAGCCTGATCGCATTCGATACCTCCGCCTCACCCACCCGACGAAGAATTTCGAGTTCTGCAAGAGCTGTATATGCCTCGGAAAGCCCTGGATCTGCATCGACGGCCGCGACCAACGCTATTCGGGCAGACCGAACAGAGGCAGTAGCCCGAGCGGCGCTTCTTGTTCGCTTGGCAGCCCAGGCGTGACGCTGGCCCTCGAGTAACTTCGCATAAGCCTCCTGTGCCGAAACATCACTCGGCGAGCCGGAGAGTGCGGCTCGGCCCTCTAGCCTCGCGATCGTCGCTTCCCAGTTATCCTGTGGGAACGCAAAGACGGCCCCCGATGTGCCTGACATCAAAACGGCAACGACGAGCGAAAGGACGATACGGTATGACAAGAACTGCAATTTCATTCAGGTTTTCACGAAAATGGCCAAAGAAAAAGGGACCGACATTTAATCGTCGGCCCCGCGTCAAACTAACTAAAAGATCAACGAGCCAATCCGACGACTACGGCGACGGTGTTGTAATGCTCGCAGTACGCCTATCTGAGATCACCGTCGTGAACGATTGCGGGATCTGGTTGGTCTGGATATCGCCTTGGTTCTCGATGATCTGATCGATCAGTTCAAACTTCTCGCGGTCAAAGTCTTTCGTCATGAGAACGCCATTCTTATCAATAGTCATCGGGTAGATACCAAAAAGCTGATTCCGGAAATTGGTGAAAAAACCGTCCCTCGGAGCCGGAAGCACATCCACTCTTTCTGGATTTGGTTCCGGAACGGAAGCCCCGATCAGTTCGAGCTGCTCTTTCGACTTTGAAACAAATTCGCTATTTGGATAGTCCGCGACGATCTGTTGGAAATATCTCGCAGCCTGATCGGTCTCTTCCTCGACCATATAAGTTACCCCGAGCTTGTACAAAACCTCATCCATGTACGCGAAGTTCGGATACTTGTCGATTATCTCTCTGTACCGCGACTGAGCCCCCTTGAGACCGCCCTTTTTCTGGTCGACCGAAAGGGTGTAGTAGTAATTAGCGATACCTAAATTGTGCGAACCAAGGTTATTTTGAACCTCTACGAGCCGTTTTTCCGCTTCCGGTTTTAGGATCGAATTCGGGTATGACGCGAGTAGTGCCCTCAGTCGCACCTCAGCACGCTTGGCTCGAGTTGCGTCACGGTCTGGCAGCCCGATCTGTCGCATTTCGGATTCGGCGATCTTCAAAACGACGCGGTCTGCAAGCGGATGGGTCGGGAAGAACGTCAACCAATCCTGATAAGCCGCGATCGCCTGGATCAGAGCACTCGTCGTACCCTCCAGGAAAAAAGCGTCAGCAATAGCAAGCTTCGCCATCGGGAGGTAGGGAGAATCAGGGTAAGTCGTAATGATCGTCTGGAAGAGCAGACGCCCAACGTCGAAATTCTTCTTCCTTGCTTCACGGGTCGCTGTTACAAAAAGCTCACGATCTCGGCCGGGAGACACAGTACCTAGCAGCTCATCGTACTCGTCATTTCCGCCACCTCCAAAGATCCCAAGAAACTTCTTCTTTTTCTTTATTTCTCGCGGCTGACCGACTGTTGATTGCGGGTTTGCCCGAGCCGCTGCGGTCTCAGTAAAGACTAGGTCCGCACGCGTTTGCAGTTCAGTAACCGCGACTTCAAGCTGGTCGACCTCCGAAGCTTCATATTTTTCGTTCCGGTCGAGCTTGTTTCTTAGTGAAATGACATCGCTTTGAATTCTCGATGCTTCACTTTCGACTGACCGAAGGCGGGCAACTGGTGAATCGGCATTCTCACGTTCCTCTTTAGTATCGCGGCCTTCTTGCCGGAGACCCGAAAGCGAACCATTTGCCGAACGGCGTATAGCTTCGAGCTTTTCACGCATCACTTGTAGACGCTGCAGAGGTGTGCCCTCTCCGGGCCGAGCCTGAGCGAATGAATCCGAGACGGCCAGAAAACCAATCGCGATAACAAAAACAGTAGTGAACGAAAAAATAAAACGCTTCATAATTAAAAACTTGTTGGCCGTAAACTAGTTCAAACCCAAACGGCCCCCTTCTGAGTTAGTGATCGGACCGCTTCGGCAGGATCATCAGTGCCGAAAACTGCGGAGCCAGCAACCATTATCTCGGCCCCTGCTTCTGCGACGTCAGCTATGTTGCCAAGGTCGATGCCGCCATCTATCTCTATCTTCACATTCAAACCGCGTTCCGTGATCATTTGTCGAAGTTCCCGAACTCGGGCCAGCGACCGAGGTATGAACTTCTGACCGCCGAACCCGGGATTAACCGACATCAACAGCACAAAATCGACGTGATAGATCGCTTCAGTAATGGCACTCAACGGTGTGCCGGGATTCACAACAACCCCCGCCTTTGCTCCTGCATCGCGAATCCCTTGCAGCGTCCGATGAATATGCGGGTCGGCCTCGATGTGTACAGAGACCATATCCGCTCCGGCCTCAACGAATTGGACGGCGTATTTCCCTGGTTCGACGATCATCAAATGAGTGTCGATCGTCATTGAGGTTGCTTTCCGAATCGATTTAACAACCGGAAGTCCGATCGTAATATTCGGAACGAACCGCCCGTCCATTACATCGACGTGCAAAATACTTGCTCCGCCGCGCTCAACTGCTACGATCTCTTCCTCGAGCCTAACAAAATTGGCCGAAAGTATAGATGGTGCGATGCTATACATCGTTGATCACTACGGACGATTGGCCGTTCGAGGCCGTGTGTCGCCCGACGCGGGCCGAGAGCCCAAGGGCGACGATTGCGGTCGCGGCGTTGACGTTGGTGCCGTATTTCTGTTCGGACGCTCTCCCGTATTTGCGGGCGGCGTCTCTCGCCTGTCGACTTCGTCGGTCCTTGTTGGCCCGTCTACAGTTGCGGTATTCGAAGACGTTGACGTATTTGAGCCAACGTCTCGAGCGGTGTCAGCGACCTTCCGAGGAGTGTTCGCATTGCTATTCGCGTTTGCGTTCGCATTCGGACGTTGTCTCTTCGGCTTGTCCGAGATCATCTCCTCGATCTTCTTTGTATCGTCTTCTTCAATGTCCTTCTTAAGCGATTCGGGCCGTTCGTCCTGGGTAAGTCCGGCTTTGCTCACCACGACCAAGATCATTTGCCCGGTCTTCACTGTTTCGCCGGGCCGCGGCAACTGCTCGAGTACAGTGTTCATCTTCTCAGTGCTCGGGCGATCAGCTCTTTTTTTGATCTTTAGACCAAGGGCTGCAAGTTCCTTCTCGCTCTCTACAAAGTCCCGGCCGACAAGTTCCGGCACCTTGACCTCTTCGCCAGAAAGCGACATATAGACCACCGCGGCCATTCCAAACAGGAATGCAGCCAACATCCCTGCAAGAAAAAGCAGGCGGCCAAGTGATGTCATTCCGAGCTTGAAGATATTCATAGAGGACTTCAAAAATTAAAGTGAAAGTTTAACATTTTTGTCTGCCGCGACCAATAAAACTAGATCGATTTACGCTCGAAGCTAGCGATAAAGAAGCCGTCACCCTCAAAATCTGATGGGAACGTTCGAGCAGACTGTCTTTCCGCTAAAAAATAGTCCGGCACGATCGGCGAAACGCATACGAAATTTTGGTTTTCGGCCAGAAAGCTGTTCGCAACGTACTCGTTCTCCTCTCGCTCCAGCGAACAGGTTGCATAGATGATCAAACCACCGACCTTAACTGCCTTTGATGCCGAATCTAATATCGCGCGTTGTTTACGCTGTTTCGCTAATATATCTTCCGATGAGACTCGATACCTGATCTCAGGGTTATGCCTAATTGTCCCCGTTCCCGAACAAGGTGCATCGACGAGCACAGTATCGAAGGAACTGTCGATGAACGGCAAGTCGCTAGTGGCATCGATCTGCAAAACCTTGATACCGGGTAAGCCCTGGCGTTCGCAGTTCATTTTCAGGTTCCTTATTCTCACCGAGCTGTAATCGGCCGCAACGATCAAAGCCGCCAATGTCCCTGTCTCTGCCGCGATCCGCGTGACTTTACCCCCGGGCGAGGCGCAAAGGTCGAGAAAACGGCCGTTCACAGGTATTTTCGTGGCTCCAGCAACCAGTTGTGACCCCGCGTCTTGAAAATAAATAAATCCGGCCTCTACGGCGTCATGGATCTTCGAGATCATTCGTTCAGCATAAAAACATCCGTTGATCGTCTGCGAAGCTCGGAGATCGGTCTCGCTAAGCCCCAAAGCTTGTGCCACACTGTTTGGCGACCTGTTCTCGACTCCAAACTCTGCAAAAAACCGCGCCGTAAGCCTGAAAGCCGGGGGAATTGCTTCGTTGTTGGCCTTGCATATCGCCGTAGCCCGCTCGAGCCCAAAATCGGACATCCACTTTTCGACCAACCACTTCGGATGCGAAGTTTCGATTGACAAGGTCTCGGCCGCGTCAGAATTAGCGAATGTCGGAAAACCCGCAGCCGCTTTCCGAAGAATTGCGTTGACAAACCCCTTGGCAGAAGCCTTCCGCGATCTGACAACAAGGTTTACGCTTTCATTAATGGCTGCGTGCGGCGGTATGCGGTCAAGATATCCGATCTGGTACACACCGAGACGAAGCGCGATCCGAACCTCGATGTCGAGTCTGTTCTTTCCGGACAAATGGCGAATGACCTCATCAAGAAACAACTGTCGCCGCAGCGAGCCAAGAACGAGCTGATAACACAAGGCGCGGTCAACGTCCGATAGATTCTTAGTGTGGAGCGGAAGAAGAACCGAAGAGTATGCTTGCTCGGTTTCAATATGAAAGAGGATATCGAACGCGGACGTTCTCGCGGGAGATATCTTCATTCCGCATTCTCCGGCTTGAGAAGCGAAAGATCGGTTGAGTTTCCTTTTGTTAAACTATGATCGACGGTCACCCTTTCATCGAAAACATAACACTCGCCTTCCCACAGCGATTCGGTAGCGTCAACAGACGCAAGGTATTTTAAGATCCCACCATCGAGTTGAAAGACCTCACGGAAGCCCTTTTCGATCAGATACGGAGCGAACTTCTCGCATCGGATACCGCCGGTACAAAACACTGCTATTCGCTTGTCGCGCTCTGGATCTAAGTTGTCTTCGACGAATGCCGGCAGATCGCTGAATTTTTCGGTTCCCGGATTGATCGCCCGCCGAAATGTTCCGCTTCGGTACTCATAGTCATTGCGGGTGTCCAAAACAATGGTGTCAGGATCGGAGATGAGCCGGTTCCATTCTTTCGCCCCAAGATGCGTTCCCTTTCCCTTCTCGACATCTACGCTCTGTTTTAGAGTTACGATCTCGGGCTTGATCTTCACATCAACCTTTCTGAATGGCATCGAATTATGAGATGAGGATTTATAGTTCAGCGTCGATTTGAAGATCTTTTCCGCGTACCCAACGAAGCTCCGAATGTCCTCGGGCCGACCGCAGACCGTCGAGTTAAAGCCTTCATCCGCTAAGATCACGGTTCCCGTTATTGAATATCGGCGCATCGCGTTGCGAAGAGCATCTCGCATATCCGCGAGGTTGCCTACCTCTGATATTCTCTTGAACTCATAAAATGTGATTATCTCGAACATTGTTCTGCTAAACGCCTATTCAAATCGATTCCCTTCCTCAAGCTTCGCTCCGTTGAGGAAATCTCTCGCACTCATTTTACGACGGCCCTCTGTTTGGATTTCGAGTATCCGCAATGCACCTTTTCCGCATGCTATAACAAGGTCGTCGGCCTTTGCTTGAAGCACGGTTCCCGGCACAACGCTATCGATTTGCAAATCTGCAATTTCAGTCCTCCAAAGCGTAAGCTTTTTGCCCTGAAAGCTTGTGAATGTGGTCGGGAATGGCTGGAAGCCGCGGACTCGCCGCTCTATCACTACAGCGGCGTCGGACCAATCGAATCTTCCATCCTGTTTCTTAAGTATCGGAGCGAGTGATGCCTTTGAATCGTCCTGCTTTGTTGGAATGATCGCGTCAAGCCCGTTCAACGTCGTCGCGAGAGCATCGGCACCGAGTGTGGCCAACCGATCCATCAGTTCGATCGCATTCTCGCCGCGAGCGATGGGCGTCTCTTGCTGAACCAAGATGTCCCCGGTATCAAGGCCGGCGTCCATTTGCATCGTCGTCACCCCGGTATGGCTTTCGCCATTTACTATCGCCCAATTGACCGGGGCGGCCCCGCGATACTTTGGCAGCAACGAGAAATGTACATTGATACACCCACGCGGAAACGCGTGGAGAAACGCTTCCGGCAATATCCGGCCGTATGCAACCACGATCGCCGCGTCTGCTCCAAACGACTCAAATTCCGAAAGGGCTTCAGCAGTTCTTATCCTTTCGGGCTGCACAACCGGAATACCGAACTGCACTGCCGAGTCTTTCACCGGCGAAGTTGTCAACCTTTGGCCGCGGCCTGCCGGCCTGTCCGGTTGGGTGTATACCGCGACGACCTCGTGGCCATCTGCTGCAAGTCGCTCAAGACTTGGCACCGCTGCTCGCGGCGTACCCATAAAAACGATCTTCATCAAATTAAAATGCGGCCGCCGAAATTTGAGCGGCCGCGGGAACTATCTAGACCATGAAAACTAAAAACCGCAATGGTAGTTTGAAAATTCGTAAACCTTATTCCACTTTCCACCAAGGCTTTTATAGACATTGAAGCCAGCACCTTCAAACGCCTGTACGTATGTGAAGATCTCCGCTGTTCCATCGCGGTCGTAATCGAAAACATCGAGGAGAAGTTCGTGGTAAACGCCCTCATCGAGCGATGTGATCTCACCGTTCATAACCTCATCTTCTTTGATGGTACGGAGGTCCGAGTGGACAATCTCCAACTTTCCGGCCGAGTCCATTTCGGCTACAAAGAAGAGAAGTGTACGCGATTTCGGGTCGTTCTCAGCCCAGAAACTTCCGACGAATTCCGCCTTCTTGTCATTATTCAGATCGAGAGCCGTTAGATTGTGATAATCAAGCTTTGTCACCTCGACGGTGTTTTTCGCAAACTCAGCTCGCACAAGTGCATCGATCTCGTTGCGTTCTGGCCAGGTCGGCGGACGCCTGACACCAAACGCCCCCTTTCCGGCCGGCGCATTGGTCGCGATCGCCATGAGCTTGCCTTTGAGCTTAGCCTTCGTCGATGACGTAGTTGCCTTTGCCAAATTCGGCCCGCAATCGACTGCCGCGTCTGAGCTGTCAACGGTCACAGTTCCGGCATTTGCCCCGCCGAAGATCAGACGATACGAAGACTTCGGAGCATAGTACGCGGCGTTGAACTTTTGGATCAGCGAGTTCTCATCACCTCCGCCGACGGGTTCCGAAAGCTTCCCGTTCTCAACATGGGCGATCGGCTCAAGTAACTGGCCATCGTTCAAAACAGCGAAGATTATCGGCTTAAGCACGCGCTTTGCCGGAGTTGGCGTTCGCCTCTGCCCAAAAGAACTCCCGGCAAATACAACGCCCGCAACCGCCGCCACGACACAAAATTTAACAAAAACTCTTTTCATCACACCTTCCGTGACACTAACTTACCTTGCATGAACTGAAGCAGATACTCACGCCCGCCTGCCTTCGAATCCGTACCGCTCATATTGAACCCGCCAAATGGATGAACTCCGACGAGAGCACCGGTACACTTCCGATTGAGGTAGAGATTACCGACATGAAACTCACGGCGAGCCCGTTCAAGTCTTTCCTCTGATGCTGAATAGACAGAACCGGTTAGCCCGAATTCCGTTCCGTTTGCGATCTCAAGAGCGTGGTCGTAGTCGCGTGCTTTAATCACAGCCAGCACCGGAGCGAATATCTCTTCCTGCTCGATCGTATCTCCGGGTTGGACGTTGGCAATGATGGTCGGAAGGATGAAGAAGCCTTGCGAATCATCACCGGTGCCACCGGTCACGATCTCACCGCCTTCCTCAGCGCCCTTTCGAATGTACCCGAGCGTATTGTCAAACGCCTTTTTGTTGATCACGGCAGCGACGTTCGTGTCGCCTTCGATAGGCTGGCCGATGTTAAGTCGCTCTGTCAGGGCGACGACCTTTTCAAGCAGTTCGTCGTGCACCTTCTCATCAACGATCAAACGCGAACACGCTGAGCATTTCTGCCCCTGGAATCCATAGGCCGCCTGGACAGCTCCGAGAGCTGCTGCATCGATGTCTCCATCATCGGCTACGACGATGGCGTCTTTTCCGCCCATCTCGGCCACGACCCGCTTGATCCAGATCTGTCCCGGTCGTGGTTTCGCCGCTTCTTCGTTGATGTGAAGCCCAACGCCCTTCGAGCCGGTAAACGAAATGAAGCGCGTTTTCGGACTCGTCACCATCGCTTCACCGGTCGGCGGGCCGCCGGTGACAAAGTTCACAACGCCCGGTGGCAAGCCAACTTCCTCAACGATCTCGATGAACTTCGCCGCTATCGTCGGCGAATCAGATGACGGCTTCAGCACCACGGTGTTCCCCGCAACGACCGCCGCCATTGCCATTCCTGACATGATCGCGAGTGGGAAGTTCCAAGGCGGGATGATCGCCCCAACGCCCAGCGGAATATATTCAAGGCTATTGTCCTCGCCGGGAATCTTTGTGATCGGCTGTTCTTGCGACCATCGGATCATCTCGCGGCCGTAGAATTCCATGAAATCGATCGCTTCTGCCGTATCGCCGTCCGCCTCGGCCCAGGTTTTCGATACCTCAAACACCATCCAAGCCGAAAGCTCGTGCTTCCGCTGCCGCATAATATCGGCGATACGGAAAAGATACTCCGCTCGCTCGGCCGCAGGCACAAACCGCCAAGTGTTGAACGCCTCGGTCGCGGCGTCGATAGCATTTTCGACTATTGAGAGATCGTCATCGACCACAGAAAAGACCCCGACGACCTCATCCCTTTTTGCCGGATTGTAACTCTTGAACTTGGAATCGATCGAAATCCGTTCACCGTTTACCAGACATGTATGTTCACGTCCAAGTTCGCCGCGCACCTTCTCGATCGCCGCCCGCATCGCTTCGGCATTTTCGGGTTTCGAAAAATCGGTAAAAGGCTCGTTCTTAAATTCGTCTAAAACTCTTTGTGTTTGCATAAAGTATCTCCAATCTACTCCCATTCGCCGGTGTTCTGTAACCGCTTGATCTTTCGTTTCGCGAGCTGACGTTTCAGCGGACTCATTCGGTCGAGAAATACGATCCCGTCGCAATGGTCCGTCTCGTGCAAAACGCAGCGGGCCGCTAGGTCGCTGACGTCCAGCTCAAACTCCTTTCCCGCAACGTCGTGTGCCCTAACGATCACCCGCGTGTCGCGCTTCACCTGCTGATAAAGCCCCGGAAACGAGAGACATCCTTCGTCGCCGACCTGCTCGCCTTCGACATGAAGAATCTCTGGGTTGATGAACGCGTGCTTCTGCGAAGGGCCATCTTCGTTCGGTATGTCCATAACGAATATCCGTTCCGAAATTCCCACCTGCGGAGCAGCAAGCCCGACGCCTCGGGCCTGATACATCGTCGCGAACATCTTATCGACCAGTTCCTCAAGTTCCTTTCCAAAGCGCTCCTCGGTCACCGGTTTTGCAACCGTAAGCAGCACGGGGTCAGGATAATGAACGATCTTTAGGTCCAGCATAAAAAAAATAATATCACGAGCGGGGCTATATATTCACGCTTTGGAACGGCCAAGAGCCCGAACCCTATAGAGCGTCCGCAAATTCGCTTCTCACTTTTCCAGCGAACGTAATAGAATACGGAAAGATGCTTAAGCCGACCGTCATTGCGATCCCCATCTTCGCCCTTCTTATCGGGCTTGAGGCTTGGTATTCCCACCGACGGCATGCAAATGCATACGAATCCAGAGATGCCTGGACGAACATCTTCGTCGGCTTTATGAGCGTCGCTTTCGGTGCTCTCTTCGGCGTCTTTGTTGCGGTTATATATACGTCCGCATATCAGCTCGCGCCTTACAAATTCCCGGCCGAGGCGTGGTGGACCTGGGCGATCCTCTTTTTCGTCGATGACTTCGCATATTACTGGTTCCATCGAATCAGCCACGAAATGCGGCTCTTTTGGAACTTCCACGTTGTCCACCATTCGAGCGAGCACTACAACCTGAGCGTCGCGGTGCGGCAAAGCTGGTTCTCGGGCATCTTGCACTGGGTATTTTACGCCCCGATCATGCTCCTCGGCTTCGCACCGTGGATGTTCGCCCTGATGCACGGGTTCAACCTGATCTACCAGTTCTGGATACACACGAAATTCATTCGAAGCCTTGGCCCGCTTGAGCATGTGCTCAACACGCCCTCGCATCATCGAGTTCATCACGGCGTTAACAATCCCTATCTTGATAAAAACTACGCCGGCGTTCTGATCATTTGGGACAAACTTTTCGGTTCTTTCGTTCCGGAAACCGAAGAACCGCGGTACGGCATCATCAAACCGATCAAGAGTTATAACCTGCTCTGGATCAACACTCACGGCTGGGTTGAGACGTGGCAGGCGATGCGGAACCGCAAAGGAATGCTCGCAAAGCTCCGATGCATTTTCGGCTCGCCGAACATGGAGGCGGAAGAATCGGTCACCGAAACACGCCTGCCCGTCTGACCATCGCTTGCCCGAAACTTTTGGCGGTAATATACTTACGCTTTTATGAGCGAACGAAAGATAAGGGTTTTGGTGGCTAAACCGGGCCTCGACGGACACGACCGCGGGGCAAAGGTTATCGCCCGGGCCCTCCGCGATGCGGGAATGGAAGTCATTTACACTGGCCTGAGGCAAACGCCCGAGATGATTGCTTCGGCGGCTCTGCAGGAGGACGTTGATGCCGTCGGTATTTCGATCCTCAGCGGCGCGCACAAAACGCTCTGCCCTCGGATCGTCGATCTGCTCCGCGAGAATGGAATGGATGATACACTCGTCTTGGTTGGCGGTATTGTACCGGCCGAGGATATTCCGGCTCTGAAAGAAAAGGGCGTTTCGGAGATCTTTCTCCCCGGAACATCGACAGAGGACATCGTTACCTACATAAGGGCGAACGTCCGGGCTGCTGAATAGCCAGTTGCGACGACCCTTGGGTCGTTCGAAAGCGTTAGAACAAGGTGGAACGTTTCTCAATGAAAAAACTAAAATTACTTTTCTTCGCATTTGCGTTGATCGTTTCGGCAACATTTATCAGCGGCGGCGTCTCGTCGTTGACGGGCGGCGGTGACGCATTTTCCGCACAGGCTCAAACATCGGTTAAGAGAAAGCGAAAGGTCGGTGCTACGCGGCGCATTTATCGCGGCGGTAAGTACGTTGGTCAACAGATCTGGAACGGATCGCGTTGGGTCGCTTACAAAACCTATCGCGGCGGCAAATGGGTCACCAACAAATCTTGGCGGACCGGCCGCAAGGTCGTGAGCCGCACGAAGAAGATCGTTTACTAGAACCGTCGTCATCCTCGATTTCGTGAAAGCGTCCGATTGGACGCTTTTTCCTTTGCCCAAGCGGGTAGGCTTACCGGTGGACTCCCAACTTCGCCAAAGCCTGCCTTTCCGCTTATACTTTCCTAACAAACGCTTATGAAAGAAAAGATCAGAGTTGCTAGCGGACAGGGTTTTTGGGGCGATCTGCTGACGGCGCCGGTGGATCAGGTCCGCGGCGGGCCGATCGACTACCTTATGCTCGATTACCTCGCCGAGGTGACGATGTCGATCGTCCAGAAGCAACGGCAGCGCGACCCGAACGCCGGCTTTGCCCGCGACTTTGTCTCGCTGATGCGCGAGATTCTTCCCGATTGCGTCGAAAAGGACATCAAGGTGCTCTCGAACGCCGGCGGTGTGAACGTCGAAGGCTGCGCCGAGGCGATCCGCGAGACCGCCCGCGAACTCGGCTTTGGCGGCAAGCTCAAGATCGGCGTTATCACCGGCGACGACATTCTTCCGCGGCTTGATGAATTTGCCGAACGCGGCATTGAGATCACCAACATGGATACGGGCGAACCGCTGGCGGCCGTTCGCGATAAGGTTCAGGCAGCGAACGTCTATCTCGGTGCCGGCGGCTTGGTCGAGGCTCTTGATCGCGGTGCTCGCGTCGTTGTCGGCGGCAGGCTGACCGACACCGGCCTTACGCTTGCTCCGCTGATGCACGAGTTCGGCTGGAAGTTTGACCAGTGGGATCTGATCTCCGCCGGTACGATCGCCGGACACATCATCGAATGCGGTGCTCAGGCCTCGGGCGGCAACTGCCAGTTCGAGTGGAACTCGATCCCCGACATGGCACGCGTCGGCTTTCCGATCGTCGAGGCCGGGCCGAGCGGCGAGTTCATCGTCACCAAACACGACGGCACCGGCGGCCGTGTTAGTGTTCAATCTGTCAAAGAGCAGCTTCTTTACGAAATGGGTGACCCGAAGGCTTACATCACGCCCGACGTTGTCGCCGATTTCTCGTCCATTCAGCTTGAGGATGCCGGTCCTGACCGCGTGCGGGTTTTCGGCATCAAGGGAAACCCGAATACCGAATTTTTCAAGGTTTCGATCGCTTATTCTCATGGTTGGAAGGCCGTCGGCACTCTTGTGTATTCCTGGCCCGACGCTTACCAGAAGGCCCAGGCCGCGGACCGGATACTCCGCAAACGGCTCGACCGGCTCGGCCTTAAGTTCGACGTCGTACTCAGCGAGTTCGTCGGTGTTAACGCGACCCACGGGCATCTTTCCGGCGAGCCCGCCGCTGACATCCCCGAAGTGCAGTTCCGGATCGGCGTACGCGGGCAAAGCAAGGCGGATGTCGAGCGGTTCACGAAGGAGATCGCACCGCTCATCCTGACCGGCCCGCCCGCCGTTACAGGCTTTGCCGGCGGCCGCCCGAAGGTCGAGGAGATAATGGCGTACTTCCCCGCCCTCATCCCCAAGCACCTGATCGAGACAAAGGTCGAGATCATCGAAGCCTGAGGCCGATTTGGGATTCCAAATTCCAGATTCCAGATTCCGGAGCGCGTATTCCGCATTTGGGGCGTTTCATTTTTTAAGGAGACTGCGCGTTTCTGAAACGGTTGAAACAAAGAAACAACAGAAACATCGGAAACATGTGAAACAACTGAAACATCGCGAACATCGCGAACGCCGGAAACACGAAGTCGTGGAGCTTTGTCCTGAAATAGTTTTACACTTTTCCCGGCAGCCGATTTGAACGGACTTGCGCAAAAGGAAAACGAACGGACAATCACCGGAGCCAATCGTTCCCTATGCTCCGCCGCCGCCATTCCCAATTTCCGATCCATTCCCATCATCACCATTTCTTTCTCGACCGCCCGCCGCAAGCCCGCGACCCGGCTGTCCTAGACACGCATGACTGTATCATGGCTGCAACGCCTATGTCAACAATAAAATGTTCGGGCGAACGAGCTTTTCCCTCATCCGTCCTAATTTCTAATTTCTAATTGCTAATTCATAATTTTCGGAGGCTCTTGGTGGGGCGATTTAGTAGGGTTCGTGAGCGTCGGCGTTGTCCGGAGGCAAGAAAAGAGCATTGCAGATGAATGCGGATGCGTGTATTATTTCCGCTATGAAAAATAGGGTTATAGTGGGCTTCATGGCGCTTCGTTTTTTTCCTGACGGCCCGCTCAGCCTGGGGAAAACACGAATTTGTACCACCCGAGCCACCCACTTCGAGAAAGCACCGATAAAAAGGGAGCCGCCAACGCAGTAGGAGGTTAACAATGAAAATATTCAAAACAGGTAGTCTCGTTATATTGCTAATTTTTGCAGCGTCAAGCGTCTGTCTCGCCCAAAAAGGAGCGACTGCTCGGGCCGCAGCAGCTAAGGCAGCGCAAGAGAAAGCGCAAAGGGCAGCGGACGAAGAGGCAGTCCGAAAGATGCCTGATCCAGGTGCTGACACAGCCTTTGTTGTCGCGACAAGAGCCAACATCAGGGAAGAACCGGATAGGACGAGCCGAATTCTTCTTGAGGTTGAACGAGGCGAAGCTCTTTCATTAATTGAACGCGAACCAACAGGAACTTGGTTTCGCGTGATTCATGTAGAAACCGCCATCGAAGGATGGATCGATCAAAGTGTAATCGTTAATAAACTCACAGCGAATCGATACACCGCGCCGGATTTTGAAGAAGAAGTAACTGAATCTGATTCAAATCCAACGGTTAAGATCACCAATCAGGAAAGGGCAACGGATTTGAATCTCCGTATGAATGGCGTCCTATACGTTATTAAAGCCAATACAACTCGCTCGTTTACATTAGCGCCCGGCCCCTACGAATACTATGGATGGTCGCCCGGCGTTCGGGCCACATTTGGCAAAAGCACATTGTCGCGAGGCACTATTTACTCGTGGTCGTTTTTCATAAGGCGGAGATAGGGTTGAATGAGAGAGCAAGGGATAAATCACTATTTCGACATTTTAGGCTTAGCTCACAATTCGAGCCAAAAACAGCTCAAGGAAGCCTACAAGGATCTTGTAAAGGTCTGGCATCCAGATAGATTTCTTCACGATCCAAAACTAAGAATTAAGGCTCAAGAGAAACTGAAAGAAATAAATGAGGCCTATCAAAAGGTGTCGTCATTTATAGAAAATGGATCGAAAAAAGCAAGTTCTACAACCGAACGAAAAAAATCTACACACCGCTCCTCAGACGATAGCCATGCTTCTTCGAAAGCAAAAGCTAAGACCAGAAAATCAAATGATAGCGACCGAGCAAAAAAAGCAAATGAAAAGGACTCTCAGGATTATGATGAGGCTTCCGAGCGACATTCCAATAGAGAAAAATCCCCGGTAACGAATTTATATGATGAATACACCCCGTTCTCTACCACACAGGTAGCGGTTAAGCCGACCAATAGACGCTACTACATTGCATTCGTAGCTACCGCTTTCCTCTCGCTAGGATCCTTTTTGATCTATAGCGATATCACTAGGAGAACCCATACAGACCCAGGCGCCGAAAGCCCAGTAGCTTCTGGCGTGACGAACTCGACCTCTAACGCTATTAGCCCAGAGGTCGCTGCCGAAACTGATTCAGAACAAAGGATTCGTGTTGGCGAAAATCAGAATGATACAAATTCGTTCGAAAATTCCCTGAATGAGGTTTCCGAAAATGAATATGTGGAATTGGCTCCCTTATCTCTTCAAACTATAGAACGACCCGCAGAGAAACCTTTTTCCTTGGAGCCGCCGCCTCAAGCGCATCCCTCTGGAGTCGAAGCCGAACTTAATGAAACTGCACCAAGTGCTGGTTTTTTCTCTCTGAACTCCACGCGGAATGACGTATTACGAATTCAGGGCACACCAGACAGCATAATCGGCAATACTTTTTCATATGGGTATTCAAGCGTAAGTTTTCAGAACGATCGGGTGTCTGGATGGAGCAATATAAGTAAGAATCTGCGCGTAAGAATGATCAGTTATTCTCCAAGTAGCGAAAATTATTTTACTCTCGGCTCGACCAGAGCCGATGTCGTTAAGATTCAAGGCACGCCCGACAGTATCATCGGAAATAGTTACGGTTATGGTTATTCAAGCATTACCTTTCAAGGAAATTCTGTTGTTGGTTGGAGCAACATTAGTAAGAACTTGAAAGTGAGAATGTTGAGCAATTCTGAAATGTCGTTGAATCAGTTTACGATCGGTTCGAGCAAAGACGACGTCATTAGAGTTCAAGGTACGCCCGATAGCATAATAGGTAATAGCTTCGGTTACGGGTATTCAACCGTACATTTTAGAAATGACAGAGTATCGAAATGGAGTAATATCAGCAGAAACTTGAGAGTCGTTTTGAGCCCCGATCCCTAATTTACGATGTCTTCAAAAACTTAGTGATGCCTTTTTGGCAGTCTTCGGTCATTCGGGCCTGGGCGTTGGTTTCGGAGCCGGCGGCGAGGGCGGCGGCGAAGTCCATGGCGTCCATTCGGTAGAGCAGCGATTTGCTGAGGGCGACGGCGATGCGGCTGATCTTTGAATAGACGGTGGCGTAGTCAAGCACGGCGGCCTCAAAGCCTTCCTCGGGGAAGATCCGGTTGACGAGGCCGAGGGCCTTCGCCTCCGGTGCGGAGAACTCGAAGCCCTGTGTGACCAGCTCAAAGGCGAGTTTTTCGCCGAGGTTGCGGCGGAGTATCGCCATAACGATCGCCGGGACAAAGCCGATCTTCACCTCCGGATAACCGAAGCGGGCGGTCTCGGTCGCAAGCACGATGTCGCAGCCGGTCGCCAGCCCACATCCGCCCGCAAGCGCCCGACCATGAACCGCCGCGATCACCGGCACCCGCGCATTGCGGATCAACGAGAAAAGCTCCGCAAGGCCTTTCGCATCCTCCAGATTTTCTTCGTATGACGCCCCGGCGATCTTCTGCAACGCCGAAAGGTCCGCCCCGGAGCAAAAATCCTTCCCCGCCCCGCGGATCACAACCGCACTCAGCGAATCATCCGCATCCGCCTCCCGCACCGCCCGCTTAAGCTCCGCCACCAGCTCATCATTAAGCGCATTCCGCTTCTCGGGGCGGTTCAGGGTCAAGATCCGTATGTTGTCTTCGGTCGAGACGATTACTGTCGACATAATTTGTAATTATCAATTAATAATTAGTAATTAAGACTTGCGAGAGGTTGAGATTATCGACGAGATTATCTTTACCAACTCAAGGCGATCGGATTCGATCTCATTAAATTGTGCCTCGGACAAGATGCCGCCATGGAAAAGAACCATCAGCCAATACTCGGTTTCCATTGCACGTCGACGGGCGACCCCGAATTCAGTTATAAAAGTGTTGCGATTCTCCGCCCCGATAGCCGCCTTAACATGCTTGCCGATATTCGTCCCCGAGATCAACAACTCCTTCGATAAAACAAACTCCCGCTTCTCCTCATTCAAAAAATGGCAAAGCTTCACGATCCGCAAAGCAAAATCAAGCGACTTATCGAGTACGGGGTTCTTCTCCATATGAATGCTGATCTCTATTCTCCGGCTAATTACTAATTAATAATTCTTAATTAGTAATTAGATGGGAGAACTAAGCTTCGTCAATATCGATATACATCCGCAGCAGGGCGGTTGAAAATGTTTTGCCTTGGGCGTCGGTCATCAGGCTGAGCGTGCCGCCGCCGCCGAGGGCGCCGTGGAGCAGGAAATTCAGGGCGCCGAGGTTTGGTAGCTCGAAGCGTTCGACGTCGCCTTTGACGATGTCGCCGAAGTGCTCTTTTACGCGTTCGGCCGTTACCTCGCGGACGAGAATCGGATAGTATTTATCTTCGAGAGCGATGAGCCCGACGTTTGCGGTGTCGCCTTTGTCGCCCGAGCGGGCGTGGGCGATCTTTATGAGTTGTATTTTCATAGCTGTTATCCGGCCTTTGGATAAATATAGCCGAAAGGCCGAGGAACTTCTATTTGATGATAAACCCACGAAAGCGGAATGGCGGTTTGATCGGAGCGGCGATGCTTGTGCTCGTGGGGCTTTTTCCGGCGGCGGCCGTTGGGCAGGATGTGGTTGATGCCGCTTATGCTGGCACTCGCGAATATCTGGCGAGGTTTCGCGATCTGCTTGCCGAGGAGAAAAAGACGTTCGAGTTTTTCGGATCGAACGGGCGAGTTCGGAAGACGCGGGTTGTCGAATCGAACTTCATCGTTTATGAGCTCGGCGGCGGAGAGGGCACGGCCGCCGAATATCGGCACGTGCTGCGGGTCGATGGCAAGGCGGTCGAGAAGGCCGAGCTTCGATCGCAGGAGTTTTTTGAAAAGCTGGTCACGCTCGGGTCTTCTAGAAAAGAGCTCGAAAAGCTGCAGGATGAGAGCACGCGGTTTGACGAAGGCATGCGGATCAACGGCTTTACGCTCTTTCAGGCGGTCGCTCTCTCGCCGAAGGTCCGCGGGGTGATGACGATTCGGCAATCCGAGGATGATGCGATCAGCGGCCGCGCCGTGGTCCGGCTTAATTACGAACAGACGGCGGAGAGCCCATACATAACGCTCAACCGCGGACTGACGTCGGGCGAGGAGCCGGTGGTCAGCTTTGAGATAGAGGACCGATCGCGGGAGCCATTTAATGAAAGGCTGCGCGGCTCGCTCTGGATAGATGCGGAGACGAGCCGCGTGCTCCGCGAGGTTCGTGAGCTGACCGTTCAGCCGAAGGGTTTTGCGCGGCCGGTGGTTATCTCGCGGGTCGTGCTCGAATATCAGCCGAGCGAGTTTGGCATCAACACACCGGCGAAGATCACGCACGAATTTTTCACGCTGATTCGTAAGCAGCAACGGAGTGAGACTGACGTTCGGGCCGTCTTTGAATACACACGCTTCTCGCGTCCAGACGTGGACGTCAAGGCTGAAGAACCGCGAAAACCTTAGCTCAACGAACGGAGTAGTTTTTCAGCCTCGGCCCTGTATCCGCGGGTGATCGGCGAGCGGTCTTTGCCCGTCGCCTGAAGAAAGCGCTGAACATCCCGCCTCGCTTCGTCCCGCCGCCCGAGTTCGGCGTAAAGCATCCCTAGCCGTAAAAATACTAGCTTCGAACCGGGGATCATCTCGGCGGCGGCCACTTCGCGGACAGACTCGAGCTCACGCAGGGCCTCGGCCTTCTGGCCTTGCTGATACAAAACGACGGCGATCTTTTCGGTAAGGGCGGCACGATATATGGGTAGCCGTTCGCGTGCTTCGGTCAAACGCTGGCGAGCTTCGGGCAGCCGGTTGGCGTTTTGGAGCGCCATTGAGAGGACTTCATAGCCTTGAAAGAGCGTGTAGGCGTTGATGTTCGCGTTGGGCGTGGCGATGACGCGTTCGGCATCGGCGATGGCATTTTGCGGGTCGTTGCGGGCGATACGAGCGCGGGCACGGCCGTTTAGGGCGAGCGGTTCGGGGCGGATCGCGACGGCGCGTTCGAATTCGCTAAGAGCATCTTTGCCGTTCGCCTCAAGGGCGGCACCAAGTTGGAGCCAGTTGGTCGCCGAATTTGCATCGACCGTAACGGCGTGCCGCCAGAGCGCTTCATCAGACCGCCAGACCTCGGTATAGACCAACGAACGAAATGCCAGCAGAAATGCGATGAAGCACGCGATGGTGAATGCCGCCTTGAAGTTGATCCCCTGCATCGAGGCCGCAAACCGGTCGTAGATCATCGCGGCAAACATGATGCAGAGGCCGAGGACCGAGATATAAAGATAGCGGTCATGGACGAGCTCCTCAGGCCGAAAGGCCGGAATGTAAAAGGCGGGCAGAAGCGGAAGAATGAAGAGCCCAAGGCCAAAGAGTGCCCGCGGCGAGCTACGAGCAAAGAATATCGCAAAGCCAAGTATCGCGGCGGATAGTATCACGGGGACGGCGAAGTTCATCAGGCCGATCTCGCCGATCGCCCGGATGCCATAGTTCGGGCCGATGATGGATGGATAGAAGATCTGTTTTAGATAAAACAGAAAGATAGTCGGAGCGGTAAGGATCGCCTCGGCGAGGCTCGGCGCATTCTCTACCGGCAACGCGACGCCGCCCAAAATGATCGATCGGATGATAAGAAAAGCAGCGGCGGCCGACGCGAAGAGTCCGAGCGGTAGTATGCTCTTGCGTGTTCTCTGCTTCATTTCCGAGAAGTCGGAAAGCCCGCGTGTCGAAAAGATAAGCCAAAACAGCGGCAGACAAACGACGACCGATTCCCTCGCTCCGACCGCAAGTAAGAATGTACCGACAGCGATGGCAAGATAGTATTTGCCCTTCGACTCTCGGGCCGAGCGAACAGCGAAAATCAGGGACAACGTCAAGAAGAGGCCGGCGAGCGTGCTTGGGGCTCCGGATATCCACGCGACCGACTCGACCTGAGCGGGGTGAACGGCGAAAACGGTTGCGAAGACGGCAGCTGGCATCAGCGGTATCCCGAGCAAAAGAAGCAGATAGAATGCGGCGACCGCGGCCGCGATGTGGATGGCGAGATTCGAGACGCGCCAACCGAAAGGCTCGATGCCGAACAGTTCGTTATTGGCGATGCTCCAGAGAGTGAACGTCGGCCGCCAATAATTGCTGTCAGCGACCGCGCCGCTTCCTCTGTAGGCCCAAACGTCCGAGACGATTGCCGTACCGTAGAGAGAGCGCTCCTGAATGAGAAGATTCTGGGCGATCTGCCGGTTATCGTCGTAAACAAAATCGCCCGAGAGCGACCCGTAATAGACGCCAAGCGTGACGAGCACGATGACCGCGATGGCGATGAACTGATGTTGTGCCGAGAACTTTTCGTTCGTCAGAATGCCTCCTCAATTGCGGCCAGGACAGGGTCTTCAGCGATGCGGTTGATCAGGCCCGCATCCAGTGCCCATTCGGCCGAAAACGGTTCAGCGGTGAAGAACATCTCGAGCGCACGTGCCTCGCCGATCAGACGCGGGAGCCGCTGGGTCCCGCCCCAACCGGTCATTATTCCAAGCTTTGCTCCCGGATGACAGAATACGGCCGACGGTGACGCTACGCGAACGCTGCAAGCCAGTGCGAGGTCGAGAGCCCCGCCAAAGCACGGCCCATTCACCGCCGCGATAGTCGTGACTGGAAGCTCGGAAATGCGCCGCATCAGGCCTTGTCCAAGTTCGGCAAACTTTCTTGCACTCGCCGGGTCGAGCCTCGCTATCTCGCGAAGATCTGCACCGGAGGCAAAAACGCCTTCGCTGCCGGTGAGGATAAGCCGCCGGGTCGATGATTGAATATTGTCGATCACGCGATTCAGTTCCGCGATAACTTCAACCGAGAGCGGATTCCGCACTTCGGGGCGCGTGAACCGGGCGATCAATGCGTCGCCGTGCGCTTCGGTTGTTAGCGGGTTAGACATCGGCGGGCTACGGCTTAATAATAGCGATATGTTTCGCACGGACAAAGCGCATCCATGGCACGGCATTCCGATCGGCGACGATGCACCGGCTGAGGTGACGGTTTTTATCGAGATCGTCCCGCGGGATACGGTCAAATACGAGGTCGATAAGGAAACGGGTTATCTTAAGATCGACCGGCCTCAGCAGTACTCGAATGTCGTCCCTGCAAATTACGGCTTTATTCCGCAGACCTATTGTGCGGCGGGGATCGCGGCCCTGGCTCGTGCAAAAACCGACATTAAGATAGCCGGGGGCGACGGTGACCCGCTCGATATTCTAGTGCTTTCGGAGCATCACATTCCGCGGGGCGACATCATACTAAAGGCGAGGCCGATCGGTGGCTTTTGTCTCGTAGACGATAACGAAGCCGATGACAAAATAATCGCGGTGCTGAAGGGCGATAAGGTCTTTGAGCAATATAGTGAAATCAGCCAACTCCCGAAAGGAATTCTCGAACGGTTCGAGCATTATTTCCTTACCTACAAATCGCTGCCCGATGCACCGAATGTCTGCGAGATCGCGTACTCCTACGGCCGCGAAGCATCATATGAGGTGATCCGAACGGCGATCGCCGACTATGCCGAACTAACCGGGAGAGCGATCTAGATCAACATAATGCCACAAACCGCATCAACCGAAATGCCTTCTCTTAACATGCTCCTCGCTACACTTCCGGCTGCGGAGTGGTTGAATATCAGAAATGCATGCACCATCGTTGAGGTCCACAAGGGCCAGGTCCTATGGGAGGCCGAGGAGAAGGGCAAATTTATTTATTTCCCCATCGATTCTCTCATTTCGCTGATGTATGAGTCCGGCGATGGCGATTCGATCGCCGTGGCCACCATCGGGCGACACGGCATTGCTGGTACAAGCATTGTGATGGGCCTTAAAACACCTGATCGAGCCGTTGTCAGTTACACGGGAACTGCATATCAGATGGGTTCCGGAGTCGTCCGAAAAGAACTATCAGAATGCGGTGACTTCCAGGACCTGCTGATGACTTACAATCAGGGCCTGCTCACTCAGATCGCGCTGAATGCCATTTGCTATCGCTTGCATCGCGTCGATCAACACCTATGCCGGCTGTTTCTGGAAATGAACGACGAGCTGCAAACCGAAACTTTTTTCGTCACACATGCACAGATCGCCAACCTTTTAGGTGTTCGGCGGGAAAGCGTTTCGCTTGGCCTAACTAATCTAAGCAAACAAGGCGTGATCGGGACCAGTCGCGGCAAAGTCGCGATCGCCAATCTCAAAAAACTCAATTCAATCGTCTGCGAATGCCACGAAGTTGTGGTCGAATGCCGCGACCGGATCCTCAACAAATACAAGGCCGAACATAGAAACTGAACCTCCACCTCGAAAATAGTTTCGACTGTGTTAGCAAACGTACAGTCCCGCCTGCTGCTCATCGTCCATACTCTTTAAATCGACTGAATAATACGAAGGAAACCGGAACGCTCGGAAGGTAGAAGGGCTGGGGCGGGAGCCCCTGAATCAGGCATCGATATTGGCACAGCGAAGGCATTCCGTCTTCTTTCAAAAGGATCGTGAGATTTATGAACACCACACCGCGAATCTTGTATGTTGATGATGACGCCGATGGCTGCGAACTGATGGCGTTTCAGCTTAACCACTATTTTGGGTATCAGGTAGATACTGCCTCAAGTGGAAGCCATGCGATCGAAATGGTGAGGTCTAGTCCGTACGATGTTTTCCTATTGGATTACTGCTTGCAGGACGTAACCGCCGTAAAACTCTGCAAACAGATCAAAGAATTTGCCCCACGGGCACCGGTTCTTATCTATAGTGCCCTTGATCGCGAGATCGATAAAGAACAGGCGTTCTCGGCAGGTGCCTCGGGCTTTTTTGTGAAGCCGGAAGATCTTGAATTGATCGGGCCTGAGCTAAAGAGACTTCTCGACGTGCCGAAAATCGGCCGAAAAGATGTTGACTCGGTATTCTTAAGCGAAGAACAGAAGATGAGATCCAAACGCTTTTCCCTCCGTCGCCGGAGCAGCAGCATAATTTGACATCAAACTAGAAAGAACTTTCGGCATACTAGCGTCTAACCAGCGAGTTCGGTCCATCCAAAAGTTATCGATCAGAAGAACACCGCCCAGGTTGCGAAGTTGTCGGTAAAATTCTCGAACCGATGCTCGACCCCGGCCGGGACGAAGAATGCGTCGCCGGCAGTGCACGTGTGGCGTTCGCCGGCGATCAAGATCTCGCCGCTGCCCCGGGCGATGAAATAGAATTCGTCCTCGTCATGGCTGGTTTGGTGATCGGTGCCGCGGGGAGCGAAGAAGACCAGCTTCACGCCATCTTTCTCGAATGGCTCGATGTCCCAAACACCATCGGGCCATTTGTCGTTTGCCGGGAGCGGCAGGCGGCCCAAGAACGCCTCGATAGTAAACTTCATTTCAATTCAAGATGCTCAGGTAAGCTTTCCACGGGCCGACGGCCGTTTCGTAGCGGCGTGCCATTGCGATCGCGATCTGGCGGATGTGCGTGAGGTCGTGGACGACCCATGTTGAAAGAAGCTGAGCGAGAGACACTTCACCAAATTCAGGATGGCTGCCGCAAAGCTCGAGTTGCTCGGCGGAAAGGTTCCAAGCGGTGAGTTCGTCGAGGCACCGCCTGCGGACCGCCGCGAACTCATCGAGGAGTTCTGAAAACGGCTTTTCCTGCGACCGCTCGAACTGTCCGAAACGGTCGAACGGCGGAAAGCTTCGGTCCTCGCCCTGTGCAAGTATGACCCTTGCCCGCGGGATCCAATCCGTTTCGTCCGCATGGATCAAATGGCCGACGATATCATACGGCTCCCAATTGTCACGATTCCCGGCTGAAGCAGTCCACTCAACCGAAAGCCCGCCGAGCCACGCCCGCAAGGACTCCGGCGTGGCTGCCAGCAATTCGATCGATCTCTCAACCGCAAACTCCATACTGCGAATCGTATCAGAACTCCGGGCAAACGGTAACTAAACTGTCGCCCCGCTCGCTTTTGATCTGCGGCTTGCCGAGCTCGGTCAAATTCTTGCTTTTCTGCCCTCAATCCCGATATACTTTCCACGGGTGTACATTGGATGTACGCACATTACGAGAGTATATTGGACCGATGGCTACGACGATCGAATTAAAGAAAGAGAGGCTCAGCATTAGAACCACAAGCGAAGGCAAGGCTTTGCTTGAGCGGGCGGCTCGAAAGGAACGTAAGAATCTGAGCGACTTTGTGCTGGAAAATGCTCTTTCAGCAGCAGAGGCGGTCGTTCGCGATGATGCTCATTTCGAGCTGACCGACCGCGAATGGAAAAAATTCATCGCCGCTCTCGACGCACCGCCGCGAAGCATAGAAGCGCTAAGAAATCTTCTAAAGGAGCCGGGCGTTTTCGATGAAAAATAGCGAACCGCTCAGCCCGCCGGAGTTGCTGACCGCGTCGCATGACTGTTCCCGATTCGCCTGCGGCAAACCTGCACTCAACCAGTTCCTCAAGAAATACGCTCTGATCAATCAAGAGAACGAGATCTCGCGGACCTACGTTGCGACCCGGAATAGCTTTGCTGTCGGTTATTATACGCTCGCTTTCGGGTCAGTCTCGCATGCTGAGGCGACGCCCGCGGTCAAGGCTAAGCTTCCGCAGTATCCGATTCCCATCATCCTGCTCGCAAGACTTGCGGTCGATATCCGCGAAAAAGGAAAAGGGCTCGGGAAGGGATTACTCAAGGACGCAATGTTGAGAACTCTTGCAGCCGCGGACATTGCCGGGCTTCGGGCTATGCTGACTCACGCCAAGGACGAAGAAGCAAAGCACTTCTATCTGCGTTACGGATTCCGGGAATCACCGATCGAACCGCTTACCTTGATGCTGAACATCAAAGACATCAGGGCGAGCTTGAGGTGATGGAAATAGGCAACTCGAGGTTATTGTTGTCACATCATTTGCTCAACGGTATCATAACGATAAAGAAAAGGAGCCCGGCGAAACCGTCGGATAAACAGTCACTTCTTCATCCCGGAGGCAATGGACTGAAAATGTCGAAGAGATCATCATTACTCTTTCTCGTCACGAGCGTAACTGCAATCGTGTGCATCGATGCTCATGCTCAAACTAGAAAGATCGAAGAGGCTGAGTTTAGAAGCAAGATCAGCACTGCATCACGATTAAGGGCCGGTCTCCCGATGCGTGTGACCGTTACGACCGAAGGATATGCGCCAGGAGACAGTAGCCGTACGGTTTACGACCACGGTCCGGATGGAGCAATGCGAATTGCGGTTAGCCGAACATCAAAAGGTGTTGAAACGAAGTCGGAAACGATCAGGATCGGTGGTAATGTTTACGCCCGCCAAAATGATGACGGATGGCGGAAAGTGGAAGTTTCCTCTGGCCGCGGTTCGGCGGTTGCGGGCGGTCGCGGCACCGGCACCCTAGGTCCTCCGCCGAAGATCGAAATCGAGTACCTTTATTTGGGAAAACATCGAATCAACGGTCAAAAGGCAGACCGGTACACGAAAAGCATAAAGACGACATCGTCGATTGCCGAAAGAAAATTCGTAAGGACGTTCGTCGAAGAGTACTGGTACCGTGAGGACGGAATGCTCCTGCGCATGACCAGCGAAGACACAATTCCACCAAGTAAATACCGAACCACTACTGAATACGATTACACGAGCACAATCATAATTGAGCCCCCGATCAAATAATTCACGCTCTTTTATATCGTCGGAAGGACAAACGCGCCGATGTGCGGCGTTGATGTGTTCAGGGTCGTTTGGAGTGCGAGAAGCAATGCCGGACGGAGGTCTTCGGGCGTGATGATCGCATCGACAAGGCCACGGGCGGCGGCGTGCTTGGCGTCGAGCTCGCGGTCGTAGGTTTCGCGAACCTTTTGCATCTCGGCTTCTAGTTCGGCCGAGGGCGTTTCGCCGGCCGCCTTGAGCTTATCGAGTTGTGTTCCAAAGATCGCCTGAACGGCGCTGTCGCCTTCCATCACGCCCATTCGCCCGGTCGGCAGCGAGAAGATGAAGTCGGGGTCAAAGCCCTGGCCGGCCATCGCATAATAACCCGCACCCGAGGCGTGGTTGATGGTCAAAACAATCTTCGGCACGCGGGCGGTCGCCATTGCCTCGACGAAACGGGCTCCCGCACGGATGATGCCCGAGTGCTCGGCATCGGCGCCGACCATAAAGCCCGACACATCTTGGACAAACAAAAGCGGCGTGCCGTGGCGGTCGCAGTTCTCGATGAAATACGCCGTCTTTTCCGCCGATTCGGTGTAAACTATCCCGCCAAAACGAGGCGGCTCGCCCGGCTTGCCTTTCGACATCCCGCGGCTGTTTGCAATAACGCCAACCAGAATGCCGCCGATCCGCGCAGTACCGCAGATCATCTCTTTTGCGAAATCTGCCTGAAATTCATCTATACCGCCCTCGTCGAGAAAAGTTTCGAGCACGGCCTGCATGTCGTATGGAGCTCGATGATCTTCAGGCAGTATTTCATAAAGCTTATCGCTTACGGCTAAGGGCTCACGGCTTTCTTCGATCGAAACACGCGTCGGATCTTTGGCGGGCATTTCGGCGACGAGGTCGCGGATCTTGGTGATGCATTCATCCTCGTCTTTTGTGCGGTAATGGGCGACGCCGGACATGGCGTTGTGCGTCATCGCCCCGCCGAGAGTTTCATTGTCGATGGTCTGGCCGGTCGCACCTTTGACCAAATTTGCACCGCCGAGGCCCATAAAGGAAGTGCCCTCGACCATCAGTATCACGTCGCTGAGTGCGGGCAGATAAGCTCCGCCGGCGACGCACATTCCCATAACGGCCGCGATCTGCGGCACCTTTAGATAGCGCCGCATTATCGAGTTGTAATAGAAGATGCGGGCCGCACCGTATTGTCCCGGGAAGACGCCGCCTTGATATGGCAAATTTACGCCGGCCGAATCGACGAGATAGATGATCGGGACGCGGTTCCGCATCGCGATCTCCTGTGCGCGGAGTATCTTTTTGATCGTCTCCGGATACCAAGCACCTGCTTTGATCGTCGCGTCGTTGGCGACGACGACGCACTCACGGCCTCGTATCTTTCCAACGACGGTAACAACAGCCGCGGCCGGAGCCTGCCCGCCATATTCGTCATAGGCGACCAGAAGGCCGATCTCCTGCGCGTAGGTGTCCTTATCGAGCAAAAGCTCGATGCGCTCGCGGGCGGTCAGCTTCCCTTGTTTGTGAATTTTCGCAACCTTCTCCGGCCCGCCGCCCTGCTTGAGCTTTTCCTCAAGCTGCAGGTATTCATCGGTAAGAGCTCGGAGGCGATTTTCAGATTTACTCATTATCAGTAGCTAATTCAAAAGTGACCGGCTTAGCGAAGATAGACCGAGCCGGTCGATGTGTCCGAAACCGTAGGCGAATCAATGCTCACAACCCGCAGCCAAGCTCGCCGGCTTGCTCCGCCCCAGATCGCGATCGGTTCATTGCCGTCATTCGGCGTATTTGCGACTACCGTGGTCCAATTAAGGCCCTCGTTTCGCGAAATTTCAATGCGAACATTGCCACCGAGATTGTTCGTTTTCCAGGTTACCGGCCGGGCAATTCCGCGGGGCAAGAAGCCGCCGTTGGCGAAGTTTACCAGCGTTATGCTCGAGCCGCTGTAGCGATAGTTTGCGATAACATCGGCCGTAGCGTTGATCGCTCTCACATTGTCGCGTGTGTTGTCGATGCCGGTCGGGAAGCCTTGGTAAAGAATTGAGGGGCTCGAGAAATACGCTCGTCGAGTGCACCCGTTAGCGCAAGGGTTCGAATATGACATCACCGTTCGGAACACGGCATTGACATAGTGGCCATAGCCATACGCGTAGGTCGCACCGCTTCCGTTCTCCGGATTGTGCTGGCCGCCCATGTTGTGACCGAGTTCATGGGCGAACGAAAGATTGCCGACCGCGCAACTCCGAGAAGTTACGGTATATCCGGCGTTTGGATTGCCGGCTGGATTCGACCCCATAAGGTAACCGACGCCGCATGCCCCGGCGATCTCTCCGATCATCGCCACGAGGTCAGCGTTAGCCGAGTTTCTGAGGCCCTGAATGGTCGCATCATTGCGAAGATTGCTTAGGTCGGTGCTTGCACTCGTTGTTTCGGTGTAAACCCATTCCTTAGCGTCGATCATTCGGACACGCTGCCGAACCCGGCTGTTGATGTAGGCGGTGTTTGTCGCGTCGATCGCGTTTTGAGCGAGCGTTTGGGCCTGGGCATCACCGCCGAGAACGTTCTTGGTCGCGGTTGTGTAAACGACAAGCACATCGATCCGATCGCCGGAATCAGAAAATGTGGCGAGGGCGTCGCCTTCGGACAGATCCTGTTTAGTCGCATCTCCGGGTTCGATCGCCCCGCCGCACTCAGGGAATAATGCCTGATCGAGTTCCACGAGAATGTGATGGGCTCCACGCGGGACGATCTCATATACGGCGTCGGGCGTGTAGATCAGTCCGGCGACGTGGCCCTTGCGGAAGGTCAAGACAACGTCGCCCTCAAAGCCCTTTTCACTGATCTTCCCGCGCCAAGTGACGTCATCAACGCCTCGCACTTCAGACTCAGACTTGAGGGCACGGTACGCTTTGCCTTCAGCCATCGGAAGCTCTAGAGCCTCCGCCATCAAAGCCTCGCCGGTGTTTACAGCGATGGTAGATTCGCGTTTTGCGGCGATCGATGAACGTTCGGCAAATGGGCTAGAAGCTTCGGTGACCGAAAAAAGGCGAACGGACGACTGTGCGTTTGCCCCGCCGGCGAGACACGCGAAAAGCACAAACAAAAGTCCAGTTGCCGTAGTTCTCATAGTTAAACTTCTCCCAAAATAAAGGTCGGAACCATCCCGCCGCCGCTTGAAACATTTGCAAGCTCCGAGGACGAAAGCCGGGTGAATGCCGAGCCGACGACGCCATTGAACAGGAGCGGGTCAAGATCAACGAGCTGCTCGACCATGCGCCATTTTCCGTGTTCGTCGAACAGCATCGGGAAATATTCCTTCGCGGTCTGGACCTTTTCCTGGACAAGATAGTCGCCGTTTTCGAGAGCGACCGTTATAGCTTCGTGCCATTCGTCTTCAGTCAGGCTCCAGCCGATATAGATGCCGTGGCCGCCGTAGTCGTCGTTTGGTTTCAGAACGAGCTTTGCGGCATTGGCACGCGTCCATTCGACAAGGTCGATCTCGCTGCCGTGGTTCATCGTTCGCTCATTCCGAAATCGGCGTGTCCAAGGCACATGCCGGCCGATTGCTTCCAGCTCTTCGGCGCTAAAGAGCGATGCGTATCGTTCGTTGGTCAGCACAGCAAAGATCGCTTTCTTGTGAACAAGTTTGCCGCGGAAGCTGTTGACCATGCAGACCGCACCGGCCCGATAGGCATCAAGCAATGCAGGTGCCTGCTCCATTATCGGAAGGTATTCATTGACTAACAGCCGCTTGTAAACGATGTCGATAGCAACGCCGGCATATCGCAGCCTGCTACCGTCAAACTCGAGCTCCTCGGGCGAACAGATGAGGGCAGTGTAGCCGGAATATTCAAAGAAGTCGCGGAAAAGCTCGAATTCCTTCTGGGTAGGGAGATCGTTGAGGTCAACAATGGCGATGATCGGCTTCTCGTCGGGCTGCTTTCCGAGGTATTCGGCATGGCAATCAAGAAGTACCTGCAGAAGCTTCGACCGGCCTTCCAGCTTCGTCACCGGATAGCGTTCGGTGAATCGCTTCATTATCGGAAGGTCAAGAAAGATGTCCGAAGCCGAATCCGAATAGGCGATACCGGCCGGGCTTTCGCCATTTAGCTCAACAAAGCTATAGGCCGTTTCGCCAAGAAACGAATCGAGCCGTGCGGTCGGCGAGACCTGTTCGTAACCGGGATCGATCTTTACGAGTTCCCTTTCGATCTCGGTGATGCCGAGTTCGTCAAGCAGCTCGTCGCTCTCGACCGCAGCGTCCTTTACCTTTTGAAGCGTTCCCCAGATGGTCTCGCACGCCTTTCGGGCCATCGACCATTCTTCTGCGGTGATAAAATGCGGCCGAAGATACGGCGTCAGACGGCGGCGGCCGAAAACCAAGCGGGCCGATTCGAGGCCACGGTCGAGAGCTTCGGCAGATTCGCGGGCGAGGTCGGCGTCTTCGAGCAATTCGTGATAGTACTCAACGGCTTCTTTTCTTGTCATTCGGTTTACCTTGCCATGCTGAGTATCTCGTCGAACTCGTCTTTTGTAACCGGCATCACGGAAAGCTGCGACTGCCGAATTAGCTTGAGGTCGTTGAGGGCCAGATTCTCTTTCATCTGTGCGAGCCCGACAGGCTTTTTGAGCGGCTTTACAGGCGAAAGCTCGACCGCGACCCACTTGTCATCATCAGCCGTTGGATCCGGAAATGCGGCCTTCGTCACTTTGGCAATGCCGACCACTTCCTTGCCGATGTTCGAATGGTAAAAGAGCACCTTATCACCGACCTTCATATCGCGAAGGTTGTTGCGTGCCTGATAGTTACGTACGCCGGTCCAATCGGTCTTTCCGTCCTTTACAAAATCGTCCCAAGAGTAAGAATCGGGTTCCTGTTTAACCATCCAGTAGTTCATAAGTTTAATGTCTAGTCAGTCTTGGAAGTCTAGGAGGTCTTGGAAGTCTGTAGCACAGAGTTGAACCGCTTCGGGCTTCCTAAACTTCAATCGTTTTGTTCGCGTTTCGCAAATGTTGGATGAGACCAAAGGTCATCCGTCCGATCTCATCGAGCCGAGCGTATAGTTCGTCAAAGGTCGTCTTGTCGATGTATCCAAGGTCTAAAGCCAAGTATAAGTGTGACTTCGTTTCGGCAACAGAACCAAGGGCGATATTAAGAAAATGTGCGAAATCTTTATCGGTACGCCGTCCCTGCCCTTCGGCAATATTTGCTGCAATCGATACCGATGATCGACGTATTTGGTTTCGAAGATCAAAATCTTTTGAAAACGGCCCGGAACCGCAAATACGGTAAATTTCGAGATTCAATTCGCGTGCCTTCTGCCAAGCGACAATATCCTCGAACCTCTTGAATGTCCCCATATCATTCGTCGGACCAAACTTTCGAACTTCCCAGACTTCCTAGACCTCCTCAACTTCCTAGACTTCCCAGACTTCCTAGACTTCCCAGACTTCCCAGACTTCCTAGACTTCCCAGACTTCCCAGACTTCCTAGACTTCCCAGACTTCCCAGACTTCCTAGACTTTCTTTTGCGCTTTCGCGGCTTTTTTATTCAGCCATTTCGCCATGCGCTCGACGAAAGGCCGGATGGGTTTGAAGAGCTTTGCCCGAAAGCTGTTCTTGTTCTGCTTTTCGCTCCATGAGCGGAGGTTCTTTTCCGTGTACTGCCGAATTTGCGGTTCAAGGTTCTGCTTTTTGACGGAGTGGCGGAGCGTCAAGTAATAGTGCTGGCCGATGAGCGAGAAGAGCAAGCCGGCGATATTTGCCTTGAACGACGTCTTAGCCATCCAACGCTTGGCAAAGCCCTCGGTCGGCTGGAGCAAGGCGCCCATTGCTATCTCAAACCACGCATTTTGGTTGCCGACCTTTGGGTGGTAAAGCCCCCGGAAGGTCGCCCTTCATCGGAACGTCCACGTTCTTGAGACGCGGGTCGTTGATGAAATCGACAAGTTTCACGCGCTCAAGCCCGCGGAGTTGCTCGATCGGGACATAATCGATAACTTGCCGTATCGTCTCTTCGCCGCCCTTGGGCATATCAAGCGAGGACGCGTTCTCGATCCTAAGTTTTACTGCTTTTGCGGTTTTCTGGCCCGCAGTTTGAATCGCCATAACTGTAGTAAAACCCTAATTGTAGATTGTTGCCGACAATTAGTAAATCGCGCCACGGATGTGTTGCGGTCCCGCAACAGCTGGGCAAATTTTTCCGCCTTGAAATTTCGGTTTGCAGTTGAATTTGGAAGAAATCACTAGCCGAAAGTTTAGGCACGGGTTTTGTTACTAATTCTTAAAAATGCGGCAAACGACCATTGCAAAACCAATTGAAGCAACCGGCGTCGGGCTCCATACGGGAGTTCCGGTCAATATGCGGCTGAGGCCGGCGCCGGCGAACACCGGCTATATTTTTGTCAGGACCGACCTTGATGATTTCGAGATCCCGGCCTCGGTCGAATACGTTGGCCATTGCAGCTATGCGACGACGCTCGTCCGACGCGGCGTTGTGCTTTCGACCTGCGAGCATCTTCTCTCGGCGCTTCGCGGTGCGGACGTCGATAATTGTTTCATCGACCTCGACAACATCGAGATACCGATCCTCGATGGCTCGAGCGAGAACTTCTATGACCTGATCAAAGAAGCCGGTGTTGCGGAGCAAGATGCCCCGCGTCGCTACCTAAAGGTGCGGGAACGGGTTGAGATCGAACAGGGCGATCGCCGTATGTCGATCGAACCGGCGGAGAATTTTTCGATCGAATGCGTGATCGACTTCAAGCATCCTTTCATCAACCGGCAGAGCTTCAGCTTTACGGCAGATAACGGCAGCTACGGCCGCGAGATCGCCTCGGCGCGGACATTCGGCTTTACGGAAGAGATTGAGATGCTCCGCAAGGCAAATCTAGCGCTCGGCGGCTCGCTCGATAACGCCATAGTCCTGACGCCCAACGGGATGCTAAATGAAACGCCGCTCCGGTTCGACGATGAGTTCGTCCGACACAAAATACTCGACATCATCGGCGACGTTGCCCTCGTCGGCCTCCCCGTCCTCGGAAAGATCACCGCCGAAAAAAGCGGCCACGCCGTCCACGCCGCCCTGATGAGCAAACTCCTGAAAACCGAATCAGCCTGGGAGATCTTGGAATAGCTGTCGGAAGCGATCTTTTCCTCTTTTCAATGAACTCGCGATGTTCGAGCAGTTGCTCCAATGCGGATGAAGAAATCTCCTTTGCATTCGCTATTCCCGGATAGCGAATGGAGTCGCAATCAGAATCGATATCGCAGCCGCATAGAACGCGTACGTTCCCAGTTCTCAAACTCGAGAGTTACAAAGTTTCGCGATACAGAAACGATGGAGATGCGATTCAGTGCTTCCGGGCCGGTGAAGACAATGCTCGGGAACCGAACCGAACGCTTATGCAACGTTTTCATATTGAACAGCACCATTCGGCTCGTCGCCTTCGGCACACAGGCGGTGCTATAGATCAAAAGCGAGTTCTTTTCGTCGGCATCAACCCAACACACATCTTTTTCCTTCGAGAGAATGTCAGAGCCGTCCGCCTTTCGAATCAAACTAACAAAGTGCGGATTTCCGGAGCCGAACGAATTCACAAAAGCGAAATGTTTAGGAAAGTCCGCTCCAACATAGCCAAGGTTCTTGTGCGAAAGACCGCAGGACACAGACGAAAGTTCCAATATCTTTCTCTTACCCCTCCAGAGGCTCAGGTACTTCAGTTCGTTGTCCTTTGTGAACACGATCCGATATCCGCCGGATAGTCTGGTAGTGGAATCGTAGGGCGGCTCATCTGCACACGGGTTGCGTTGCTGTCCGGCGGTCACCACAGAAGCGGCGACGGCAAAGACGAAAAGAGCAAAAACTCGACGAACCGAATAGATCATCTACTCTCCCAATCGTCCGTGTGAAACGTGCCTTCGCGGTCGGTGCGTTGGTAGGTGTGGGCGCCGAAGTAGTCTCGCTGGGCCTGGATTAGGTTGGCCGGGAGGCGTTCGGTGGCAAAGGCCGTCAGGTAGTTCAGGGACGCGGCAAATGCCATCGTTGGAATGCCCGCGGCCGCCCCCGCGACGACGACCCGGCGAAGGTCTTCCCGGCCGGCGGAGAGTGCAGACTGAAACCGAGGCGACGCGATCAGGTTTTCGAGTCCGGGTTCCTCCGAAAAGGCAGCACGAATATCCTCAAGCATCGCTGCCCGGATGATGCACCCGCCTCGCCAGATCTTGGCGATCTCGACCATATCAAGCTCAAAGCCCATTTCATCCGACGCCGCCCGGAGCAGCGAGAAGCCCTGAGCATAGGCCGCGATAAATGCTGCGTTCAAGGCACTTTCTACATTACTAATTACTAATTGATAATTATTAATTATTGAAGACGGAAACTGGGTTGAAAGTGTCGTTCGAAATGCTTTTTGGGCGGAGATCTGCCGCATCGTCACGGCGGAGTCTATCGCTGGTATCGGGATGCCGAGGTCCATTGCGGCTTGCGAGGTCCATTTGCCGGTGCCCTTTTGGCCGGCGGTGTCGAGGATCATATCGACGAGCGAGTTGCCGGTTTCGGGGTCGGTCTTTCGCAGGACGGTCGCGGTTATTTCGATTAGAAACGAATTGAGACGGCCGCGGTTCCATTCGGCGAAGATATTGGCGACATCATCATTCGCAGCAAACTGGCCGCCCGCTGAGGTAGGCGGTTCTGACAAAACCTGGCCGCCCGCTGACGCAGGCGATTCGGCCCTGCGAAGAAGGTCGTAGCTCTCGGCGATGAGTTGCATCATCGCGTATTCGATACCGTTATGGACCATCTTGACGAAGTGGCCGGCTGAGCCGCGGCCAACATGGGCGGCGCAGGGTTCGCCGTTGACCTTTGCGGAAACGGCCTCGAAGATCGGGCTGACTTGGGGATAAACCGCCGGATCGCCGCCGATCATAATGCTCGGGCCGTGGCGGGCACCTTCCTCGCCGCCCGAAACGCCGACGCCGAGAAATGCGATGCCCGCTTCCTTAAGAAATGCCTCGCGTCGCGCGGTATCCGGAAAATGCGAATTGCCTCCATCGTTGACGATGTCGCCGGGCTCAAGATGCGGCAGCAGCTCATTGATGACCGATTCGACGATCGGCCCGGCGGGCACGAGCATCATTATCCGCCGGGGTGACTCAAGCGAAGCGACGAGCGTGACAACGTCCGCTGCCGCTTTCACCCGCAGGCCTGCTCCTTCCTGTTCGAGCAGATCGCGCTTTTCGGCATTGAGGTCGTAGCCGACGGCCGCGAAGCCATTCTCTGCCACATTTAGCAAAAAGTTGCGGCCCATCGTCCCGAGCCCGACCATTCCAAATTCTGCTTTCGCCATTTAATGTCCCTGGTGTTTCAGATATGCGGCCTTCAGGTTTTTCTCGATCTCCTGATGGAGCGGCGTCGTCCCGTGCGGATGCGTTTCGCCGAGCTTGATCACAGCATTTGCGCATTTGCTGCAGAGCAAATAGGCGATCAGCACGCCGTGCTCGCGAAAGATAAATGCGTTAAGCGAGAGTGCCTTCTTTTTCTTGAACTTGACGACGTTAAGCTCGCCGCCGCAGCCCGGGCAGCCATCGCCATCATGAAGCCAACGCGACTTGATCGCCGGGCCAAACTGCATCTGCGCCTGAAGAAATATGAGCTCCAAAAGCTCTTTCATCTCCTTTTCCGGTTTTTTCATAAAGTTCTAGTAATTTGGCCGCATCGACGACGAACTTGCCCGCTTTGGCCGGGAGCATTAAACTCGGTTTCACGAGATATGTTATCACTCAAAGACGCCATTCGCCCGACGACCTTCGTCGTATCCTCAAAGCTCCGCGATCACCTCGGATTAGATATCACGATCGCGACCGAAACATTCCAGCACACGGGAAGTTTCAAGTTCCGTGCCGGCTACAACCTCGCTTTGAACGTACCGAACGAAGAGATACTGACGGCTTCTTCCGGCAATTTCGGTCAGGCCCTTGCCTATGCCTGCAAGTTGCTCGACAAGCGGTGCACGGTTGTGATACCCGAGATCTCAGCTCAGGTAAAGATAGATGCGGTCCGTGGTTTTGGTGCGACGGTCGATCTGATAGATACGAAAAAGGTCGGCCGCAATGAGCGTGTAGCGGAGCTCGCAGCCCGGATGCCCGATGCCTATCACGCCTCGGCATACGACGATGAATGGGTGATCGCGGGCAATTCGACGCTCGGTGATGAGCTTTCGGGCAAGGGGTTTGACGTGGTCCTTGTCCCGGTCGGCGGCGGTGGATTGATCTCCGGCGTGGTCACCGGGCTTTGCCGCAACGGCGATCTGGCTGAGGTTTACGGCGCAGAACCTTTGCTTGGGAATGATGCTGCCCGTTCGTTCCGCGAAGGCCGTTTGATACCGAACGAAACCGAGCCGACGACCATCGCCGACGGAGCGAGGACGATCTCGCTCGGGAATCTGAACTGGCCGATCATACAAAATGGCGTGAAAGATTTTCTCGAGGTCTCGGACGAAAATATCGCAGAAGCAGTGCGTCTGTATTACGGCCTCGCGAATCTGAAATCCGAACCGACGGGAGCATTGACGCTCGGGTCTTTGCTCGAACAGCCTGAACGCTTTTCCGGAAAGAAGATCTGCTTGGTTGTCAGCGGCGGGAATGTCGATCCTGCAGTTTACTGCTCACTTCTCGGATAGCGGCTCGTTGATTTTTTGGTCTTGAGGTAAACGCCGGAGAACGTCACGTTCACCCCGCCGCATTTTTGATTATCAGAAACGATGAGGTAGCTACCGAGAAGTCGCATCGTCACTTTGCAGTCGTATTCATCGTCGCCGTCGGAGTATTTCAGGATTCCGTTCTTCGCTTCGGCACGGCCGTCGAGTTCGCCGATGTGGATGTTATCGCCGAGGCCTTTCCAGAAAGCATTGCCGGTCACACGCAGCCAGCCGGAACCTCGCTCGGGGACAAGCTTGATCGAGTTTTCTGCGTAATTCCATTCTCCGGACCATGCTGCAGGTGATGCATCGTAAAGGCTTTCCGGCATGTCCAGCGTATCGGCACGGAGCCAGCCGACGGTCCCGCCGTTCTTGCCGGGAAACCAACTGCAAGCGAAGCCATTGTAAATGCGATTGACGATCACCTCGTCGCCGGTGACGACGTAGGATCTCGCCTGGCAGTTCTTGCCCGCCGGGCAATCTTCGCGGTCGTCGTTGAAAAAATAAGACCGCGTTCCGCGTTTGCCTTTAACGGTTCCGGTCGAAAAGCTCTCCGATTCAGACGTAAAGAAGCCGCCGCGGCACCAGTTGGTCGGGTTCCCTTCCATCTGGCCGAAGGCGGCGGATGAGAACATAACCATCGCAATCAAGAAAAGTATTCGTCGGCTCATTTATTTCGCCTCTTCAACAAAGGTCACACGATTGATCTCGTAAAGCGTCGTCTGGCCGGCGAAGACCTTTTTTATCGCCGATTCGCGAAGGCTTGAAAGGCCTTCTTTTTCGGCCTGCCGGCGTATCTCGGAGCCCGGCCGCCGCTCGATGATCATTTCCCGGATGTTATCGGACATATCCAGGAGTTCGTGGATCGCCGTTCGGCCGCGGTAGCCCGTGTGGTTACAGGCGTCGCAGCCGACGTTACGAAGAAAGACCCGATCCTTGACCTCTTCAGGACGCATGCCCGATTCCCTCAGTTCCTCTTCGGTCGGGTCGTACTGCCGTTTGCATGTTTGGCAAAGCAGGCGGACGAGCCGCTGGGCAAGGACGCAGTTGAGCGACGAAACGAAGTTGTAGGGCTCGACGCCCATGTTCAAGAAGCGGCCGATGACGTCGATGACGTTGTTGGCGTGGACGGTTGTGAAAACAAGGTGGCCCGTAAGCGCTGATTGGATCGCGATCTGGGCGGTCTCCTCGTCACGAATTTCACCGACCATTATCTTGTCCGGATCGTGGCGGAGTATCGAGCGAAGCCCACGGGCAAAGGTCAGGCCCTTTTTCTCGTTTACAGGAATCTGCATGATGCCCTGGAGTTGATACTCGACCGGGTCTTCGATCGTAATGATCTTGTCCTCTTCGTTGCGGATCTCGTTGAGAGCGGCGTAAAGCGTTGTCGTCTTACCGGAACCGGTCGGGCCGGTTACGAGCACCATTCCGTATGGCTCTTTGATGTAAATACGGAAACGGCGAAGGTCCTCGGGGTCAAAGCCGACGACCTCCAGGCTGAGGTTCTTGAATTCCTCAGAGATCTGCTCTTTATCAAGGATACGAATAACGCAATTCTCGCCAAATGCTGCGGGCAGTATCGAGACGCGAAAATCTACCGTCCGGCCTTTGTAACGCACACGAAAACGGCCGTCTTGCGGAATGCGGCGTTCGGCGATGTCGAGTTCGGACATTACCTTGATGCGCGAGACGAGCGTTTGGTGATAGGCAATATCGATCGGATCGACCTTTGAATAGAGCGCTCCGTCAATGCGGAACTTGACGCTGACGTCGCGGTCGCCGGCCTCGATGTGAATGTCCGACGCCCGCGATTCCATAGCGTTATAAATAATTGTATCGACCAGCTTGATGATCGGCGACATATCCGCATCGGTCGCCAATCGGTCGAGGTCGAGGACCTCTTCGCCGTGTTCGGTTTCTTTTACGAGCGAGATCTTGAAGCCCGATGCCGCTTCCTGCAGAACACGCTGGGTCGCATCGCCCTTTTTGAGAACGACGTCGATGGCTCCCTGCGTCGCAATATATGGAACAATGCGGACGTTAAGAGCATTCTCCATCTCGTCCATCTTCTCGAGGTCGGTCGGGTCGGCCATCGCAGCGTGGAGGTCGCGGCCTTCGCGCTTGAGCGGGACGAAATGATTGCGGAGCATCATATCGACCGGGATCTTCGCCAGCTCGTCGTAATCGATCGGCGAGGGGGCGTCCGGCGGCAGCAGGTCGATATACGGCAAGCGGTAACGCTTGGCGATTTGCTTTGCTTGAAGCACCTCAGGCGGTTCGTTCTCGAGAAAATCTGAGAGCTCGATCTTCGGCGATGAGACGTTAGTTGTCGTAGGTGTTTCCACGTTCATTATATTTCTTGACTATCTTCGTCCTCCGCTCGGCCCGGCGGAGATCGTATCGATGATCGGAAGGTAGATGGCAAGCAGGATGACCACGACGACGCCGGCCATCACAAGCAGGATCGCGGGCTCCAGGAGTGTCGTAAGCTGCTCGAGCTTGACCTCGGACTCGGCATCATAAAACTTCGCGACCTCATCGAGCATTTCGCGAAGGCTGCCCGATCGTTCGCCGATGCCGATCATGTCAAGAGCGAGGTCGGGCAGCCAGTTTGCCTGTTCGAGCGCTTCGGTAAAGCCGCGTCCTTCGCGAATGAGCTGCAGTACCGATTCACTTCGCCGCCGGAGCTCGGTATTTGTAATTGCCTGAGAGGCGATCTCCCACGAGTCCGGGACAGTGATGCCGCCCGAAAGGAGCGTCGAGAGCGAACGGGTGAGCTGCGCCGTCGCCATTTGCTTGATCAGCGTGCCGGCAACCGGAAGCCTTAGCAGGAATTTATGAAGGACAAGCCGCCCGCTCGCAGTCCGAAGCCAGATCACGAGGGCGGTAATGAGAATGATGACGAGCGGCAGCAGCCACCAAATGTTTTGCGTTACGCCGGTCGAGACGGCGAGTACGAAATTCGTGATCGCCGGTAAGCCGCGATTGGCATCGAGCCCGCGAAAAAGGTCTGACATCCGCGGCACGATGTAAAGCGTAAGGAACGCGATCATGAACCCGGCCGCTACCAGTAGAAACGCCGGATAGGCGAGTGCTCCGCGAAGCTTTCGCGTTATCGAAACGCTGCGGCGAAGATATTCGACAAAGCGGGCCAGCACCTCGTCGAGCGATCCGCTCTGCTCGCCGGCAAGTATCGATGCTGTGTAAATGCGAGGAAATATCCCCTGATCTTCAAACGCTTTGGAGAGCGGAATGCCGTTCTTGATCTTTTCTTCAACGCTGCCGAGCACTTCGCGGAGTGCGGCCGAAGTTGAACGCGTCTTGAGAAGCGAGACGGCCTGCAGAACCGGAATGCCGGCTCGAAGAAGCGCCGAAAGCTGTTGATTGAAGAGGAGAAAATCGGACTGCTTGACCTTCGGCCTCGAGGACGAGCCGCCGAACGAAAGGATCGAGGCCATGCCGCCGTCGGCCGAGCTTACGTCAAAGACGCGATAGCCCTCGCGCTCAAGTTCGGTGCGGGCCTCGCCGGCGGCGTGGGCCTCAACTATTCGCGTAACGATCTCTCCGGATGGAGTGCCAAGCCGGCAAACGAATTCGGGCATAGAAAAAGAAGTACACGGACTTCGCAGTTAATCGGTCACCCCGAGGCTGCGAGCCCTCTCGGAATTCCTGAATTATAACACGCACAAGCGGCGAAAATGTTCCTGCGAAGCGGATGGTAATTTTCGTATCGCTTCCGAACAACCGTAGCGGAACTTCCTTCATCAAAGAAAAATCTTGCGATACGTGTACCTTTTTTCTAAGATGGTATTAAGCTAACAGGGGACGCTATGCGTGTTTTTTCCGATTTGTCGGTTGTCCGGGGCGGTATTCTTTACCGGTCATTGGCAGCTCTTGGCCTTTTGTTGATCTTTTCGGCGGCTCTGTTCGCCCAGGATCCTGAACCGGTGGCCACGCCGCCCCCCGACGACCCGACCCGCCCGGTGACAGTACGAACCGACCTCATTACGCTTACGCTGACGGTTACCGACCTTTACGGACGCTACGTTTCCGGGCTTTCGAAAAACTCATTCCGCGTGTTCGATAACAACGAGGAACAGACCATTACATTCTTCAGCGATAGCGATGCGCCGGTTTCGGTCGGCATCCTTTTTGACGTTTCTGGCTCGATGGGCGGCGAAAAGATCGGCAAGGCTCGAACCGCCCTCCGGCGTTTCGTCGAGGCGAGCCATCCGAACGACGAGTACTTCCTGATCGGATTTAACAGCCGTGCCCAACTTTTGTTAGACCGGACCCGTGACAGTGACGCCGTGCTTCAAAAGCTCACGCTCGTTAACCCGCGAGCAAATACCGCGCTCTACGATGCCGTCTATCTCGGGCTTGACCGCGTGACGCGGGGCACTCATCAGAAGAAGGCGCTGTTGATAATCAGCGACGGCCAGGACAATGCATCGCGATACAATTTCAACGAGGTCAAGCGGTTGATGAAGGAATCGGACGTTGTGACCTATGCCGTCGGCATTCAGGATCGCGGTGACGTTTCGTCGCAGCTCGGAATGCAGGGCCAGGCATTTCTCGATGAACTCGCGTCCGTAACAGGCGGACGGGCATTCTATCCGAATACTGCGGTCGAGATGGACGAGATCTTTGAACGTATCGCGCTCGAGCTTCGGCATCAGTATTCCGTAGGCTATACCCCACCAGATTTCAGCCCCGATGGAAAATGGCGTAAGGTTAGAGTTCGCGTCAAACCCCCTCGCGGATTGCCGCGTCTAACGGTTCGGAGCCGGGAGGGTTATTTCGCCACTCCACAGGTTACTTACCGATAGGGCGGGATCGATACGATGAATAAGTTCAAGCTTTTCAGCACTTTACTTGCGTCGATGTGTTTCATATCGGCGGGTGTTTATTTTGCCGATCGGGCAGCGGCTCAGGACACGAGCCGCGAGCGGACAGTAAATAGTGCCGCAACTCCAACGCCGACCCCCTCACCAACGATAGACGATGAAGAGCCGATCAAGATCGAGACCGAACTCGTCAATCTAAACGTCCGCGTTGTCGACAGAAACAACCGCCCGATCAGCAACCTCTCACAATCGGATTTCACGATCTTTGAGGATAACCAGCCGCAGCAGATCGAGTTTTTCTCGCGTTCGGAGGTCCCGACCAACTACTCGCTGGTGATCGACAACTCGAATTCGCTTCGTCAGCAGATCGAAAAGGTCATTGAAGCGGGCAAGATCTTGGTCAACGCAAACCGCCCAGAAGACGAGACGTCGATCATCCGCTTTGTCAGCTCGGCTAAGATCGAGGTCAAGCAGCCCTTTACAACCAATAAGACATACCTTGGCGAAACGCTCGACGATCTCTACACCGAGGGCGGGCAGACGGCGATCATCGATGCCGTTTATCTCGCCGCGGAGAATGTGAACGAACACGACAAAAGCCTCGGGCCGAACGAACGAAAGCGCCGGGCATTGATCGTGGTTTCGGACGGCGAGGATCGCGACAGTTATTTTAAGGAGGAGCAGCTTTTCGAATTGCTCAAAGAGCTTGACGTGCAGATCTACACCATCGGTTTTCTCGATGAGCTTCCGAAAGAAGGTGGATTTATTCGCCGCAGCCCGTATAACCGTGCGAAGAATCTTTTGACCAAACTCGCGACAGAGACCGGCGGCCGGGCATATTTTCCGGCGAGCGTTAACGAACTGAATGAGATCGCGGCATCCATTTCGAACGAGATGCGAATGCAGTATTCGATCGGCTATGCCCCGACCAACGAGACGACCGACGGCACCTTTCGCAATATTCGGGTTGTGATCAAAGACGGGCCGAATCGCGAACGGCGGATCGCGGTCACCCGCACCGGAAGGTACGCAACGCCAACAGGCAATGCCCCCACACTGCAAAGAAACTAGAACGAATGTTATTGATCTGAAATGCGGCCGCCGATCGAGCGGCCGTTTTCATTTGCGCTTTCTGAGGTAGAGAAGTATCAATACGCCGATGATGACAAACGCGGCAACGCCTAAAATGGCGGCGAAGAAGATGAGTATTGCGATCTCCATTTAAGGCCTACTTGAAATAGAGAGCCAGAAGGATCACCACGAAGCCGATTACGAAGAGCACTGCGGTCGCGATGACAAACTGCCATTGCGGGCCGCTCCGCGGAACGATCTCAACGGCCTGTGGTTTTGAGTGCCGGCGTTTTTCGCGCCGCTTCTTCGGAGTGGCTATGGGCCGTGATTCGATAGGAGCGCTGACGCTCCAGGGATCTTTCGTCTCGGCCTGCTTTTCCTCGATGACCTTCGCCTCAGTGTCGGCCTCGGCAACTGCTGCCTCGAGGAATTCTGTCTCGTCCGCTGCTGGCGTCGCGGTGCCGCAGTTATAGCAGAACATTGCGCCGTCGCGGATCTCGACAGAACATGAAGGGCAGACCGATTGTGTTGGACGGTTTTCCACCGTGCTAGTTTCCATCACGAATTCGAGACAATATCTCTTCTGAGACCGATCGCAGATCGCTGCCCATATGAGGAAGGATCTTAAGTCCGCCGGTCTCGCGAACCACTCGGTCGAGCATTTTTTCATTCACCCGCCGCTCGGCGAGCCCAATAGCAATGACCGTCACGTTAAGTTCTTGCAGGTCCTTGATCACTTGATCGGGTTTTGAGACGCTGCCGAGTTCGTCGCCATCAGTAAAAACGATAAGCGTCCGGCCGCCGGCGGGCGTGTGTCTTCGAAAATGATCTGCCGCGACCCGGAGTGCATCCCAAACCGCCGTTCGGCCCGGCCGCACAAAAATATTCTCGATCTCTCCCGCAAGCATTTCCCGGTCGTTCGTCAGGTCCTGCCTCAGATAAACGTTTTCGGGGTCGGTGTAGGTTATCAAAAACCCGGCCGAGCCTTCCGGCAAGCCCACAGCAACACCGGACGCGATGCGAATCGATCGATCGAGCATCCGCCGAAAGGTCCCTGAATTATCAATCAAAAAACCGATAGTTTTCGTCGCGGGTTCGCTCTCGGCCTCGGGCGCTTGGGCCAATGCTAACGAGCAGAGCGAAAGCATAGCGACCAAGGTAAATATTGCGATCCGCAGCATCAAAAATCTATACGCGGGCAAAGACGTCCTTTTCTCCCCCGAGGTCACGAGCCGCCGGGGTAATGATGGTCTTGCTGTTAATGAATATCTTCTCGCCCTTATCGACCGCCATCCGGACGTCCGCCTCGCTGACGAAGTCGACGGCGACCCGCGACTTAGTCTCGCCTTCCTGCGTCGGGCGGAGTTCGTGAATTATTGTCCGGACCGGACTTTCCGGGGCCGCTACCGGTTTTGGCGGTTCGGGCTTCGGCATTATCGGAGCCGGCGGCGGTTCAGGTTCTGCGGGAACACTCGCGAGCTTATCCTTTAGAAATGAATCGACCAATGTCGCTATCGCATCGCGGTTGACCGTTCGCGAAGGCGTTGGGGCGACTGCTCTTGCCGGAGCCGACGACGCGGCCGGCCGATTGACCGGTTTTGTTTCAAAGGCGACGCGTTTGATGTCGATCAAATGCACCGGCGACACGTTGTCCGAGGTGACGTTTCCGCCCCATGATCCGCAGCCGAGCGTCATCGACGGCGGCAGCCCGGTCGAGAGCCCGATCGCACCGTGCGTTGTCGGCGAATTGATAATGACACGCGAGGCCGGCATAAGCTCGCCAAAGCGGATCGCGGCCGCTCGGTCGCGCGAGTGCATTCCCGCCGTATGTCCCATTCCGCCGAACTGAAGTATCTCGCGACAACGAGCGGCGGCGGCCTCGGCACCGTCAACCACGAAGAATGCGAGCGTCGGCGAAAGCTTCTCGATCGACCACGGATGATCGCGGCCGACACCGTCACAATCGGCGAGCAGGCAGCGAACTCCCTGCGGAATTGAAATGCCCGCGAGCTCGGCAATATGTGCCGCCGACTTGCCGACAATCGCCGCATTCAGAGTGCGCTGTGGCGTAAGCAAAATCTTTCCGACCGCATCGGCGGAAGTTCGATCTAGGAAATGCCCGCCTTGAGCTGTGAATTCCGCACGAACCGTATCGGCAACCGACCGATCGACCACGACCGACTGCTCCGACGCACAAATGGTGCCGTTATCAAAGCAAGTTCCGGTCAGGATGTCTGCGACCGCCTTTTTGATATCTGCCGAAGAGTCTACGTAAACCGGCACGTTTCCGGGCCCGACACCAAATGCCGGTTTGCCCGACGAATATGCCGCACGGACAAGCCCGATGCCGCCGGTCGCAAGGATCACAGCCGTACGCTTGTGCTGCATCAGCGCCTCAGTTCCTTCGATGGTCGAGTTCTCAAGGCAGTGTATCGCCTCGGCAGGTAGGCCATTTGCGATAGCCGCCTCACGCATCACGCGGGTCGTTTCAGCAATACAGCGTGCGGCCGAAGGGTGCGGTGAAAGCACAACGGAATTGCGAGCCTTGATGGCGATGATTATCTTGAAGATCGCGGTCGAGGTCGGATTTGTGGACGGGATGATCGCAGCGACAACGCCGCGGGGCGATGCGATCTCAACAATGTCGCCATGGTCGGCAACAACGCCGACGGTCTTAAGCGTTTTGAAGTGGTTCCAAACGTCCTCGGCGGCGAAGCGGTTCTTTTCCCGCTTGTCCTCGGGCCGGCCAAAGCCCGTCTCTTCGTGCGCGAGTGTACCTAGCCGTCCCGCTTCACGAAGGGCGGCCGCGGACATCGCGTCGCAGATGGCGTCAACTTTAGCCTGGTCAAAAGCGGCTAGCTTCTGCCAGGCTATGTGAGCTGATTCGACCGCGTCGCGGGCCTCTTGTTGAGCTACAAGATCTTTATCGCCCATGGACAGCCGTTACCGGAGAGAGCCGGAGCTAGTAATTACTTGGACTTCAGCTTGCTGCTGTCGTTTTCCGAGCCGGAAGCGATCTGCTTTCCGCCGCCCTGCAGAGCCTTTTCATCCGGGCTGTAGCCGACCTTACCGCCATTCGGGATGACACGCTCGACCTCCTGATGAGGCCGCGGAATAACGTGGACGCTGATAAGCTCGCCGACGCGTCGTGCCGCTGCGGCACCGGCATCGGTCGCAGCTTTGACCGCACCGACGTCGCCGCGGACGAAGATCGTCACATAACCGGCGCCGATATACTCTTTGCCGACCAGTTGAACATTTGCGGCCTTGACCATGGCGTCCGCGGCTTCAACGCCGCCGACAAAACCTTTGGTCTCGACCATTCCTAGTGCCTCTAAACTCATCGATCTAGCTCCCTGTAGTGTTTGTGGCAGTGCGGCCGTCGCGGCCCGCATGCCGTTGATGATCAATGTGTAAACGTATCACGCGTAGCTCGGAATAATCAAGCAACCGAGCCGAAAGCTCAAATAGGCCTTCCGATTGACACAGCCTTGTTTTCAGGGCTATATTTCAAGTTTACGGAAATGTTGGTGGTGAATGGCTCTGGAACGGCTTACCGATCATAGAAATGTCTCAAACCCTTGGTGAAAAACTGCGAGAGGCTCGCGAGGAGCGAGGTTTATCGATCGGCGAGGTTGCTGAGCAAACGCGCATCTCCAGCCTCTATCTCGAATCGATAGAGCGCGACGACTACAAACCACTCCCCGGCGGCATTTTTAACAAAGGTTTCGTTAAATCCTACGCGAAATTCGTTGGGCTCGATGAAAACGAAGCGGTTCAGGAATACTCGAGGATCGTCACAAAGACCGAGGGGCTTGAAGATAAAGAACTTCGGGTTTACAGGTCCGAGGTTCTAACCGACGATAATGTTGCGAATTCGATGATCCCGACCCTGATCTTCGCGGGCATCATCCTCGCTTTGATAACCGGCGGAGTTCTCTTTCTCCTGAATTATCTACAGACTCAGCCTAGCGAGCCAGCGGCGAACACAAATGTGAACGCAAACCGGACCGGAACGGTCCCGACCCCGACACCGGCCCCGAGCTTTAATGAGATCCGCATCGAATTCACACCGACCGCTGAAGCGATCAGCCTGACTTCCGTGGTAGATGGAAAACAGATCTCGGAGGTTGTTCCTGCGGGTACGCCAAAGGTAATTACTGCGAGCGAATCCGTACGGCTCAGCTATTACCGCGGCTTTTTTGATAAGGTGGCGTTGAAACTCAACGGCAAAGCGATCGAGCCTCCTCCGGCTCCGGCTCGGGGAAGCTCGGTCACATTTACGATAGATAAGGCGAATGCCGAGGCGATCTACACGGCGGGAAGGTTTGTTCAACCCGGCGAGACGACTCCAAGTCCGACGGTAACTACGCCCGCACCGACGCCGACTGCCGTTCCGACCGCAACCGTGAGCACGAGTCCGGTAACAACACCGGGACTTAGCCCTGGGCCCGTTATCCGCGGAAACACCGCGACACCGGCCCGGACGGCGACGCCCGCCGTACGCACAACGCCGCTGGCCAGAACGACACCGGCCGCAACGCCGACGCCCTAAAGATGCGATACGTTCCTTACGAAAAGCACAACGATTCGCCAAAATACATGGATTGCGCCGCCCGCAGATACTTGCGGGCTTTTTTGTAAATAGAACAAGCTTTTATGAACATCGACGAAATTAAAGAAGGCCTTACATTCGACGACGTGATGCTCGTCCCCAATTATTCTGAGATACTGCCGGGCGAGGTCGATACCCGAACACGCTTCAGCCGCGGCATTGAGCTGAACATCCCGCTTTGCTCCTCGGCAATGGACACGGTGACCGAGGCCGGACTTGCCATCGCTCTTGCCCAGCAAGGCGGCATCGGCGTTATCCACAAAAATCTCTCCATCGCCGAACAGGCCGAAGAGGTCGACAAGGTCAAACGGAGCGAGTCCGGGATGATCGTTGACCCGGTCACCATCAACAAGAATGCGCTCGTTTCCGAGGCTCTTCACATAATGGAACGCTACAAGATCAGCGGCGTTCCGGTGATCGACGAGAACGGCTTTCTGGTCGGGATCATCACGAACCGGGACCTACGGTTTGAGACACGGTTCGACAGCCCGGTCTCGGACGTAATGACCCCGCAGCCTCTCGTCACTGTTCCGGTCGGCACAACGCTGGACGACGCCAAGGTCACACTTCAAAAGCACCGCATTGAAAAGCTGCTTGTCGTTGATGGCGACGGGCATCTCAAGGGACTGATCACGGTGAAAGACATTCAAAAGGCGATCCGCTTCCCTCATGCGGCAAAGGATGACTTCGGCCGGCTTCGCTGTGCGGCAGCCGTCGGCGCGACCGGCGACTTCCTTGAACGAGCGACGGCTCTGGTCAGCTCACGTGCTGACGCCATTGTTGTTGACACGGCCCACGGCCATAGCTCGCGTGTGCTCGAGGCCGTAAAGGCGATAAAGCAGAAGTTCCCCGAAATGCAGGTCATCGCCGGAAACGTAGCGACCGAGGAAGGCACCGCGGCGCTCATCTCAGCGGGCGTTGACGCCGTAAAGATCGGCATCGGGCCGGGTTCGATCTGCACGACGCGGGTTGTGACCGGTGCGGGAGTGCCGCAGATAACAGCCGTTACAAATGCAGTTAAGGCCGCGAAGGGCACGGGCGTCCCCATTATCGCCGATGGCGGCGTCAAGTTCTCGGGCGATGTGGTCAAGGCGATCGCCGCCGGTGCCGATACCGTAATGATCGGGTCGCTTTTCGCCGGTACCGAGGAAGCCCCGGGCGAAGTCATTCTTTTCCAAGGACGCAGCTTTAAGACCTATCGCGGGATGGGCTCGATCGGTGCAATGAAGCGGGTTCAAGCGACCGCTACGCACAGGAGATGACGACGGTCGATTCGAAGTTTGTGCCCGAGGGCATCGAGGGCCGCGTGGCTTACAAAGGCTCCGTCGCGGAGATGGTAACGCAGCTCATTGGCGGGCTTCGTGCCGGAATGGGTTACACCGGCTGCCGCGACATCGCGGACCTGCAAGCCAATGCCCGTTTCGTCCGGATGACGTCCGCCGGCCTCCGCGAATCTCACGTCCACGACGTAATAATCACCAAAGAAGCCCCGAACTATCGAATAGAGAGTTAAGTATTACAGGCCCATTTGCCAAATGATCCTCATGAAGCTAGGGCTGTTGAGTATTGCCCTTTGCTTCGCTTTGGGCGGCGAATAGGTTACTATGCTCGCAAAATCCTCTACACATCGACGATTATGAGTGAACCGAACATCTCGGAGATCACTACCATTCTGAAAGACTGGAATAACGGCGACGACGCGGCGGGCGAGCGGTTGATTCCCTATGTCTATGACGAGCTGAAGCGGCAGGCTCGGGCTTTGATGTCGCGCGAGCGGCCGAATCATACGCTCCAGCCGACCGCGCTTGTTCATGAGGCTTTCATGCGGCTTGCCAAGCAAACCGGCATCGAATGGCAAAACCGAGCCCATTTCTACGGCACTTCCGCCCGGCTGATGCGGCAAATACTCGTCGACCATGCTCGAAATCACGGCGCCGCAAAACGCGGCAATCACGCAATACATTTTTCCGCCGACGATGTCGATATCCCGGTCGAGCAGCGGGCCGATTCGATCTTGATCGTCGATGAAGTGCTCGACCGGCTTTTCGCGATCGACGAACAGCAGGCACGCGTTGTTGAGATGCGGTTCTTCGGCGGGATGAGCAATGCCGAGATCGCCGAAGCACTTGGCATTTCCGAACGGACCGTCGTGCGCGAATGGCAGTCGGCTCGACTCTGGTTGTTTCGCGAGTTAAATCGCTCTTAATTTTTGTTGGCACGAAATTCTCCGATCTCACGCATTTCAGTTGTTGAGAGAAACTCAATTCGACCGGCAAATTTATGCAGTCCGAAAATTGGAAGAAGATAAAGGATATTCTTGCGGATGCCCTGGATCTGCCCGAATCGGAACGGCGTTCGTTTATCGATGGCCTTGGCCTGTCGCCTGAAATGCGTGCGGAGGTCGATTCGCTCCTCGCATTCGAGACCGAGTCCGAGGATGTGCTGCGGCTCTCGGCTGTCGAGTTTTCGAAGGATTTCTTTGCCGACTCGGCCGATGAGAAGCTGGTCGGGCAGGAGATCGGCAACTATCGGATAACCCGAGAGATCGGTTACGGCGGTATGGGCGTCGTTTATCTTGCCGAACGCTCGGACGGCAAGTTCGATCAAAAGGTCGCGCTCAAGCTTCTCAAACGTGAACTCAACACCGCCGATCTCCGCCGCCGATTTGAACACGAACGCGAAATACTCGCATCGCTCGAACATCCAAATATCGCCCGTCTTCTTGACGCCGGCACGACCGACGATCAGGTTCCGTTTATCGCGATGGAATATGTCGACGGCCTGCCCATCGATGTCTATTGCGATAAGCACGGCCTTGGACTCGCGAAGCGTCTCGACCTTTTCCGAACGGTCTGTTCGACGGTCAATTTCGCACATCGAAATCTGGTCGTTCACCGCGACCTAAAGCCCTCGAACATTCTGGTCAATGGCGACGGCGTTCCGAAACTTCTTGATTTCGGGATCGCGAAAGTTCTCTCGGAGGAGTTGTCCGCATTCGGCGCATCGACGGTCACGAACTTGGGCGTGATGACCCCGAGCTATGCCTCGCCGGAACAACTCCGCAATGAAAGCGTAACCACCGCGACCGACATTTACTCGCTCGGCGTCATACTTTACGAACTCCTTACGGGCAGTCGGCCGTTCCGGGAGAAGGAGGCCGACCTTCAGGAAATCTACAAAGCAGTTCTTGAGGCAGAACCGCGGCCGCCGTCGGATCAGGTCGTGACGGCCGCAAAGATCTACCGATCACTTTCCGACGCGGGAACAGAAGTGCTCGCCGCCACGCCCGAAGCCAAGGAACAGCCGACATTGGCGGCCCGTCCGAACACAGATGCCGGAAGGCAGAAGATCACTCTGCCGGGCAAACCTAGCATAAATGCCACCAGCCTTCGCGGCGATCTGGACAATATTGTGCTCAAGGCACTTCGCAAAGAGCCCGAGCGACGGTACACCTCGGCCGAAAATCTTGCGGAAGACATTCACCGGCACCAACGCGGACTTCCCGTGACGGCCCGGCCGAACACATTTTCGTACCGCATCGAGAGATTTTACGCCCGCAACAAAGCCGGAGCGATCGGCGCGGGGCTAGTGATCCTCGCCATCGCGGCGGGCGTGATCGCGACCGTCTGGCAGGCGAGGGTGGCTCAAGCGGAACGTGCCAAGGCCGAGAAACGTTTCAATGATGTTCGCACCCTGGCGAATTCATACCTCTTCGACGTTTATCCGGAGATAGAGAACCTTGAGGGCTCGTTGAAGGCTCGCGAAAAGATCATCACGAACGCACTCCAATACCTAGACAGCCTTTCGAGCGAAGCAACCGACGATCTCTCACTTCAGAGCGAGCTTGCGACCGCTTACGAAAAGGTCGGGGATGTGCAGGGCGCTCTCAGCAACTCGAGCCTCGGCAACGTACAGGCCGGCCTCGACAGCTATGCAAAAGCGGCGAAGCTCCGTGAAGCGGTTTACGCCGCGAACCCAAGCGACCCCGAAGCGAAAGAAAAGCTCGCCAATAATTACTACACGACCGCACGAACGCTATGGAACAGTAGCCGGACGGCGGAGGCCGAACAGGCATTTGAGCGAGCCCTTGGCCTGCGTCGAGAGCTTGTACGCGACATGCCGGAATCGGCCGATCACCAGAATCGACTTGCGGTCTTGCTGATCGACTACGGGGCGATACCTGTTTTCAATTCGCAGACCGAGAAGGCCGTAGTGCTCTTCGACGAAGCATTCGCGATCATCGAAAAGCTGCGAGCAAGCGATCCGGAAAACGGCGACTTCAAAAAGGCGCAAACGCGTCTGCTCCGGATAATGAGCAAGGCAAAAGCCTCGCTCGGCGATTACGAAGCGGCCGTCCGTGGATTCGACCTGGCAATCGCGCTCAGCGACGAACTCGCACGCGAGTTCCCGAATGACTTTCGCGTTCAGCGAAGTGTCTGGCTGACCCATTTAATGAAGTGCGAGCTTTTCATCGACAAACAGGATGGCAAACAAGCGGTCGAGACATGTTCGCCGACGACCGCTTTTCCCGAAAACGCACTGGCAAAGGAGCCCGAAAATGGCGTTGTGGCCTATGACCTGGCGATATCGTATTTCAACGTCGCACGGGCGAATCGTATTGCTGGGAACTTTACTGCGACGGTCGAAAACACGGCAAAAGCCTCTGCCGTCATGGCACGATTGAGCGAAAAGAATCCGGACAACAACGAATACAAACGAAACCTTGCCATCTACGAAACGGAACGCGCACGAGCACTAGTAGCACTTCGAAAATATTCCGAGGCCTTGGCTCCGCTCGCGGGCGTGATCCGGATAATGGAACCGATCGCAGAGGCCGATAAGGGATCGCTGACCTATCAATACGACCTCTCGATCGCCCATCGGCTGCTCGCAAGAGCTCAGTTCGAGACCTCGCAGCGTGAGAAAGCTATCGATTCGATAGGAAAAGCTATTGAGATCGCCCAACAATTGAAAGATAAAGATGCGGTCCGGGAGTCGGACAAAAACCTGATGGATGAACTGCTCGCCGAGCGGGCCGAATACTCCGGCAAGTAGCGGCCGTTAAGATTCAAGATCGAGCGAGAGCTGTTCCCATTCGGCGGTGTGGGCCCCGAGCTCGGTCTCGGTCTCGGCGATAAGGCGGACGAGTTCGGCGAGCCGGTCGGCACTTTTTGCCGTTTCGGGTTCGGACATCTCGACGGTGAGTCGGGTGTGCCGGTCCTCGCACTCGGCGATCAGCTCTTCAAGCCGGGCGACGCGTTGCTCCATCTGCCGAAGCTGATTTTTGCTAAAGCGGGACGGCTTCTTTTCCTGACCTCCGGCAACGGCCGCATCAGCGATCGCGGCTTTGACCGCATGGCCGTTCCCCGAACCGCCGTCCGAACTTGCCCCGATCGCCAATGGCTCTTCAACCTTAAGCGTGACCCCGACATTCTTGCCTTCGGCCTTCGCCGCCGTCTCTGCCCATTCGTGATACTCGGTGTAGTTTCCGGCGAAGACGTGCACGGCGTCGGCGTTGAAGGCAAGGATCTGGGTCGCGATCTTGTCGAGGAAAAAGCGGTCGTGGCTGACGGTTATGATCGTCCCGTCGTATTCGCGTAGGGCGTCTTCGAGCGCCTCGCGGGACGGAATATCGAGATGGTTCGTCGGCTCGTCGAGCACCAGAACGTTCTTTCGCGAATAGATCAGCTTGGCGAGAGCCAGCCTTCCCTTCTCGCCGCCCGAGAGGTCGCCGACGCGTTTGAAAACATCCTCGCCGACAAAAAGAAAACGGGCGAGAAACGATCGGAGAGTTCCATTATCGGCCATCGGATCGACCCGACGAAGTTCCTGGACTATCTCATTCGCCGGATGAAGATCGTCGAGATTCTGAGCGTAATAGCCGATGTCGGCTTTCGTGCCCCAGATGAACTTTCCGTCGAGTTCGCGGATCTGCCCGAGAATGGTCTTGAGAAATGTCGTTTTGCCGGTGCCGTTCGCCCCGATTATGCCAAGAGCCTCGCCGCGATGGAGCGAGAGGTTGATGTCCGAGGCTAGCACCTTATCACCGTAACCGATTGTAAGGTCCTCGGCCATCAGGACGTTGTTGCCGGTCCGTTCGACCTTTTTTAGCCCAAAGCTTCCGCCGGACTTGTCGGCGATGACCGCGTCAAGCCGTTCCATCCGTTCCAGCATATTGCGTCGCGACTTTGCCTGCTTGGTCTTTTGCCCTTCAAGGTTGCGGCGGATGAACTCTTGAGTCTTATTTATCATCGACTGCTGGTTCTCGTATTCCCGCTGCTGCTGCTCGCGGCGGAGCTCCCGCTCAACGAGAAACTTTGAGTAGTTTCCCTTATACGTAACCGCACGGCCGTTCTCGATCTCGATGATCCGGTCGGTCGTCCGGTCAAGGAAGTAACGGTCGTGGCTGATGACGACATACGCCGTTTCGTATTGCGCCAAAAAGCCCTCGAGCCATTCGACAGCGTTGACATCAAGGTGATTTGTAGGCTCATCGAGCAAGAGAATGTCCGCACCCGAGAGAAGCAGCCGGGCCATGCCAAGGCGGTTTTTCTGCCCGCCGGAGAGGATGCCCGTATCGTGCGACCACTGTTCGCGGGTAAACCCGAGGCCAAGCAAGATCGACTCGGCCCGGGCGGCATAGGTGAAGCCATCGGCCTGTTCGAAGCGGATCTGGAGGTCGGCGTAGCGGTCAAGGATCTCAGCCGAGTGGTCCGTCTCCATCTGCTTCTCAAGCTGCCGCATCTCGGCTTCGATGTCGTGGATCTCTTTGAAGGCGGAGAGTGCGGCCGTATGGACCGTCTCGCCCGCGGCGAAATCTACGTGCTGGTCAAGCAGGCCGAGTCGGAGCCCGTTGATCTTTGCGATCTCGCCAGAATCCGGCGATTCAGATCCCGTCAGCAGGCGAAAGACGGTCGTCTTCCCCGCTCCGTTTCGCCCGACAAGTCCAGCCTTTTCGCCCGGATTGATCTGGAACGAGACGCCGCGTAGTATCTCCGTGCCGCCGTAGCTCTTGGTGATGTCGCCGAATCTGAACAGCATTCTTGACTAGAAATGCCACGGGCGGACCGCATTAACTTCAAGCGATCCGCCCCGTGGCGTTATTGTGAAACGCCCCCGTGGGCGATGTTATCGATTGGCGTTTGCGTTCGCCGCGTTGGCGTTTGCAGTATTCGCCGAGCCCGAGTTCGCTGCCGCATTTGCCGGAGCGTTTGCTGCCGCGTTCGCATTCGATGGCGTATTCGCGTTTGCGTTTGCCGTGTTCGTATTGGCATCGGCCGGAGTCGCTACCGGAGCCTGGCGGGCACCGCTCAGCTCGTTGGGATTATCAACGACCTTTCGGGCCAGCAGATTCTCGATGCGTGCCTCGTTAAGTGCAATCGCCATGTACGATTGCCATAACAAATTCTTGCGTGCGTTGATAAGCAACTGCGTGATCTGCGGCCGAACCTCGGGGCTCTCAAGCGTGCGGTCCTCATCCTTCTCGACCTTACGCTGCAGCTTGATGATAAGGTAACGGCCCTCGAACGGGATCGCCTGCGGGACGATCTGGCCATTCTGCATCTGGCCCATCACGAAGGCGGCAACGCCCTGGCCAAAGACCTGCGTCATCTCTTGCTCGGTAAAATACCGCCAGTCGCCGCCGCGGGCACGTGTATCGAAGTCCTCGCTGAATTCACGAGCAAGAGTTGCAAAATCGGCACCGCTCAAGGCACGCTGGCCGACCTCTTTGGCCCGAAGTTGAGCTTCCTGGTCGGTGGTCGTCGTATCGCCCTGACCGCTGTTCGCGGGGTCGATGACGATCGCTGCGAGCTGTGCACCACGTTTGTTCTTGAACTGCTCGCGGTTGCCGTTAAAGAAGGCCTCGATCTCGCTGTCTTTCGGGGCCTCGACCTTGCCGGTTATTTTCTCCTGGAGCTTGGAGAGTGCCATTTCCTTGCGTACGTTCTGTCGCCAGCTCTCTTCGGTCTCACCGGCGGCGGTCATCTGTTTTTGAAACTCTTCGGCCGAGAGGTTGCTCGCCGTTCGGCGTTTGTTCATCTCTGCCGTAACCTCGTCCTCGGTCGGGACGGTCAGTTCCTTTTCAGCACGCTGGAACATCACTTCGGTCTGGATCAGCTGCTCAAGCACCTGAAGCCTTGCCGAAGCAAGCTCAAGCGGCGAAAGGTTGGCCTCGGCACCCTGTGCCTGTGCCTTAATGCCCTTTTCAACCTCTTCGAGCTTGATATCCTTGCCATTGACCTTAGCAGCGACCACATTTGGATCGCCGCTCGGGCCATTGGCCGTACCGGAACCACCGCATGCCGAAAGAAAAACGCCGGTGACCGCCACAACGGCGGCCAAACCTAAACGAAACTTGGAAATTTGCACTTTCGAAAGTACTCCTTTGAAATATCCTTTTTCAATCATTACTTGACTACTTAGAGACCTATCTGGTATAAAACTTGTTTTTGAGTTTTTACAAACTCTTTGCACCGCAATTTTACGGAGGCGATGATAATGGCAAAAAGATGCGACATATGCGGCAAGGGCCCGCAATTCGGAAACAACGTTTCGCACGCGAACAACAAAACGCGTCGTCGGTTCAACCCAAATCTTCAGAACGTTCGTGTTCAGATGCCGGCCGGCGGAAACGCTCGGGCGAAGGTCTGCACACGCTGCATTAAGTCTGGAAAGATCGTTAAAGCTGCTTAACTCTTTTTGAGTCTTGCTTTACCGAGAAAGTTGCCAAACGCTCAAAAGGCGTTTGGCTTTTCTTGTGTTCCCGATTAACCATTAGGATCGGAAGCTCTCCGGCCACTTCACTTACAAAGATCTAAACGAGTGCAATGCACTCGATCTCAACGCGGGCATCACGCGGCAGCCGCGCCGCCTGTACCGTCGCCCGTGCCGGTTTGTTCGTATCAAAATATCGGCCGTAAACCTCGTTCATCGCCGCAAAGTCATTCATATCCGCGAGAAAGACGGTCGTCTTGACCACGCTCTCAAGCGACGCGCCGGCAGCCTCGAGCACCGCACTCAGATTCTTGAAAACCTGCTCGGTCTGTTCGCTGACATCCTCGGAAACAAAATCTCCGGTTGCCGGATCGATCGGTATCTGGCCCGAGCAAAAGACCATTCCATTTGCAACGATCGCCTGCGAATATGGCCCGATAGCGCCGGGTGCTTTTTCTGTCGAGATCACCTTCATATCTGTCGCTCGCTTACCTCAAGCAAAAGGCGAATTTTAACAGATTAGCCACGATAAACAAAACGATGCGGGCAAGGGGATTTAGGAGGCATTCATTCTTTCCACCGCAAGTACGCCGGGGACTCCCTCGACCGAGGAGATGACGCGGTCGAGATGGCGTTTATCGAATACCTCAACCGTCACCTCGATAAGTCCCTGGTCGGATCGGGAAACGCTCGCCGAGGCATCCCGGATGCCGGTCTTGATCTCGGCGATCGCATTTGTGATGCCGGCAAGCATACCTGTGCGGTTCTCGGTCGTAACAAGAAGACGGACGGACTGGACCTCTTCTTTTTCGATCTTTGCCCATTCGACCTCGACGATCCGCTCCCGGTTGATCATCAACTGCTTTACATTCTTGCAGCGTTTGCTGTGGACGACGATGCCCTTGCCGAGCGAGATGTAGCCAATGATATCCTCGCCGCGGATCGGATTGCAGCACCTTGCACGGGTCGTAAGCAGATTATCGACGCCTTTTACGACGATCGCATCCTCGCCGAGCCCGATGAACTTTTTGACGGCCTTCATGCCTGTCTCAAGTCGCGTTTCCTTTCGCCGTTCGGGGTCGAGCTCCGCAAATTTTTCAGGCCCGAGATACTTTGCGAGGACATTCCTCGGAAGCGTCTTGCCGTAGCCGATCGAGGCTAGAAGGTCTTCGGCCCGGCCGAGGCCGTATTCATTGGCGATACGCTTCATCGCATCATCATTCCCGATGAGTTTTTTCGGTGCGACCCTAAAGCGGTCGGCTTCTTTTTCAAGCAATTTACGGCCGAGGTCGATGGACTCGGACCGCTGCTGCTCGGTGATCCAATGGCGGATGCGGTTGCGTGCCTTGGACGTAACAACGAAGGTCAGCCAGTCGCGCGAGGGTTTTGAGTTCGAAGTGGTCAGGATCTCGACCACATCGCCGTTCTGCAGCTCGGTCTTAAGCGGAACGATCCGGCTATTGATCTTCGCACCGGTGCAGGTATCGCCGACCTCGGAGTGGATCGCATAGGCGAAATCGAGCGGCGTCGCTCCGCGCGGAAGCTGAATGACCTTCCCCATCGGCGTAAAGGCATAAACGTCCTTGGGGAAAAGATCGAGCTTGAGCGACTCGATAAAATCCTCCGAATCCGGATTCTCGTTCGTCGTCTCGACCAGCGGAAGCAGAAGCTTTTCGACCGTCCGGCGGAGTTCTTCGAGGCTTTCGTCGTCCTCGGCCGAGCCGAGCCGCTTTTCCTTGTACTTCCAGTGGGCTGCAACGCCCTCCTCGGCGATCTGGTGCATCTCCTGCGTCCGGATCTGAACCTCAAAGGGTTGGCCGCCATCGCCGATCACGGACGTGTGGAGCGACTGGTAGAGGTTATCACGCGGTATGGCGATCCAATCTTTGAAGCGCTCCGGGACGGGTGTCCATGTATCGTGGATGACGCTCAGGGCGAGATAGCAATTCTTCTTCTGATTTTCGGTAATGACGCGGGCCGCGATCAGGTCATAGACCTGTTCGATGGCGATCTTTTGCTTCTTGAGCTTTTTCCAGAGCGAAAAAAGACGTTTCACACGGCCTTCGACCTTGATGTACGGCACGTCATTCACTTTAAGGCGTTCCTCAATGGTCGAGGTGATGCGGGAAAGTGCGGCCTCGAGGTCGGGGCGGCGGATCTCTACTTCCTTAGAAAGCCGCTCGTATTCGACCGGATAAAGATTCTGGAAAGAAAGGTCTTCGAGCTCGCCTCGGATCTTACCCATTCCGAGCCGATGGGCGATCGGGGCGTAGATATCAAGCGTTTCCTGGGCGATGCGGGCTCGCTTCTCGGGCTTGAGGAACTGCATCGTCCGCATGTTATGCAGGCGGTCTGCCAACTTGATCAGCACGACCCGGACGTCCGTCACCATCGCGAGGACCATCTTGCGAACGTTCTCGGCCTGCTGCTTCTCTTTCGAGAGATTGCTGATCTGTGCGATCTTTGTCAGGCCATCAACGAGCGAGGTGATCTCGTCGCCAAAATAGCTGCGAATGGTGTCAAGGTCGACGAGAGTATCCTCGACGACATCGTGGAGCAGGCCGGTCGCGACGCTGGTCTCATCGAGCCGGAGATCGGCGAGGATATTGGCAACTGCAAGCGGGTGAACCAGATAAGGCTCGCCGGAGGCACGGGTTTGGCCTTTATGATGAAGCGCAGAGAAAAGATAAGCCCGCCGGATCAGATCGATATTCGAGCTCGGGCGGTTGTGCTCTACCTTTTCAATGACGTCATCGATGCGGATCATAAGAAAACCCTTACAACCATTCTATAGCTACAATGCGTGTTTATACCAGAGATGATCGGCCCGGCGACTGATAAGAAAAGAGGCCGGCCAAGCGGCCAGCCTCTGTAATGTAAAACTGAAGGAGAACTATTTCCCCGCGTTCGCATTCGCGTTTTCAGCATCACGTTCGACAGCCAGGCGACGGTCCTTTTCTGTCTGGAAGGCCTTATTCAACTGCGAAAGCTCATTAAATCGTGCCCGGGCCGCATCGGTTTCGGTTCGAAGCCGGGCGGCATCTTCAGTACGTTCTTCCATTTCGGCAAGGCGAGCTGCCTGGTTAAGCATTGCGGCTTTGTAAGAGCGGGCAGATTCGAAGATCTTGACCAACTCGTGCTTTGAATTTAGCTCCGCAGCCGAAAGCGCTGTCAGGTCGAGGTTCTTGGCTGCCTCGACGTCCGGCGGCTCAAGCCCGGAAGCCTTGTCTGCGAACTCGGTACCACGAGCAACGCATTGCTTTAGGCGTTCAAGGTCCTCCGGTTTTTCAGGCTTGACGAAAAGGAATACATCCTGACCGTCACGCTTACCGGGCTTCTTCGTGGCCTCCGTATCCGTGATCTCGTTGGCGCAGGTATTCTCGCGAGCGGCGAGCGAGGTCAAAGCCTCGGCCCGGTTCTCAGCTCGGATGCCTTCATTGTTGGCACGTTCCGTAACCCATGCACGCCATTCATTTTGCAACTCGGGCGTATCAAGAAGACTCGCAACTGCTTTGTAAGCACTCTGCTCGTTAGGATCGTTCTGAAGGGCCTTCTTGTACTCAGCTATCGCCTGCTCTGCTAACGGCCGTTCAGTTCGATTACCGATGTACCTCGAGTGAAGCGTTCGGGCAAGGAAGAGTTGGGCGATCTTGCCTTCTTCCGTCTTCCCTTCGGGGTCGCGAGCTGCGGCCTGGCGGAAGAGGCTTTCAGCCTCAGCGAACTTCCGTTCCTTATAAGCCGTCGAGCCGTCAACCACGTCCTTACGAGAAAGGATCCGACTATATGCCTCGCAACCGGTTGAAACAGCGACCAGCGCGCCTAAGAATACAATTACCCCTAAACGAGAAAAACTCATTCTAGACTCCATATAAAAAGTACCGCCCCGCAGCTCTATGCCTTTTGCATTGCGGGGCGGTGTTACGTTTATTCTGCTGTAAGATCGTCGATCTGCAATCCGACCGGTTCGGACCCGGCCAACTTGACCGCGTCAATGACCTTTACGACATCGCCGTACCGAACAAGTGTCGGTGCTTTGATGAATACGGTCTTTTCGATCTCGTTGCTGTCCTCACGCCGGACGTTATTCGTTTCTCTTTCGGCAAAAATCGCCTTAAGCCGCTCCGTGAGCCGTTCCGGTTCATCGACCGTGCCAAACGCTTCATTGTTGAGCAGGATCTCGCGGGACGTCCGCCTGATCGCGACAACAAGTGTAAGCGGGTTCGGCTTGACCTCCTGATTCTGCTGATTCTTCGGTTCCGCCGGAACCTTGGCCTCAAACCGGCTCGGCTTGAGCGGCGTGATGACCATGAAGATGATGAGCAGAACGAGCAGAACGTCGATCAGCGGAGTTACGTTAATGTTTGGTGTGGCTCCGTCTTTCGAACCACCGGATGACATTCCCATTTTTGTTCTCCTTGCGGCGTAATATTTGCACCGCCGCGAATAAGACTAGCTCCCTTCGCTGCCTTCACCGCCTTTCTTGCGGTCAGCGACCAGGCCGATCTTATCGATATCCTGCTTGCGGATGACATCGATCGCCTGAACGACCGTTCCATAATCAACCTCAATACCGGCCTTGATATAAACGATGCGCTTATCGGGAGCTTTGTCCCGCATCATCGTCTGGATCTTTTCCGCCAAATTCTCGAGCGGAAACGGGTCCTTGCCGACATAGAAGTTGCTGTTGTCCGGGATCGTGATAACGACCGAAGTATCTTTCGTTATCTCGGCGTCCTCGACCGGAGTGGCCATATCCTTCGGAAGATTGACGGCGACACCCTCGTTGAGCAGCGGTGTGACGATCATGAAGATGATCAGCAGCACCAGCATGACGTCCACCATTGGGGTCACGTTGATCTCCGAATTGAGTTCATCGGTTCCACCGACTTTTGCACCCATTGCTTAATTCTCCGAACTTTGCTCTTGGCCGCCTCTTTTAACGAGGCGGCCGCTTAACTAAAACCACTAGCCGTGCAGACGCTTGGTGCGCTGGCGGATGAAGTAGTCAACGAGTTCCGAAGCCGAGTTTTCCATTTCGACGCTGAAGCTCGTCACCTTGTTGGTGAAGTAGTTGAACATCCAAACGGCCGGAACTGCCACACCGATACCGAAGGCCGTAGCGACAAGGGCCTCTGCGATAGCGCCGCCGACCGCTGCGATACCGGCCGTTTCGGCCTGAGCGAGTGCAACGAACGCCGAGATGATGCCGACGACCGTTCCGAAGAGGCCGACGAACGGTGCGGTCGAACCGACCGTTGCGAGGCCCGAAAGGCCGCGCTTGAGTTCGGCGGTCTTGACGGCGATCGCCCGCTCAAGGGCACGCTTCGAAGCTTCCATCTGGTCAGCGGTGATCTCTTCATTGCCAAGGTGAGCACTGAACTCTTTGAGGCCGCTTGAAACGACCATCGCGAGGTGCGAATCCTTGTGCTTGTCGCTGATGTTGATCGCTTCGTCGATATTGCTGTTCTTCAAAGCCTGAGCGACCTTCGGGGCATATGCCCGCGACTGCTGCTTTGCTTTGTTGTAGGTGAGCCAGCGTTCGATGCCGACGGCAATAAGATAAACTGACTGGACGAGCAGCACGAAAATAACTACCCAACCCGGGATCGTCAAACTCTTGACGATGTCATATATGCCGAAACTCATTTGGCCGGCGAAGAAAAGCAGAGCGGCTGAGAAGTCGCTACCCAGCAGGCTTGCGATTAAAGTCATTGTTTTTCCTCCAAAGAAAATCGTGAATGTCTAAGATTGCAGATCTTGTTATTGTCTTCGAGCCGAACGCAAGCAGAAACGGCCGGCCCGAAGATCCTTGTTTAAGGTTATGGTGCGACAAAGTTATAGGTGATGATACCCCTGCACCTTGACCGGCTGCCCGGAAAGCATCGTCGGGCTAAACTTCGCTCCGCGAGCGGCACCAGCGGCGGCCTGACGAAGAAGCGGATGACCGCTAACGGCGCTTGCCGAGATCACATTACCACTTTCATCGATGACCACCTGAACCTGAACGGGACCCGAGGCTCGAACAGCACGGGCTGCCGGCGGATACGCCGGCTTCGGAAGGCTGCGCGCCTTACCGTTAAGAACACCGCCCGAGATCGGCTTTGCTGGTGGCGGCGGCTTCGGCGGCGGGGGCGGCGGCGGTCCACCTCGTTCTTCATTTCCTCCTCCACCCGGACGGCCGCTGTCGCTTCCGGTTCCCTGCGTGTTCACAGGACCCTTGTAGTCCGGCGGAAGCGGGTTCGTTGCCGTGTAGTTCCGGTCGCCCTGGATCGTAAGACGATTCGGGTCACGCGGCGGAATTTCGTTTCGCGTCGTGCTGACCTTATCCGGCGGTTTCGGCGGAGTTTCGGTCATGCTCGCGATGATCTCCTTGCGGATATCAACGTTCGGGTCTTTCTGTGCGTCTTTCGGCTTTTCCTCCGGTTCCGGCTTCGGCGGTTCTTCGACCACCGGCGGAGCTACCAGAGTCTGGAGCGAAAGTTCGTCGCCTCCCATTCCATAATCCTTCGCGAAGAGGCTGTAAACCCACGAGCTAAGCAATACCGTTGAAAGTATCACGAAGGTCGTGAGCAGCAGTCCGCTCTTGCGCCGATTCTCTTGGGAATGGCTGGCTGATTCTACTAATTGGTCTAACATCCTGGGTCCTCCCTTTCTTTCCGGTGCCAAACTTTGAGGTCAGGGGGTAAATCGATCACTCAACGACTTCGATGTAAAAACAGCTAAATCGCGTTGTAAACGAACCTGATAACTCGGGTGCGCCCAACAAGGCTCCCGAGCCCGTTCTCCGAATACTAAAGATCTTTCTCACTAAGTGCGGGGCAAACTGGAACTCTGCCGGCCACAATCAACGAAAATCCGCGAGCCTTTCCAATTCATTGAATGAAAGGACGCAAACGAAGAACGAATAAATTGACCAGCAACAGGCAAAGTCTAATTTTTCGACTCCCGAAAGTCAAGGTAAAATCGCGAATTTTCCGTAAGCGAAACTAATTCTTTACAAAAACTTAATAACCAAAACCTTTACCGGGCTCTCCGCGGACAGCTACCGAGTCACCGGCCTACGCGCTACCGAACGGCGCGAGGCGGAGGCGAGCTTTTCGCCGCTCGTTTTGTCCGGGGTCACGTCCTTCATCTCGGCCCGGCCGATCTTGCTCTGCCACCAGAGGGCGATCGGGCTGGCGATGGCGATGGTCGAATAAGTACCGACTATCGAGCCAACGAGAAGTGCAAGCGAGAAGGTCCGGAGCACCTCGCCACCGAAAAGCACGAGAGCGAGAACGGCGAGGAACGTCAACCCGTTGGTGACGATCGTTCGCGACATCGTTTGGTTGATCGATTGATTCGTCAGCTTATAGACCGAATCGGTCCGATTTAGGTTCATGTTCTCGCGGATGCGGTCAAAGATGACGATAGAGTCATTGACCGAGAAACCGACGAGCGTAAGCATCGCGGCGAGCACCGTGAGGCTGACCTCCCATTGAAAGACCGTAAAGAATGCCAGTGTTACGAGAACGTCGTGGAACACCGCGATAACGGCACCGGCCGCATAGGTCCAGTCGTAACGAAACGCAATGAAAAGCAGAATCCCGACCATGCCGAGCAACGTTGCAATGACCGCGGCGTCGCGGAGCTGTTCGCCGGCAACGGGCCCGACCGAATCGGTTCCGACGATCTTGTACGCGGCCGCAGCGTCCTGCTCAAGGCTCTGTTCCGGGGCTGCTTCCTTGCCAAAAGTATCCAGGGCCCTCTTTACCTGCGCCCGGCCGATCTCGACCTGCGTTCCGCCGGCGGTTGTGCCTGCCTGGGTGTTCGCATTGGCGTTCGCTTCCGGAGCGGGTGGCGGGGCGGCGGCCTCCTGGCCTTCGATGATCGGTATCTTGATCAGCTTTTCGTCCGGTTTGTCGGTCGAATCCTGAATTACCGCTTCGCCGATGCCAACGCTGTTGAGAGCACTTCGGACCGCATCGGCGGTCGGCTTTTCGCGAAACTTCACGGTCAGGACCGTTCCGCCCTGAAAATCAACACCAAGGTTGAACGCGCTAGAGCCGCCGTCGGTCAATTGCCGGCCAGCAGCAGAGATCAAACCCGCAAGCAAGATCGCGATCGAGATAAAGACGAAGGGCTTGCGAAGGCCCATCCAGTCAACTTTTAGTTCAGTAAAAAATTGAAACATTTAAAGATGTTCTCTGGCCCGGCAGCGTACTCGTCGCACGCCGCCGGACACTTGGTCAAATACTCAAAGACTTCGGTTCCGGGTTGCGGCTCAAGAGCCATCCGAAGATGGTCCGCGAAACGAATACTGCCGTAAACAGGTTGATAAGCAACGCCAAAATGAGCGTCACGGCAAATCCACGGATCGGGCCCGAGCCGTAAAGATATAGAATGAGCGAAGAAATGATCGTCGTGACGTTCGAATCAACGATGGTGATGAACGCCCGGTCAAATCCGTTCCAGATGGCCTTTGAAACCGGAACTCCGGCCCGCAGCTCTTCACGAATTCGCTCAAAAACAAGCACGTTCGCATCGACAGCCATGCCGATGCCAAGGATAAAGCCTGCAATGCCCGGAAGGGTCAAGGTTGCCCCAAACATTACTAAGGCAGCTCCGGTAAGAAGCATATTCAGAACCAGTGCAACAAGGGCGTTTACTCCGGATGCCCTGTAATAAAAGAGCATGAACAGAATGATAAACGCCAGGCCGCCTAATGAGGCCCGAACGCCTGCCGCGATCGAATCGGCACCGAGGCTCGGCCCGACAGTTCGCTCTTCAAGGTATTCGATCTTAGCCGGTAGTGCACCGGAGCGAAGTGTTAAAGCAAGGTCCTCGGCGGTCGTCTTTGTAAACTGCCCGGAAATTTCGCCCTGATCAAATATCTGCGAGCGAATGTAGGCGGCCGATTTCACCTCGTCGTTAAGAACAACGGCCATGTAGTTTCCGATGTTGCGGCCTGTCCATTCGCCGAACTTTTGGGCACCGGCCGGCTTGAATGAGAACGAGATCTGGTAATCGCCTTCGTTGCCAGTCCGCGACACGGCCGAGGCATCGCGAAGCTCGCTGCCGTCCACGACCGGCGGATATTCAACGACCACAAAACTTGGCGGCGGCTGAGCCCCATCAGCTCCGGGCAGCGCATCACGCTCGGCATACGGCAAGATCTGGCGGTTCGGGGGCAATGCTCCACCAACCGACTGGAGAGCGGCCTCGCGAGACGGATATGTTTGGACAGGCGACGGGTTCGGCGGGCTGACGATCTTCATCAGCATCAGGTTCGAATCCGCACCGATCAGTTTCTTAACACGTTCGGGGTCTTCGACGCCCGGCATTTGTAAGAGGATCTGTGCCGAAGCTTCGGCACCGTGCCGCTGAAGGGTCGGCTCCTTAACACCAAATGCGTTGATACGGCTCTCAATGATCCTCAGTGCCTGTTCGACGGCCTGATTCTTGAGGTTCGTCTGGACGGTCGAGGGCAACGACCAGGTAACGGCAGTTGCAGAAACGTCCTCAGACCAATTGAAGAAATCGACCTTCTTCTTGACCTCTTCGGCGACGGCTGCTCCCTGGGCATCAGGCCCGAGGTTTAGCGTTATCTCGTAAGTCCCGTCCGCGGCAACAACATTGCTGCCGGCCACCGGAAGCTTTGCGTCCTGAGCGGCGGTAAGTGCGGCCTGGGCGTTATTCTCGGTCAGGGTCTTGAGGTAATCGTCCGTCTTGACACGCATTACGAGATGCGTACCGCCCTTTAGGTCAAGGCCGAGGCTGATATTCTGTTCAAGATTTGCCTTGATGCCTGTCCAAGTAAAGTCGGCTCCCGTCGGGGTGCGACGCGGGCCAAAGACGAAGTAGATCCCTGCCAGGGTCACGGCAAGGATGATCAGAGTCCGTACTTTCAAACTCTTGGTGTTCATATTATTCCGATATTGCTTGCTCGTCCGAAGTCAGCCTCGGGCTCAAGGTCCCGATTACGGCTTTTTGCCGACGACGGCAGTCTTTCCGATCTCGATCAGCGTTTTTCCGCGCTTAATATAACGAAACTCGTTTCGCGAACCTCTTTGATCTTTCCGATCACACCGCCATTGGTCACGACCTCGTCATTGATCTTGAGGCCGGCGATCATCTCCGAAAGCTGCTGTCTCTGCCGCTTTTGCGGAAGGATGATCAGAAAATAGAAGATCGCGAAGATCAATACAAACGGAAGAAGGAATCCGAAGCCGCCTAAGAATCCGCCGTCCTGAAAAAAGAGTAATAGGTTCATTGCGTGTTCCGACCAGAAAGTAAAAGATTCATATTATATAGTAGCCCTTTGATTATCAAACGTCGGGAGCGGCATTCTCAGCAAATCCGGCAAGCTGCGCCTGTTTGAAGGCCAAGTAACGCCCCTCGCGGATCGCTTCCCTCGCCCCCCGCATCAGATCAAGATAGAACGCAAGGTTGTGGTGCGAGATCATCGTCGCGGCCGTCATTTCGCCCGCCTGATAGAGATGGCGAAGATATGCCCGCGAGTAACGACGGCAGACGGAGCAGCCGCAACGGTCATCAAGCGGAGCTTCATCGAGGGCAAATTTCGCATTGCGGATGTTTATCTTTCCCCGCGAGGTGAAGACGCCGCCGGTCCTGCCGTTTCGCGTCGGCATTACGCAATCGAACATATCCACGCCATGGCCGACGGCTTCGAGCAGATCCTCGGGCGTGCCGACGCCCATCAGGTAACGCGGAGCATTCTCGGGCATTTGGTGCGCGATGTGGTCAAGCACGCCGTACATTACCGGCTTTGCCTCCCCGACACTCAAGCCGCCAATCGCATAGCCGTCAAAGCCGATGGCGACGGTGCGTTCAAGGCTCTCGCTGCGAAGGTCGTGGTGGCCCGCTCCCTGGATGATGCCGAAAAGTACTTGTCTGCCGGCAAGTCCGTCGGCCGTAAGTCGGCCTGCATCTTCGCCCGATTCTTGCAATTCAAAGAACCGCTTCTTCGAACGCTCGCCCCAGCGGAGTGTTAGATCCATACTCTCGCGGGTCTTTTCGTGGCCGGCGTCCCCGGGCGGGCATTCGTCAAATGCCATCACGATCTCAGCCCCGAGCGCAGCCTGTATCTCCATCGAAACCTCGGGCGAGATGAATTGCCGGCTTCCGTCGAGATGCGAGCGAAATTCGACGCCTGCCTCGGTCAGCTTTCTGAGATCGGTAAGCGAGAAAACCTGGAAACCGCCGGAGTCTGTTAGGAGCGAACGCTTCCATGTGGTGAATTTGTGAAGCCCGCCGAGCTTTCGTATCGCATCCGGCCCGGGCCGAAGGAAAAGATGATAGGTATTGCCGAGAATGATGCGGGCGTCGAGCTCGTCCTCAAGCCACTCGAACCGCACGCCCTTGACCGAGCCCTGCGTGCCGACCGGCATAAATACCGGCGTTTCGATGACTGAGCGACGTGTGCGAAGCGTCCCCGCTCGCGCCCGGCCATCGGTCGCCTCGACGGTCCACTCAATGGCCTTTTCCGAACCGCCGCTCATGGCTTCTCACCGATCAGCGGCCAGATGACAGGGGCACCAACGGCCGACTCCGAAAGCACCGTGCCGTCTTCGCCGATCAAAACCGCTGCCGGAGCGCCATGGAGCCCGAACTCGACCGCCGTTTTGTAGTCTTTATCAATGAGCACAGGCGACTTCAGTCCCCACTCGGCGAGCTCAGCGGGATCGCCATCGGCGAGGACGATGAACTGCGGCCGATGCCCGTTTGCTTCGGCTTCGCGTTTCTTGATGTCCTTGACAACGTCTTGGCAGTAAGTACAGGTCAGCGTCAGAAGAAATACGAGGCTTCGTTTGCCGATGAGGTCGGCCTTTCGGACGTCGTTGCCGCTGATGTCTTTCAACGCGAATTCGGGTATCTGCTTCCCGATCTTCGGTTCACGCGTTTTGACAAAATTTGAACGGAAGTAAATATGTTGGCGGCTGAGATCGGCCTTGCGTAGCTTGTCGATAAGTTCGCGGATCGCCTGGTCGCCGGCGGCCGTGTGGCTGGCGATGTTCCCGTTCGCATCGACGAATATGGCGGTCGGCGTCCATTTGGCATAGACCTCGTTGGCGAGTTCCCTTTCCTTCTGCAGTAACAGCCGGATGTCCGAGCCTTCGGCAAACTTGTCGGCGTTCTCGGCAACACTTCCCCGGCTTATGTAAACGAAGCGAAGCCGGCCGGCGAACTCACGTTCCCATTCGCGAAACTCGGGAAACAATGCCTTACAAGGGTTGCAATCCGGGCCGATGAACATAAAAAGCATCGGGCCGCCCTCGGCGAAAAGATGGTCGAAGGTGAAGACCTTTCCGTTGATGTCCGGGAGTTTGAAGTCCGGAAAAGGCGAACCGATGGCGAGGCCGTCAGCCGGATCGCCGGCTTCGTTGCGTTCGAGCAAGGGCTCGCCGCCGGAGAGAAGCTCAAGCGTCTCGACGCGCCGGATGATCTTTTCCTGATTTGCGATGATCTGCTTGGCGTATCCGGCGATCGCCGCGGCTGCGCAGAAAAGTGCGGCAAAGATCGCAACGACAAAATACTCGTGGGCCGTAATCGCAACCGCCGGCCCTTGGGAACCGCGGCCTGCGATGACGAGAAGCACAGCCGGAACAATGAAACCGGCATTACGGACGAGGCTCCAAATGCTGACCGGTTCGCTGTGCAATTGCCCAAAGCAGTGGCAATCCGGAGCATTCCCCTTTGCAATCTGATACGCCATTCCCCCGGTGAATATAGCAAGGAGCAGCGTTGCACCGATCGCCGCAAACCACGAAACGCTCGGGAACAGCAGACAAAAAGCGACCGTAAGCTCCGCGAGCGCAAGCCCAAGCGATGCAGCGGGTGCGGAGCTTTCGGGCACGCCGAAATCTGCCATTGCCTTCTTGGCACCGGCTCGGTCCTGCAGTTTACCGACCGCCGCGAGCGCAAAAATGGCGGCGAGCAGAACACGCAATATCAGCAACATCTCATCGCTCATTTCGGTTTTGTCTTGTGCCTCTCTTTGATCTTTAGCGGCGTCGCGTAAAACCCGAACGCCTCGCGAAGCCGGTTCTCGACGTACCGCAGATAAGAAAAGTGCATTCCGCCTTTGCCTCCGCCGGTCGTGAACAAAATGAATGTCGGCGGGCGGACACCGCCTTGGGTAATATATTGTACCTTGAGGCGCGAAACACCGCCCTTGACCGGTGCGGGCGTCCCGCCGCTCCGCGGCTGCGATATGTTTTCTTCAAAGAATTTGTTGAGCCGCCCGGTCGATATACGGAGATTTCGTGCCTCATTCGCCTCGATCGCGATCTCAAGCACGCGGCTCACCCGCTGGCCCGTCAAGGCAGAGATCGGCACGATCGGCGCCCAATCGAGAAACTTCATATGCCGCCGCACCTCGCGTTCATATTCGTAGATGGTGTTCGTTTCTTTCTCTTCGACCGCGTCCCATTTATTGAGCGCGATGATCACCGAACAACCCGAATCGACCGCGAGTCCGGCAATGTTTGCGTCAAGGTTCGTTACGCCTTCTTCGGCGTCGATAAGCAAGACCGCAACATCGGCGCGTTCGAGAGCTTTTTTTGCCATTATCACCGACATTTTCTCGGCCATTTCGGTCGTCTTGCCGCGGCGGCGGATGCCGGCAGTATCTACGAGAACAAACTTGGTTCCTTCAAACTCGACTGCAGTATCCACGGTATCCCGCGTGGTTCCGGCGATCGGCGACACGATCGCCCGCTCCTCGCCGAGCAATTTATTGAGCAGCGAAGACTTGCCGACGTTCGGGCGGCCGACTATCGCCAGCCGTATCTCTTCGGGCCGATGATCCTCGGCCTCTTCGTCGAAGGTCAAAACGCTGGTTACGCCGTCGAGTAGATCACCGATCGAAGTGCCGTGTTCGGCCGAGACGGGAAACATCTCAAAGCCGAACTGATAGAACTCGCCCGCCTCTTCGGTCGCTTTTTTCGATTCGGCCTTATTGGCGGCGATGAAGATCGGCTTTCCGAGATTTCTCAGCAATACCGAGATCTCTTCGTCGAGCGGCGTAATGCCGGCACGCGAATCGACGACCCAGATCACGGCCTCGGCTTGATCGATGGCAAAACCTGCCTGTTTGAAGATGTTCGCGGGAATTATCGCTTCATCGTCGGGGACGATGCCGCCCGTATCGACAAGCTCAAAACGCTTCTGCGACCACTCGACCTCGCCGTAAATACGGTCACGGGTGATGCCCGGCTCGTCGCCAACGATCGAGCGCCGCGAACCGACCAGCCGGTTAAAGAGCGTCGATTTGCCGACATTCGGCCGGCCGATGATAGCTACGAGCGGTAGTGCCATTCTTCTCCATCAGACCGGTTCGAGTTGCTTCCTCTTGAGATTCACACGAACCCGTCCGGTGTGGTAAATTGCTTACGGTCAAACAAATAAGCAAACACTATTCATACAATTTGCCTCCCACAGTTGGCAACACGGAGTTATCGAAATGCAAAAGAACAACACCTCAGGACCTTCACATAAAACGCTGATCTCCGGCGGGCTTTGCCTCGCAGCACTTTTGTTCGTAATGGGCTGCGGCTCGCTCGAGCGCTTTACCGGAAGCTCAAATACTGCGGAGGCACCGGCGAACACGACCACTCCCAGCACCGAAACGAATACTGCCGAGACAGCTACGCAAACGGCAACGCTCGGAAATTGTGCAAATGATTATTATCCGATCAACAGCGGTGCGGAGAACTACAAGGTCACCGGTGCCGCTCCGGGCAGCTACACTCTGACCCAGAAGCTGAACGACCCGAATTCGTTCAGCGAGACGCGGGCTTTTGATTCGGGTGTGAATGTTACGACCAACTGGATCTGCGATGCAGACGGCCTTCGTAACGCGCAGTACGGCAACAATATCTCGGTCGAGAATGCTGCGTTTGACATGGAAACACTTGAGAGCAAAGGCCTGACGATACCGCGTGAGCTTTCGGTCGGCAAGGCCTGGGACGCGACCTACAAGGTCCGCGTCAAGGGACAAGCCGGCGGGATGAACATCGGCTCGGACGGCGACGTCGTCGTTCGAAACAAGGTCGTTTCGCTCAACGATAAGATCACAGCCGGCGGCAAGGAATTCGAGGCCGCGAAGGTCGATACCGAGATCACGATCAACCTGACCATGGGAGGCCAAAAAGTACCCGGAATGACCATCAAAGGCACGAACTGGTTCGCGAAGGGCGTAGGGCTGGTCAAGCAGGAAGTCCGCTCGCCCTATGGAGCACAAGGCGTTGAGCTGACCGAAGCCAATTGATCACTCAGCCTTAGCAAATTCGTAAGTAACGTGAATATCTAGCCGGCCCGGATGCACTTCGGGCCGGATCGCTTTTGCGACCATCCTCATTTTCGAATCACCCTGAAGCGGCAAAAGGAACGAGAGCTTATCGAGGCTGATCATCTCGATCGGGTTGATCTTTCGGTCGATCGAGCTTTGTACGAGCCGGGCGATAACGCTTCCGCCGACCCCGCCCGTTCCATTTAGATTAACATTGGTCACGCGAGCACGTGCCACGAGCCGCTGGCCGGGTTCGTCAAACTCGAGGTCGAGGTTCGTTTCGGCAAGCCCGGCGAACTGCACGCAGCCGACAAGCGGCGGATTATATCCACCCGAAAATGCAAGCGGTGCTGAGATACGGCCATCGCGGAAAAGGACTGCCGTCCGGACGCCGGAATTGTCACGGCGGAGCGTTATGGATTCTCGACAGGCTGGTGCGGGGTTAGGCTTCGGAAGAAACGAGCTCGGGTATGAAATGGTGAGGGCCGACCACGGTTCATTGGCAAGCGGGCCGGGTTTCGCGTTGTTTCCGGCGATCGAAAATTCCGGCGGAGCCGCGTGGGCGAAGACCGAATCGATGACAGTCTCAAAAAACTGCTCGCCGAGCGAGATGGTGATTTCAGTCCGCTGGCCGTGGCCTACGACTGAAAGAGCAAGCATCAATACCGATAGAAATCCCAAAGCCCGTAAGTTTTTCATATCCATTGTCCTCACTTTGAACCCTTTCTGAGACGCAAAAAGCGGGCGATGCGTTGTTCGGTTAGATGCCTGCCCGGACTATATCGTGAAGCCGTAGCATTCCCGTGCATTCGCCCTCTGCATTCACGACCGGAAGTACGGAGATCTGCGACGGCCGTTCCTCCATCACCTTTAGCGCTTCAAAGGCGAGCATTTCGTCGGTTGCTGTCGTTGGCGAGCGGGTCATCATCTGCTCGGCCGTCAGCGATGAGAACTCGGCCGGATCGGTCCGCTCAATTGTGCGGCGAAGATCGCCATCGGTGATGATACCAATAAGTTCCGAGCCATCGACGACATTTACCGCACCAAGAGAGCCATCCGAGATCGCCTTCACGACCGAGAGCCAACCATCGGCCGGGGACACGTTCGGGCTCGGGTGCATAAGGTCGCGGACACGGAGCGTCAACCGCTTGCCGAGCCGCCCGGCGGGATGATTCGCCGCAAAGTCTTCGGCGGTCAGTCCTTTCGCCTCCATAACAGTCATCGCTAGTGCGTCGCCGAGCGAAAGAGCGACGGTCGTAGATGTTGTCGGGGCGAGATTGAGCGGGCAAGCCTCGCGGTCAACGCTTGCGTCGAGCGCGACGTCGGATTCGAGGGCAAGTGTCGATGCGAGATTGCCGACGATGGCTATGATCGGAACTTGCCGCGATTTCAGCGTCGGCAGAATCGCGATGATCTCGTCCGTCTCGCCGGAGTTGCTGAGTGCGATGATCACGTCACCACTCGTCACTACGCCGAGGCTACCGTGGAGTGCGTCCGAGGGGTGAAGATAGACCGCGACGGTACCAGTCGAGGTCATTGTCTGGGCGATCTTCTGGGCAATGACGCCCGACTTCCCGACGCCGAGTACGACGACCTTGCCTTCACAGCCTACAAGCAATCCGACAGCTTTATCCGCGTCCGCCGCCGTCAAACGGCCCGCCGCCCGCTCGACCGCACCGGCCTCGATCAACAGCAATTCGCGGATCTTTGTATGATTCTCTGCCACGAGGGGAAGTTTGCGGAATCCCAGTGACTTTTTCAAGCCTACACATTCCAATGCAACTGATATATCATCACGCCCCTGACGAACCGCTGTTCAAATCTCACGACCGACGCGGGCAATGCAAAACGGCCGCGGTGAAGCGTCAAACCAGCATAAACAAGGGGTAAATATACCAAATGGAGAAAGAGACGAATGAGCACATTTACGATCTACATCAAGAGGAAAGGCGGTGATATGGAAGCAGCAAATAAAGCCGCGACCCTGCTGAAGACCTACCTATCTTCGATCACGAACACAACCATCACCGGAACGGACGTAAAGGTCGTTGACGATGGAACCTCGCCAACGCTGCTCGACACGGACGTGATCGTTTACATGGTCCGAAGCGTGAGCAAAAGCGTCATCGCAAAGCAGGGCGGCAGCGCTGCGATCGCCGAAGCGAACGAGGGCATTCTTGGGCTCACCGATCTAAATAAAAAGATCTGCGAGGTCTATTTTGACCGGATGTACGATGGAAGCCCGAAGGAACTTTCCGGTGCTATTTATCACGAGGCGGCGCATATCCTTTCGAATATGGACAATTCGCTCCATAAAGATCAAAACGGATTTCTAAAAGACGCCCCGGACTATAACGGTTCACCTACGACGAAGAATCAGGACTTTATGAAGAAGCACGTAGGCAAGGCCGTAAAGATGAACGGGACTTATTAGCAAAACACGGTCGTCCGACGCTTTGCCGTTTGTGTCTTATTTCTGTGCTTTCTGCGGTAGCCGCCTCGCGGACAGGGCGATAACCACAGAAAACACAGAACCGAAACCCACAGACGGCGAAACGATGGAAAGCCTCGGCCTACCTATTCAACCTTGACGAACTCGGTGCCCGTCCGGCCAAAGGTTTCGGGGGAATACATCTCCTCGGCCTTGGCGGGCGGGGCGACGAATTCGCCCGGCGTCGTGGCACGTGCGACGTAGGTGTAGTTGTAAACGCCTTCCCAGAGCAGCGACGCGAAGGCCTCGGCCCGCTCGTCGCGGAAGTTCTGGTGCTCGAACCAATATTGCCGCCACCAGAAATAGTTCCTTCCGATCGAACGCCCGCCGACCTCAATGACGCCCGTGTTGCCGCCGCCGGCATCTGCGGGAATCGCTTCGGTTGTCGCGAGTGCGGGGTTGAGTATCTCGAATCCGGCCGGCAGATAATCGACGAGTGCGACGTGGTATCGCCGTGCCTGAGCGATCATCGTCAACCGAACGCGGACGCGTGCACCGGATTTGACGACCCACGACCCGTCCGGGTTTTGCCGAACGTCCGCCTGGTCATCGACGGCCTCGTACTTCCTCAGAACGGTGAAGCCATAATCTGCCGGTTCGAGCTTGAGGCTCTTCGGCGCGTACTGCATTCCGATGCGGTAATAAAGCCTTCCCGCACCTTGCCGATCGAGGATCAGGTTCGAAGTGCCGCCCTGCTCTACCAGATACGACATCGGGATGTTGAGCACATTCGAATCGGCACTGCGGCCCTTGAACGCCTGTTCGCCCGCGTAGGTATTGCCGAGCCAGACACGCGTTACGAAGTCGGGCGTCACGCTCTCGAAGGCGTTGAAGTATTTATCCAGGGCAAGCAGGATGAAGACGTTCTCCTGCGTTGAGCCCCAATGGCCTTTCTTTCGATGGGCAAGCAGCCCGCGGACGAGCTTCGGGATCAGGTCCTCGACCGCCGCTCGCGTTCCTTCGGCGGACGAACCGGCCCCGCGGACGCGGATCAGCGATTCGAGAAGGATGCCATCCGCTCGGCGGTTCGAGTGCATGATCAGCCAGCCGCCATCGGCGTAGTTGGTGACGAAGTTCGCCGCACCAGCAGTCTCGGTCGTCCGGTTCATTAGGAACCGCGTGATCTGTTCGACCTCGGCGACCGAGCCTTTGTCCTCGGCAAGTACCGAGAGAACCCAGCCGAGAGCCTCGAAGTTAAGCTTTTCGATCGTTGCTTCGGCGAGGAGCTTCTTCGCCTTTCCGGCGTCGCGGTCGCCCATCAAATTGCGGATGTAGAGAGCGTAGGCCGAGATCGACCAACGCACCTGCGGCGACGACATATAGAGCTGATCCTTCAGCTTGCTTTCGATATCCGTAAGGTAAGGCTTTGTCCGGTTGAGCATTTCATCCGGGACCTTGTAGCCCTTTTGCTTCGCGAGGGCAAGGGCGTGGGCGACGTGGATCGTCAGGAACGGATATTCATACCGCTCGCGGTCACGCTTCCAGAGCCCGAAGCTGCCGTCGCTCCGCTGACGCGAGGCGAGCACCTCGATATCGCGCTTGAACTGTGCTTCGATAGCAGCCGCCGTCGGCATGTCCTTGGCCTTGAAAGCCGAGAGCACGTCGCGAAGGGCCGCGGTCGAGATCATCCGCGAGGATATCTGCTCAGAGCAGGCGTACGGATAATTCGCGAGATAGATGTAGGCATCGGTCAGCTCCTGTAGCTGAGTCGAGCTGGTCGTCACCTCGAGCCCGCCGAACTGCGGCCAAACGTCGCCGGGAGTTTGAACCGGCTGGAAGATGGCACCGTTCGCGTCGGTCGTGCCATAAGTGGCAAATGCCTCGGTCGTCGCGGGTGTCCAAACGGGCAGAGATATTTCGGCCGCGTCGTTGTTCTTGCCCGAGCTTGCTGCAAATTGGAAGCGGGCCGTCCCGGCCTTCATCGCCGCCACCGGGAAGCGAACCTCCTCGCGGCTGTTGGCCTTGACCAAGACACGCTTTCCTGCGTTCTGGGTGCCGCCATCAACCGACTGAGACTCAGCATTTAGCTGACCAAAGTTGGGACTCAAAACGGCATTCGTCGCTCTTACGGCAACATCGACCGCCATATCCTGATCGGTCTGATTTTGGATTACGACCGGAAGCTCGATCTTATCGCCAAAGTTCATGAACCGCGGTGCCGAGGGCCGCACCATCAGCGGCTTGCGGGCCGTGATGCTCGATTCGGTCTTGCCGAACCGCTTGCCGCTATCGACCGAGACGGCCGTTATGCGATAACGCGTCAGGTTGTCAGGCAGCTTTACATCGAGGGTCGCACGGCCGTTAGAATCCGTCCGCACCGAAGGCGACCAGACGGCGAGTGCGTCAAAGTTCTCCCGCAAGTTGATCGGCGTGTCGCCGCCGGAATCGTCGCTATCCGCTGTTACCGCTTCAAGCATTGCCATGTCCATTGCCCTGCCTGCCGTAGGCGCGCTGTTTCTCGCACGCTGCGATTTCGCAAACTCCCCACTCGCGGGTGAGGGCATGGGCGGCGGAGGCGGCGGAACGGGCTGCACATCCTCCGGATTGCCGAGAAGAACATCCTTTCGAGAATGATGATCCTGAACGCCCGCTCCACGGGGCGTGTAAAAGACGTTTGCCGGGTCGGAGATCGTGTAACGCGAAAGAGCAAGCACGCTTTCGTCAACGATGACGATCGCAACCTCGCTGTTCGCGACCGGTTCGCCGCGATGGTCCTTGACCGAAACCGAGACCTTCGTCCGCCGCCGGGAGCGAGCGTTGAATCCGCAGGCTCGGCCGTGACCGTCAGCTTCCTCCCCGCGGTCGAGACCGGCAGGTTGAGGTTGCCTGTGGCAAATGCCGGCCGCGAACCAAGCTTCGCATCGACCTCGCCTTTGTCGTTTTGCCGAGGCGAGGCGCCGACCAGATCGACTTGGGCATAAATGTTCGGCAGATACTTTTCTTCGATCGGTATTTTGAGCGTTATCGATGAATCCTTCATCGTGAACCGCTCGGTTTTCACCAACCCATCGCGGCGGAGCGTAAGCACGCCTTCGGCCGGAGTAAAGGGAGCGATAACGAGAAGTTCGGCGACGTCGCCCGGAGCAAACTCCTTCTGGCTCGGGATTATCTGAACCTCTTCCTGTTCAACGCCACGGTTCGGCGGCGTCTTTCCGCCCGGAACCCAGATCATGAATTCGCTTTCGTTGAACCGTTCGCGGTCGTCCATAACGGTCGCGGTGACGATGTACCGCCCGCCATTTCTGGCGACGAATTCGCATTTAACTGCGGCTTCGCCCGATCTGACGTTGCAGGCCTGCTCGTCGATAGTGACCTCTTTCCACGAACCGGCGTCGAACCGCCAGTCTTTGAGCACGGCCTTGATCTCGACGTCACGGCCGGCGATCAGCTTGCCATCGATGTCAGACACGATCGATTCGACCGTGATCTTTTCGCCCTTTTGGACGAAGGTCCGCGGCGTCTTGATGCCAACGTAAAGATCCGACGGATGGACGAGCAGCGAGGTCTGGCCTGCCCACGCTTGGCGATTAACGTCCTGCACCGAGGCCGAAGCTGAGATGGTGTAAGGCCGCGGCGGTTTTACCGATTCAAAATCGATCTTGAGGTGGTGCTTGCCCTCGGCGTCGGTCGTGCCTTCGAAATTCTGCGTCGAACCCGAACCACGCGGCCCGCCGTAGAAATCGCCACGCCACCAGGGCACCCAAGTGCCGAAGGTAAAGTCGTCACGATTGGGTGGCGTGTAGCTGGTCGGCGTCGCCGTTACGGTCCAGTTGGTCTCCGCATTGGCAAGCCCACCGCCGGCGTAATATTTTGCCTCGACGGAAAGATCGGCCTTTTCGCCAACGAAATGCGGTGCCTCGCTATCGACCTTTGCCGTAACCTCAAACTCGGGCCGGCGAAATTCCTGTATCTGGAACTGGTGCGAATAGCTCGCCCCGGAAAGCGCACTCGCCGTGGTGAACTGGACACTCGCGTACCCAAGATTCGCGTTGTCCGGCAGCTTGAACTTGAGGTCGAACGCTCCGAAGGCGTTGAGGTTCGCGGTTCCCTTCGCGATCTCGTTGTTCCGCGGGTCGCGGGCCGACCATGTGATCCCCGATGCCGCGTCACCTAGCGGTTCGATGTCGCCAAATTTTCCAGCCGTCTGCTTTCGGAGATATCCTTTGACCGAGACCTCTTCGTTCGGCTTGTACATCCGGCGGTCGTCAAAGACGAACCAACGGAGCGAATCGGTCGAGCTCTTTTGTGCCAATTGCCGTAATCCTGCCAATAGTAATCGGAGTTCTCCGGCAAAAATGCCGAGTCCTGTCCGCGGCGGGCGATCAGCAGATTCTGCCCTTTGTCGGAAGCCTTTTCGGCAAGAGCGATCCGCAAGATGCCGTTGGCACCGGTCTGCTGGCTTTGGGCCGGCTCGATGGTCTCGAGTTCGACCGCGGAGCCATCGGCATCGACCGAGGAATTCTCCGTCGGGTCGGCACTTCCCCAACTCGAGATCCAATTCCAGATCGAGCCGAAGAAGGTCGTTCCCGTTTCGCCTTCATTCGAGGAACGCTCGACCACAACTCCGTCGTTAGGATAGATGGTCAGCCCAACGCCCGACATCGGCTTTCCGGTCGAAAGTTCCGTCGCGAAGCCGACGAGTTCTTCGTTATCAACGAACGCATCCAGCCCGATCTTAGTCGACTGGATCCAAGTGAGAATTCTCGTCCGGTCATACTGATCGCGCTTGACCGTCGGCTCGATATCAAGGACCAGATGGCCGACGCCGCCGCTCAGGAAGCGGGCAAGATCGATGCGCGTCTCGACGAGGTCATCGGCCACCGATTCGATCGGCATCACCTTTTCAGAGACAAGCGAGCCTGGCATTGAGGGCCGGCGGCCATCGTCGTAGTTCAGATACCGGACGTATTGAACATACTTGCTCCAGTCTTCGGGCTGAACACGATAGATCCGAACGCGGGCGTTCTTATGATTGGTCGAATAGAACGAAAAATTCGGCTTCGCCATCGGGTCGAGCACGGTCATCGGCCCGCCCTGGGCGTACATATTGCTTTCGGCCGATCCGGTCTTGATCGTGCCGACGGCCGGTGCTCCGAGCTTCTGGCCGTAAATATCGCTGAGCTCGCCGCTGACCGTGATCTTGTACGAGGTCCTTCCCTTTTTTGGGCCCTGAACGTAAATGCGGTTTCCGGACGGATAGATGTTAAGGCCCTCGACGGCGGGCTCGATCGTCACCATCTCTTTCTTGAAATCCGAAGAATTGATGGTGTTTGTAAACGTGATCATCCACTGCTCGAAGGGCGAACAGTTTTGGTTCCGCTGCCAGCCGCAGACGAAATCGGTCGCCTTCATGGCGCCGTACGTACGCAAGCTGAAAGTCTGTGCCGCGGTCGTGGTTAGCGGGCCTTCGGCTGAGGGCGTTCCTTTGCCTATGGTTACCGTTATCGGCGAATCGGCGGGCAATGCATTTTCGACTCCGCCATCGGCGGTTACCGCACGAAAAGCGAGCCAGCGGCCGGGCTGTGCCTGATCGATGTAATACTTGAATTGAACCGTCTCCGCTTCGGTAGCGAGCCGGATCGGGAGCCGCTTGCCGCCGCCCGTAACTGTTATCGATTCGAGCACGGCTGCCGGGTTGATCGCCTGATCAAAGCCAACGAAGATGACCGCATCGCGGCGGGTCGTCTGGCCGTTCGGCATCATCTGAATTGCTTTCGGCGGCGGTGTTTTGAATGTCCAAATGAAATCTTTTTGGAGAGCTTGGCCGTTCGTTGAACGCGTTCCGGCCGGGACGCGGGCGGTGAAAACGGTCGCCATCGGGAAACGCTTGTCGGTATCGAACATCAGCGTTCGCGTTCCGAGCCATCGCCAGCGACCTTCGACCTGCGGGCTCAGTTCGACCGGTGCAAACTTTGCCGCTTCTTCCTGTGAAGTAACGGCGACCATCGGCTGCGAAAAAGTGATGTTTAGATCGGGAGCGAGCGGGACGTCGCCCTCAGGTGAAAAACGCACTACCTCGAGCGCCTGCTTTGCATCGCCGGTTTGCGGGATCGGCTGCTGTGTATCGGCCGGAAATTTCACCGGTATCTTTTCGCCGGTCTTCGGTGCTGGAAGCGTGCCTATACGCTTTGCAAATTCGGCCTTATCGTCGGGGTCGGTCTTGATCGCCGGCAGCCGGCCGAGCAATTTGCCGGAGGCGTCGTCGGTTAGCTGCTCCGCGGTCGCGGGTTGCTGGACCTCGCGCGTCTCGGCACCCTCGGAGCCTTCGCTCAGCCGAAATGTAAGTCCCGAAGGAACGTCTTTTAGCTTGATCTCCATTGTCCTTCCAACGATCTGTCCGGAAACGGCAAAGGGAGCGACTGCACCCGTATAGATCGTAAATAACAGCACCAAAGCAGTGAATTTTCTCATTACGTTAACTTCCCGTTCGTTATATTTTAGCCTGCTCATTTGACCGCGACTTGAACGCGGGCAAACGAGCATTGCCTGGTCTTGGAACGGACCGAACGGTAAATACTTGCACCACCGACTTAAATTCGAGAGACGTCGGTTTCAAAAATGATCGCCAAAGGTGTGGCGGTTACCCAAGAATAACAAGGCCGGTCTCGCCGCCGCCCTGTGTGATATTAACGATCGAATCCGCGGAAAGCCGAACCATTCCGCCCTCGACACTGCCGCGGAAAAGGAACGGATCAAAATCGACCAAAAGGTCCTGGTGAAAGGCTTCGCCATCCGCATATGAAGCGATCCGGATCTTATCGACCGGTGCCTTTTCCTGCACGACGAAGTCATTATCAATCGCATCCTCAAGCGCGGCCTCCCACTCGCTTTCGCTCGATTCCCAACCGAGCTTTACACCTTCGCCGCCGTAGTCATCGCTTGGCTTGAGCACGAACCGTTCGCGTTCGCGGCGAAGAGATTCCAGAAGCTCGACCTCTTTCCCCTCGTACTTGGTTCGTTCGTCGGTGACCCTTCGCGTCCAGGGCAGATGCTTTGTTGCCATTTCGATCTGCTCGCTGGTGAGAAGATGGCTGTATCGCTCGTCGGTGACGATGGCGTATCCGGCCTTTTTATGTGCAAGCTTCGCCCGGAACGCATTCGCCATGCAGACATTGCCGTCGCGGCAAGCCTTATAGAGCGGGTGCGATTCGTCGAAACGCTCGAGAAACTCGTGTATGATCACCCGTTTGAAAAAAATATCGATACGAAAATCGCCGTAGCTGAGAACCTTCCCATCGTATTCAAGATTTTCCGGGTCGCAGATCAGCGTTCGGTGGCCGCACGCCTCAAAGTGCCGGGCGAGAATCTCAAACTCGGCCGCGGTCGAAACGCCGTCCCAATCGACTATCGCGATCTGCGGCTTCTCTTCCGTGCCGCCGTACTCGCGATAGGCGGAAACGAGCGATTCCAAAAGCGTCTGATGCGGCTGAGGGAAATAATGTTTGTTTGCGGCGAGGAAATGTTTGACCTCCGGAACCTCAGCAAAAAGCGTCTTTAGCGACTGCTGGTCACCGATGCCCGCCGGGTTCTCGGCATTGTATTCGAGGAATTTGAACTCGTTGCCATAAATATATGTGTCCAAACGGCTGTTAACGGTGACGCCGCTGTAGCCCGGGTCGAGCTTCGCCCAAACCATCTCTTTTTCGGTCACGCCGAGCATTTTGGCGATCTTTGGATCTTCTAACGCAGCGAGAGCAACTTGGGCAAACGCCCCGCTCACGACGCGGGCGGCCTTTGAGATCTCCGAATACAGATCGCGAGAGAGGAAAAACGGCCGCAGAAATGGGCATATCGGCCGGTCATCGTGCAGAAGCCCAAGCGAAACCTGAAGTTCCGACAGCTTCGCAAAAAGCTCCTCATTTCGCCGATTGTTTCTGACCAGATCGTCATCCAGTTCCCGTACCGCTCGCTTCAGTTCATCGTTCATCGTGCCTCCTTGTGCTGCCGAACATCATACCGTTAGGCTCCGTCTCTGTGAAATCGGTGAAACTTTTGCACCCCAGCGGACGCTACTATTAACTAAATCGCAATTCCTGTTATACTTAATCCGATTTTTGAACTTCGAACCGTACGGCGACGTACAGATGTTGGCCGGCGGGTTGCTCGTTGTTAGAATTTAGAGGAGAACCAGAAAAAAATGGGATTGTGGCAAAGGATAACGCGGATTTTCAGGGCAGGTACCGGTGCGGCTCTCGATAAGATCGAGAACCCGGAACTCGTGCTCCAGCAGACCATCCGCGATATGCGCGACCGTGTGCCGGAACTGAATAATTCGGTGGCTCAGGTAATGGCGACCGAGCGCTTGCTCCAAAAGAATAGAGAGAACCTCGAAACTCAGGTGGTCGATCTCGATTCGAAGATCAAAGCCTCGGTCAAGATGGGCCGCGACGACATCGCTACCGCTTACATCGGCCAACTCCAGCAAGCGCAGATCGACCTTGAAAGAACAAGTGCACAGCTTGAACTCGCACAGTCCGCTTCGGCCAATGCGCTCAAGGCTCGGGACAATTACGTCCTGAACATGAAGAAAAAGAGCGCAGAGGCGATGCAGCTCATTTCCGCGGCAAAGCAGGCCAAGCTTCAGGAACAGCTCGCCCAAACGATGGAAGGCTTCAACATCGGCGACGATGCTTCGACCTTCAACGAAATGCGAGAAAAGATCGAGCGTCGCGTTGCCGCTGCGGAAGCAAAGCTCCAACTCGGTTCCTCGTCGGTCGATTCGCAAATGGCGGACATCGAGCGCGAGGCAATGGACATTCAGCTCCAGGACAAGCTTCTTTCCTATAAGCAGCAGATGGGCCTGCTCGGTGCCGGTTCGTCCAATGATGCGGGCAAGCAGATCGGAGCCGGCTCGGGAGCTCCCGCTACTGAGGAAGAGATCCTGGAACAGGTTATCGAGACCGAAGCGAACGAAGCAAAGTCCTGATCGTTACAATTTGTTCGAACGAATCGGACCTCGGCGGCATCTAGTTTTATATGGCAGATCTGGCTAAGTACCAGCAGAGTCTGGAAAAATTCCAAACAAGCTACGCTAAGGAAGCTATCAAAGAACCGGCGAACTTTTGGGGGCTCGCGGGCTTTGCCGTTGCCGCTGCTTATACCGGAAGCGTTATACCGCTTCTTGTAGCCCTGATCGTCGAGGTGGTCTATATAATGGTCATGCCTAACTTGCCGTGGTACAGGCAGATCGTACAGAAGCGCGAAAAGGATCGGCTTTTTCAATTGGCGAAGTCGAACCGCGAGAAGCTGATCAAATCATTCACACCCCGCGAACGCGAAGCGGTCGAATATCTTCGTTGGCTTAAGGAAAAGATCCAGGACAACTACCGCAAATTCACCGGTGCCGGAAGGCTGCCCGGCAATCTCATCGCACTCGACCAGCGTTGGGAAGATTTTGTCGATCTGCTCGATGTTTACCGCCGGCGAAAGCAACACCTGAAATCGATCAATCGGCAGGCAGTTCACAATCAACTCTCGCAGGCATATCGTGCCGCCGAGTCATCGACCGACGAAAAGACCAAGCGGATCCAGCAGACGAACGTCGAAATACTGAAACGGCGTATCGCATCGTTCGATGAGATCGAGCGGAGCGTTAAACTTGTCGAGGGCCAGTTGCAGTCGATCGAGAACTTTTTCAGTTACCTCAATGACGAGATCGTAACGATGTCAACGCCGGAGAAATTCTCGCTACTCGACTTCGAGCAACTGTCTGATTCCATCGCAATGACCAAGCAAATGCTCGACGCAACGGCAGACTCCGTCGGCCAACTCGACGCCTACAACCGCGAAATGGGCAACTACGAACTCCTGCCCGAAGGCAACCGCTAGACCCAATAGATATTAACAAGTGAAAAGCCGCCAAATCGGCGGCTTTCACAATTTATCGTTCAAATCCCTCGAACATTATCTCGGCCTCGACCGATGTTTCATGCCGGGGAGCTGAGTATCCGTTTGCGGCTGGTTGTTCCTCGAACGAGGTCGGTGTGCCGTCGAGGTCGGCGATCGCGAGCCCGAGGTTCGTCGCATTTGATGCGTAAGCCATTCCGGTATCGCGTGTGATCAGCCCCTTGCGTATCAACTTTTCGAGCTCCTGGTCAAATGTTTGCATGCCGTCGAGTTCGCCATCCTTCATCGCGTCCGTGATCGAACGGCCCTCTTTTTCGCCTCGCTCAATATATTCGCGGGTTCGTGAATTGGAGACGAGGATCTCGATCGCCGCGATGCGGCCCCCTCCGACCTTTGGCATCAATCGCTGCGAGACGATCCGCCGAAACGATTGCGAAAGCCTCGTACGGATCGCGGCTTCTTCGTTTTTCGGAAAAACGCCGATGATGCGGTCGATGGTCTTCGCGGCGTCAATAGTATGGAGCGTTGAGAGCACGAGGTGGCCTGTTTCGGCAGCTTCCATAGCTACCTCGATCGTCTCGCGGTCGCGCATCTCACCCACAAGGATTACTTTCGGGGCCTGCCGAAGAGCCGCCCGAAGAGCGAGTGCAAAGTCGGGTGTATCCGAGTGGAGCTCACGTTGATGTATCGTGCTTAGGCGATGGTCATGGATAAACTCGATAGGATCCTCGATGGTGACAATGTGGTATTTCTTGGTGTTGTTTATCAGGTCAATGATCGCAGCCAGCGTCGTCGATTTACCCGAACCGGTCGGCCCTGTTACAAGCACAAGGCCATTCTTGATCGTGGCAACGTTTCGAACGGCTATCGGAAGATCGAGTTCTTGCCAATTCGGCGGCCGAGTCGGGATAACACGCATCACTACCGCATGCGTACCGCGTTGATTGAAGATGTTTACACGGAAACGGCAGAGGCCCGGCACGCTGTAAGAGATATCCGCCGAGCCCTTTGCATCGAGCGATTCATTTCCCTGCCGGTTTCCCTCGAGCATCACATCGACGAATGCCTTGATATGCTGCGGTTTGAGCATTTCGTAGCCCGGGATCGGCACCGGTTCAAGGTCGCCGCTTAGCTCAACTTGCGGCGGTCTTCCGGGCGAAAATATGAGGTCGCTGACCTTATCGCCGGCCGCAAGCATCCGGCGAAGGATGTTGTGAAAAATATCCTTCGCAGATTGAATGGGCTGTGTAACGGGCGTAGCGCGAGCAGACTGCTCCACTGGAAGAGTTTGATTAGTGTCCATGATCGATAAAGGGTAAAACTAGTTCGAGAGTTTGGGAACGACTAGTCGGGGCCGCAGATGCCCGTAATTGAATAATAGCGTCTTACCGGCCGGTTGCGCAAGGCTTTTGTTTGTCTTGCCCGGCGGGGGGCAATCGCTTACAATCTAGGTTTTACTTTGTCGGAGCCTTCCGCCCCGGCAGCAATTTCAATAAGGAATATTATCAAGATATGAAACGAGTTGGGATATTGGTCGGGCGTGAGGTCACGTTTCCCGAATCTATAATTAACAGCATAAATGAAAAAGGCGGCGGCGAGGTCGTTGCCGAAATGGTAAAGGTCGGCGGCATTCGCCACGAAGAAGAGAAGCGTTACGACGTGGTCATCGATCGCATTTCGCACGAGGTGCCCTATTATCGGGCAGTTCTCAAGCGAATGGCCCTTGAGGGCACCTACGTAATCAACAATCCCTTCTGGTGGTCGGCGGATGACAAGTTCTTTAACTATTCGCTCGCAGCAAAGATCGGCATCGCGATCCCGAAGACCGTACTGCTTCCGCAGCACGCTTACATCAAAGACATCACCAGCGAATCGCTGCGTAACCTTGAGTTCCCGATCGATTGGGAAGGCATTGTCGATTACGTCGGCTTTCCGGCTTTCCTCAAACCCTTCGACGGTGGCGGCTGGAAGAACGTTTCGAAGGTCAACTCGCTCGAGGAACTTTGGTCGGAGTATAACCAGTCGGGCACGCTCTGCATGACGCTTCAGGAAGGCATCGAATACGATCACTTCGTCCGCTGCTATTGCGTCGGGCAAGAAAAGGTGCTGATCATGCCGTACGACCCCTCGAAGCCTTACTTGAGCGGGATGCAGTACGTCAACATCGAAAACTACCTGACGCCGGAACTGCACAAGCGGGTCGAGCAGGACGTGATCACGATCTGCAAGGCTCTCGGCTATGACCTCAACACGGTCGAGTTCGCGATCAAGGATGGCATCCCGTACGCGATCGACTTTATGAACCCGGCACCGGACGCCGAACTCGCTTCGGTCGGCGAGTACAACCATAACTGGATCGTAGAGAATATGACCGAGTTCATCCTAAAGAAGCTCAAAGAAGGATGGGACGCACCGGAATACCGCTGGTCGGCAATGCTAAACCCGGCAAGCCAGACTAAAAAAAAAGTAACAACTAGGGCCGCAAAATCGCCGGCGAAGGCCAAAGCGAAGGCGTCAAGCACACCGAAAGCATCCGCAGAGAAGAAAACACGGGTCAAAAACGCCGGAAATTAGACTCAAGCCGAACATACTAAAGCCCCGCGGATCCGAAAGATTCGCGGGGCTTTTTCATGATCGCAGACTTTTATTCCTCACGGTCTCGCTCAACGAGTTCGAACGGAATGCGGTTGGTCATCATCTTGCGGCCTATGAGGAGAACAAGCCTCAAGCCAACGGCGATGAAAATGATCGCCCAGCCGAAGTTGGCGACCATCACCTGTTCAAAAACCAGCCCCCCGAAAAGTACAAGTAGCCCGACAAACGAAGCTCGGACGGCGACGCGGCTATTTCGCTCAAGCCTTTCGAGCAGATTGACGCGGCTGACCTCGAGTTCCATGTATTCATCATCGGCATTAAGCCGCGAGAAATAATCTGCCTCGGTCCCGGCCCAACGGCGAAGTGCGGCATTCTCAGCAGAACGATTCGCTGCACCAAAATTGTGAATAACGTGTGCAATTTTTCCTTCGCGAAGTGCGATCTCCGCAAGCCCGCGGATGGCACGAAAGCCGTCGCCTAAGACTTCGATCGCACGCCTAAATGCCGTATTTGCCCGCTTCCAATCGCCTACTTGAAAGTAAGCCTCGCCGAGACGCGAAAGCAGTTCGCCGTCCTCGCCGGCCCGCCGCTCGGCGAGCCTCATAAGAGCAATCGCCCGCCGATGGAGCTTGCTGTCTCGCTCGTAGCCGGCAACCGAAAGAAGGCATCGCCCGAGGTCGAACAGCACCCAGCCGTCACGCGGGTCGAGCCGCAGGGCACGCCGAAAAGCCTCGGCCGCCTGGATCAGCGAGCCCGAAAATCGAAGCCGATTTCCGAGGTCGCGGAGCTCGCGTGCCTTTTGGCTAAACTCCTGCCCAGAACCTTCGCCCGGAAGAACATCGGAGTTGCGTGCGGCCTTCCATTTCTTGAACGAGGGCTCGAGCACGTCGGCCGATGGAATGCGGAACTGCTCGATCAGCCGATCGATCGTCGCAGGGTCTGAGAGGTATTCGCGGAGTTCGAGCGATCTGGCATCGAGGACGTTCGGGTCCAGCCTACCGAGCACCTCACGCACGAACTTCCTGTAACGCTCGCCTCCCGATACGACCGTCATCGCAATGCCCTTGCCCCGAAAGGTCGTGCGGTGGCGATACGGAAAACGACCGCTGCGACGAATGCCACGCACCGACTGGCTATCTACCTGTTCGATGTCCGTCAGCTTCAAGCGATCGCGGAGGCCGAACATACGGTAGCCGGTCCGCGGAAGTATGCCCGTACGCCGGATCCGCTTCCCGTCAAAAACGACGCGGTCGGTCACGGCAAAGATGAAGCCCGTGACGACCGACCCGACCGCAAGGATCGCGGCCGCAGCAAAAAGCTCGAGGTAAAGAAGAAATAGAGCGATGAGAAGCAGAAGCGATATCGCCGTCAAATATGGCCCCGGCGAAACACGAACGCTTACCCTAGCGGCAATGTGGTCGTTCTTGGTTTGTTCGGTCGATTCTTCTATCACTACCTTTAGATGTAAATGCAGAATGGCCCGGGCGTCAAGTATTCTCTCTGCCCGGGCCGTAAAATTGTTTGAGGATTCTTAAAAACCGAACGGCATTCCGGCGGCTGCCGGATCCGGTTCGGGGATCTCTTTCGCCTTCTCAGGTGCGAGTTCCTTCAGCCTGTCCTTTGCCTCAAGTGCGGCCGAGCTTAGCGGTATCGACTTGCCTTCTTTATCTTTCGCTTCGCTGGCGGTTTTTGCGATCTCAAAGAAAATATTGACCGCCTCTTCCTTGTTTCCTTGCTTCTCGAGCGTATTGCCGAGTTCGAGCTTAATGGTATCAAGCGGGATGATCGTTCCGTCTCCGGTGCTGAGCTTTCGGTAATGAGCGGCCGCCAGATCAAACTGTCCTGCATCGAATCGTGCCTGCGCCGAAGCAAACGTCGCGAGAGTTGCAACCTCGCCGCTGCCGGCTGCCATCGCTTCAAGCTCGCTGAGCGCCATTTCACGATCGACATAAAGACGATTAACGGCCGCGAAATACTTTGCCTTCTCAGCAGCCGCACCGCCATGCTCGCGTGCAACCGATTCGAATTCGGCGATCGCTGCCTCGGCTCTCTCGCGCTGTGTCTTGTAGGTCTTCTCGGTCGAACCGGCAAGCGGCGGAACGTCCGTCACCTGTGCCTGCATTATCTCGATCCCCTTGCCGAGTGCGGTCTGGGCTGCGGCCTGCGACCGATTGTTCCACTGAACAAAGACAGCAATAATGATCCCGAGCACTGCTAGGGCCCCGATGCCATAAAGGATTGTTCGGCCCTTGCCTTCGAACACTTTACCGGCCTCTTCTATCCGGTGGCTTACGGCCGACTGGAACGGATCCTGATAACGCGGCTTCTCAGCCGGCTCATTCGCCGCTACGGGAACGGCCTGTTCAATTCTTCGTTTCTTTCTCGCCATTACAAAAAGTGCAATTTCTCTTATCCAAATCGTTATATAATAAGGAAATTCGGGAAGTTTCCAAAAGAGTAAATGTAGCTTATATGGGACGGAAGAGCAAATAACAGGCTCGCGGAACATTCCCGAAGAAAAAAAGTTACGAAACACGGGAACATTTTTCAGAAAGTGGTGTCTAAACATAGTTACAGGGGATATGGTTCCCCACGGCACCTTTGAAAAAGCCCGGCGGTTTCGAGTCAGACAGACGAAATGGCCCTTAGCAGATCGATCGTTTACGATGAGGACACGCTGAACGAAGCAGCTTCGGCAGCGGGACTCGACTCGGCCATCTCGCGACAGGAAATAGAATTGCTTGAAGGGCTGAAGGCGGGGCGGCAGGAAGCTTTTGACACTTTGATCGACCGCTTTTCGAGCGATATCTTCGCGACGCTTTATCGCATGACCGAAGACGCCGAAGAAGCCGCCGACCTTACGCAAGAGACGTTCATGAGTGCCGCAAAGTCGGTCGCGGGCTTCCGCGGCGACTCAGGCTTGAAAACATGGCTCTATCGCATCGCGATCAACCACGCCCGCAATAGAAAGCGGTGGTGGTTCCGGCGGGGAAAGACGAAGACGATCTCGATCGATTCGCCCATCGGTCCTTCGGAGCAAACGATCGGCGATACTCTCGACGCGGGTTCGCGTTCGCCCGAGGACGAGGCAATCTGGCGCGAAAGGCAGCTTTCGCTCCGCCGGGCACTGAATGAACTGCCCGAGATCTTTCGCGAAGCCGTAGTGCTCTGCGACATCGAGGGTTTGAGTTACGACGAGATAGCCGAGGTGCTCGGCATCTCAATGGGCACGGTAAAATCGCGGATCGCCCGCGGCCGTGAAGAGCTTAGAAGAAAGCTCAAAGGTTATTGACAATCGAATAGGATCATCCGCTGGCACCTGCTCGAGCAGCCTAAAATCGACGTATCGGTGCCAAACGAGAGGTCAGAAAACGCTCTGCTCCGGTTAGCTGCAGTGCTTTTCGTGACGAGTCGCCTTGATCTTTACAGACATTGACCAGCAAATCGATGTGGCGATAAAAGACGAAGGGACCTGCAGGATTCGAGGAAGTGCATTTTCTCTGATTCCGGCAGCCGAGTGGTGCCAGCCGATGATCCGTTCGAACGATTTAAATAAGGGAAGTATGAGCGGAGAGAACAGGTCAATGCGTTGCAAAGAGATCGAACTCACTCTGCCGTTGTATTTTGACGGCGAGCTTCGCTCCGGTGACGCCGCAGAGATAGAAATGCATCTGGATGGCTGCCCTGTTTGCCGTCAGCGGCTTGCCGACCTGAAAGATCTAAAGAGCGAGATCGCTTCGCTTAGCCGGCCGCAGCTATCAGCCGAGCGGATCGGAATGATCCGTGCGGCGGTGGCCGAGAGCCTTCCGATATCTCCGACAGCGGCGCCCGGCTTCAGGTTGATCGAAAGTACCGGAAACTGGTTCGACCGTTGGCTGTTTCCTTCGACGATCGGCTCATTCGCATCGTTCGTCATGGGTATCACGCTACTTTGGCTGCTAATGTCGCCGGCCGAGGGGTTGAACGTGGCCGCGAACCGAACGCCGCAGCAGCCTGCTGAACGGCCGATCTACCTGACAGGAAGCGACCCGCTTTCGGTTGAACTTACACCCTTCCAATACGCCAGCACCCGGTATTCTGTCTCGGCCGAGTCGCCAAGTGTTAATCCGCAGGGGGCATTGGTCGCATTGACGCGGTCGTTGCTTCGGGGCGAAATGAAGGATGAAGAGGTTGTTGTGGTTGCGGACGTCTTCGGCAACGGGCTCGCCCGGATCGCCGAGGTCGTAGAGCCGCTCAACGACGACCAGGCAATTCGTGACCTTGAAAAAGCTTTGCAATCCGATCCAGATTTTGCACCGTTCGTCCCCGCCAGCATGGACCGCCGCGGCCAGAGCGTAAGGGTCGTGCTGAAGCTTCAGACCGTAGATGTCGATATGAGACAAACCTCGCCAGTAAACTAGATCGCTCCGACAAATTCAGACGCCATCGCAGCCGCGGAAATGAACAACCGCGGCTTTGTTTTTTTGAATCTGATGGGGTTGGCAACCCGAAAACCAAACTTATGGATATCCGCAACCTTTTTGAACAGGTGACAGCCGAACCGCTGCGAGCGGTCGAAGGCATTTTTGAATCTCTCGCCGAGCAGGTCTCCGGCCGGGCGAGCACGCTTCGCGATGGCACGGAGCACGACCCGGTCGAGCTTCCCCGCGACCTCGCGGCGCATTCCGACGTGCAGACCGAATGGTGGTACTACACCGGCCATGCCGAGACCGACTCGGGCCGCGAATTCGGCTTTGAACTGGTCTTTTTCAAACGCCGGACGGACCTCGACAAGTTTTCGATAGTTCCGGTGCGGCTGATTGGCAATCCGTTCTATTTCGCTCATTTTGCGATCTCGGACGTTGAGAGCCAATCGTTTCGTTACGATCACAAGAAGAGTTCGAACGGCGTTTTGGATGAACCGGCCGCAGCGAGCGAATCGCACTATTACCTGCGGCTTGGCGATTGGTCGGTGCGGGAATCGGGCGGCGTTCACATCCTTCGAGCAACATTGAAAGACGGCACGATCTTCGAAGCCTCGCTCAAACCCACGAAGCCGGTCGTTCTCAACGGCGAGAACGGCGTTTCTTTTAAGGATGCCGGCGAAGCTTCGCGCTACTTTGCCTACACTCGTATGGAAATGGAGGGCGATATTACGCTCGGCGGCAAGACCGAGCACTTCCGAGGCTCGGGATGGATGGACCGCGAGTTTGGCACATGGCTCCCGACCGAGAACCAAAAGGGCTGGGATTGGTTCTCGATACAGCTCGATAGTGGCTGCGAGCTGATGTGCTATCACCTCAGGAACAGCGAGAACGAAACCTCGCCATATTCGAGCGGCACCTATGTTGACGAGCACGGAAATGTGACCAAGTTCCGCAACGAGGACTTCACCATCGTACCAACCGAGCACTGGACGAGCCCGAACACTAATGCGACATATCCGAGCGGATGGGCGATAAAGGTGCCGAAGCTCAAACTTGACTTACGCGTCGCTCCGATGTTCCGCGACCAGGAACTCGATACCCGCGGGACGACGATGATAGTTTATTGGGAAGGGTCTTGCCGGGTCCGCGGAACGGCAGCGGGTGAATCTGTGAAAGGAAAGGCCTATGCTGAACTCGTTGGTTACGACCGATCTCACGAAAGCCCGAACCTGGCGTTCTTTCTCTTCGGAAATCCGCGAGACATTCTTCCGAGTTTTGGATTCAACTAGCGAGCTGGCAATCGGCTAGCTCCGCGCATATACTTCGCGGCCTCTGCGTTCAATTGATCTGAACGCAGAGACCGCCGAGTGTTTAAAGGAGAACGCCAATCGATCGCAACTGACCCAGAGATTCCTAGGTCGATCGAAATTACAAAATATCAGAGCTTATCGATCTCCTTCTTTAGCTGATCTGCCCTTTTTGAATCGAGACCCTTCAGGTTCTCGTATTGTTCCATTGCTCCTGCTTTGTCCCGCTTTTGCACGAGAACAAAACCGAGATTATAGAGTGCCCGCGGAAACCCGGGGCTAAGTTCGATGGACTTCTTGTATGCTGTGATCGCCTTGTCGGTCTGGCCATCGGCAAAATAGGCATTCCCAAGCAGATAAAAACCGTCCGAATAGGTAAGGTTCTCTCGGGTAAATTGCTCAAGGCCAGCAACCGCGAGTTTATAATTACGCTGCGCTTCAGCCGTTCGGCCGAGGAGGCTGTTCGAGTATCCGAGATAGAAATGCGTCTCGCCATCGCCGGGGCGGAACTTTAGAGCGTTATTACATTCGCGGATCGCCATTTCTGGCTTGTTCAGGTCGTTATAGGCCCGGCAAAGATTTGTGTAGGCCATATACTCGTTCGGAAGAAATGTGGTTCCGGCCTTTGCGGCTTCCGAAGCCTCGGTGTGCTGCTCATTGAGGCTGTAGTACCAGCTCAGATCAGTGAATATCTGCCCCTGAAGTTCACGCGTAGCCTGTCCGGTGCTTGATAGACGCGTCAGGGCCTGTCGGGAAACGGTGATCGCCTCTTCGTATTGATTCTGTATGCGATGAAGATCCGCCAGCCGCCGATAGATCTCGTAATTGTCCGGATTGGCCCTTAAAGCTTGTTTGTACGATTCCGTCGCTTCCGAGTATCGTCGCAGCTTATAGGACGCATCTGCTATCAGCAAATGGGCATCGGCCGGGTTCTGCACGCCGCGACTTAATGCCTGTTTCGCGTAATTGTACTGCGCGTTCGTATTGCCGGTGTAGTAATAGGACCACGCAAGATTAAGCTGAATCGCTCCATTCGTCGGCTGCTTCTCTATCGCGGCAAGGTATGCCGGAATGGCATCGTTGTATTTTTTCTGGACAAAATTCAGATCGCCGCGGGCCAATACGAATTCGAAATTGTTCGGGTCGATCGAGGAACCATTTGTGACATCGCTGAGTGCGGCCGCATAGTCTTTGCGGGCAAAATGTATCCTCCAGCGGACCCGATAAATATCGACCGGTCGCTGGTAGCCGTAAGTCAACGCTTTGTCGAACTCCGCAAGAGCCATTTCGCCCTGGTCCAAATTGTGATGGGACATTCCCTTCCAGAAATAGGCACCGGCATTACGCGGAACAAGCACGATCGCTTCGGCATACTTTTCGAGTGCTGCACTATAATTCCGCTGATTGAACAACTGATTGCCTTCCGTAACAAGCCGGTTCGCCCGCTGCACATCGCGGCGATTCTGCCCGGCTGCCTCAGCTGAAAATAACACTGTGCCAAAGAGCACGGCGAACATCACAATTCCAAAAACATTGACGAGCTTTCTCATTTCGGTCTCCATGGCAAATTACTGCAAAATTCCGGGTCCTGTTCGCCGCGGTGTCGGCGTCGGCCTCTGAGGCGTTGGCCGCTGTGGTGTACGCGTACCTGCGGGTGTTCGGGTCCGCTGCGGCGTTGGCTGCCCCCGAGTTCCGGGGGTTGTCTCAACGACCGGTGTCGGGGTCGGGGTCGGGGTCGCGGCGTTCACGTTCGCATTCGAATTCGAATTGCTGTTCACATTCGAGTCGAACGTTACGTCAAGGGTCGGTTCCGGCGACGGCGTTGCCTCAAATGTCGGAAGCGGCGTCGGCTCCGGGTCCGTCTGCCCGCCGGCATAATAGTTCGTGTAGTAATACCAACCACCGCCGACTCCCGCGAGAGCCAGAATAAAAATCGCGAACAGGCCCGCAAAGATCGCTAGGATCTTGCCGCCCGAGCCCTTCTTTTTTGCTGCTGGTGCAGGCTGCGACGAGCCCGCCGCCGCGGCCGCTACGGCTGGTTCTTCAAACGGGGCCTCATCGTCAGAACGAGCCTCGTTCTGAAAGTCTGTTCCGCTCTCAGACTCCGGCGTGAATCCCGGCGTGGTATAAAATTCATCCGGCTGCGAAGGCCCGCTGTCCGAACCGTACCCGCCGGCATTAAAATTGGCAACGGTTGCGTCGTATGGCTGCTCTGAAGACCCGTCGTACGGCGTCGAGTAATCACTCGGGGCCGCTTCCTCGGGTACAAGTTGCTCTGGAGGCGTCTCTGCCGGCGTTCCGTAATCGCCAAGGCCGGCCCCCCCAATGAATACTTCTGTCTTGAGGTCGGATTGCTTCACTTCCGACCCGCCTGCGTCAGAATTAAACGCAACGGTCGCATCCATATCGACCGGTTCAGGGTCCGGTTCATTCGCAGCTATCGAGCCGGCGATCGCACCTGCTCCTGCGAGCCCGGCAGCGTTTGAAAAGTCCATTACCTCGGTCTTGTCGAACGAGGTCGTAGCCGGGACCTGCGGTTCGGCCGTGCTTTGTTCGGTGATCTTCGCCGACTCTTCAGCAGTGAATGCGACGGTCTTCTCAGACGTTGCGGCTTGCATCGCCGCATAGGCCTTCCGCAAGGCCTTTTGCATCTCGCGGGCGGTCGCGTAGCGTTTATCCTGCGAGAGGTCCATCGCCTTTGCGATGGAATCTGAGACATCCTTCGAGATCTCCGTGTTCACCATGTACAGCGGTTCGACCGGATCTTCGATACCGGCAAGCATTCGGTCGGCACGGGTTAGAGCATCCGCCGGGACGACGTTTGTCATCAACTGATAGAGCGTCGCCGCAAGAGCATAAAGATCACTTCGCTCGTTCGTCCCTATCCCGCGGATCTGCTCCATCGGAGCGTAATGAGGCGTATAGCCGACAACGCTTCCAGAACTTCCGGAGGACGTACCCGTCCCATCTTCACGGATCAGCGTGTTTCCAGTCGAGCTTTTCGAGAGGCCGAAATCGAGCAGGATAATGTGATTTTCGTCAGTAAGTTTAAGGTTCTGCGGCTTGATGTCGCGGTGAATGATCGGCGGCTCATGCGAATGGAGGTACGAGAGAGCGTCGAGAAGCTGATCGGCCCAGAACATCACCCAGTTGATCGGGAACGCCTTCTGTGCAACCTCGAGCCGCTTTGCCAGGTCGTCGCCCGAGATATGCTCCATCACCAAATACTGCTGATCACCCTCGCCGAAATGGTCGCTGACCTTCGGCAAGACCGGGTGCCGCAGGCGGGCAAGAGTACGAGCCTCGCGTTCAAAAGCCTGTCCGAGAGCTTCATCGCCGGCATAAAATGTCCGCTTAAGAGCGACGGCACTCCCGAGACGCTGATCCACGGCGAGATATACCTCACCCATCCCGCCTTTGCCGATGAGCTGGACGATCAGGTAGCGGCCCTGGATCATCGTATTTTGTGCAAGTGGTTTCATTTCGTTTTTAGGCTGATGAACTGAAGAATGGGTGACACAATGTTTGAGGCCTAATCCCAGACATTCTCTTACAAATATGGTTAAACATCAACAAGAATTCTCACGCCTGGCATACTTATAACATCAGGGCCAGTTATAAGTGATTCAAAATTGAGGCAAAAGGGTGCAACAAAAATCACTCGGGAAGCTCGAGCCCGTCGTGTTGGTAGCACCTGGCACCTTTCACTTTCACCTTTCGAGAGCAAGGCGTTCCCTTTTTTGTCGGGTAACCGCAGAAAAACTTTGCTACAGCCGGAGCGGGCCTTACCGGCTCGGCCGGAGCAATTAAAGCCTGCGATGGCTGAACCGGTTCCGGAACTTGCGAGAGCGGCCTCGCCGGCTCGGCCTGCTTTGCTTCGGCAGGCAACGGCTTTAGGAAACGCTTCTCATTGACCACCGCGGCCGGAGCCTCCATCCGGGCCGGAGTTCCCTTTCCGGAGCCGCCGAGAAAGCTCACGAAGCCGAAAAGGCCGAGAACCAAACCAAGGGCGAGCGTTCCTTTATTCGCCCACTCAAAGCCCATGTTCTCCGTTGCACAAAAATCGCAGAACCGGCGGCTGGTGAGCAATCCCCACTCCACCCGTTCGATCCGCTCACCGCAGCTGCAGCAGAATTTTGGCCGATAGAGCATTTGCTTTCTCGCCAGGCCCGTAACCCGGATTGCCAGAAGTATAAGCCAAATGGGTCAATAAGTTAAGAGCGGAACGCATTGTTCAGATACAACGAAACTTCCGCTGGCGGCGTCTGATTGTTATCATTTGACCGAGCATATGCAGCGTTCCCTTTTGTGCCTTATTACATTCCTTGCCCTGCTTGCCTATGCGGCCCCGGCCGTTATTGCCCAGGACGACGACCCGATTCGCGTTGATGCCGCCTTGGTGCGGCTTAATATCGGAGTTGTCGACGGTCGCGGCCGGCCGATCACGCTGCTCAACCGCACGAATTTTTCAGTCTTTGAGGACGGCGAAAAGCAGGACATTGCCCGCTTTGAGACAACGACCGCTCCATTTAGCGTTGTCGTTTTGCTCGACATGAGCGGCTCGACCAAGTCGTTTCGCCAGAACATCAAGCTCTCGGCCTCGCGTTTTCTTGACGCACTAGCTCCGGACGACCGCATTGCCGTGGTCGAGTTTTACGACAAGGTGCGAATGCTAAATGATTTCACGACCGACAAGCGGCGTGCAGCAACCTCGATCCAGCTCGCCAATGGCCAAGGCCAAACCGATCTTTATAAGGCGGTTGAATTCGCACTTCAGCGGCTTGAACGTGAGAACACGCGGCGAAAGGCGATCGTCGTTTTGTCCGACGGTATCGACACCGACGCCCAAGACCGCGACCGTCAGATGCTCGCGGGCCTTACGGACGACAAGATCCCGAGTTTTCTCAAGACCGAGGACAACAGCAAGCTCAACGAGATACTCGACCGGGCGGACAAGCAAGGTGTGACCATTTACCCGCTGGCATTGCCGACCGGCGATCCGGCACGGCTTGCCGACCCGACACCGCGACAGGTGGAGATGTTTCGCGTCGCCCGCTCGCGGCTGAAATATATCGCCGACCGCACCGGCGGGACGCTCAATACTATTCAGCGGCTCGAGGAAATGGGCCGGCTCTATGCCGAGGTCGCCGCCGATCTCCGCACGCTCTACACCATCGAATACGCACCGACCAACCTCGCCCGCGACGGCAAGTGGCGTGAGATACGCGTCGAGGTAAACGAACCCGGCCTGATCTCACGCACACGGCAAGGCTACTTCGCCCGCTAGCCCGACGGGGTTTACTTGACAGCCTCGGCCGCTCTTCGTAATCTAATAGTTCGCTTCGGGCACCCGTAGCTCAGCTGGATAGAGTACTTGACTACGAATCAAGGGGTCGCATGTTCGAATCATGCCGGGTGCACCAGTTAATTTCGTTTCAGGGTTTCGCAGTTTTCTGCGACACCCTTTTTTCTTTTACTGCATGCGTCTGGTGCACGGGCACGGCGTCCCCTGCGGGCGGTAAGCTCGCTCAAAGGGTAACTGGGAACACTCGCCTTTATTGGGATCCGATTCCAATTCATCTGCCTTCCCGCTCGACCGAACGCACAGATTCGTTAACTACATTGACTTGTACAAGTCATTGCCCCTTGACCTTGAAAGCATATCCAACCGAGATGACGAGATTTCCGGTCCGGCTTTTTCCGTCGTTGGCGGTATCTTTCTGAAGGGTCGTAAGGCCGTATGAAGCCCGAACATCAAGGAACCAGTAATTCCCTTTAACCGGAAACTTCAGCCCGCCCCCGCCAGTGAGACCAAAGTTGACCCGATTCAAGTTATCGGTCACATCGGTTTCCGCATCGAACGAGATCGGAGGTAGCGGCTGATTTATCGGCGGAATTAGGATGGGTGTTCCATTTCGGTCGGAATAGATCGTGCTTGAACCTCTCGTTACCTGAGTTGCCTTTAGAAGCACACCAACGTAAGGCCCAGCATTGACATACGGCTGCAAGGAACTCTCTCGCCGCCCGGTGTATTTTACGAGCACCGGAAACTCAAGGTACTCGAGTTTCGCTGTGTTCTTAAAGTCTGCGTAGTAAAATTGCCCAGCCGGGAGCGGAGGAAGCAGTGGGATCGGAGCCGTGATCGGCTGAATACCGTCTCGCTTGCCGCCCTGCGGTGCGTAGTCGATCCCGGTTTGGATCGAAAGGTTCCGTGCCGTGCCAAATTCGACATATGCACCAAAATTTGGTGCGAACCGTGACTTATAGTCACGCGTTATCTCTTGATCATCGCCGCCGACCAGGTTCGGAAGGCTGAATCCGCCCTTTAAGCCGATGTGAACTTCTTTCTCGCCCGATTGAGCTGTTCCGAGCGTTACCAGAGCAAGTACGAAAGTGAAGATTAAAATGGTCGGTCTTGCCTTTTCTAGCATGTGCATTCTCCTTGGATAGTTGATGGTTAAACGTGCACAGAGGCGCGTTATGGAAAACGAATGCAGGTAAGAACCACGATCAAGCGGCTTGTTCTATTGGGGCGACTACGTCGAAGACGGGGGTCTTTTTCTCGATCATTTCGCGGGTGATGAGGAGCTCCTTGATCTTTGTGTCAGAGGGCAGCTCGTACATTGATTCGAGCAGTATCTCTTCCATTATCATCATCAGGCCGCGGGCACCGACCTTGCGTTTGTGGGCCTCGTGGGCAACAGCCTTTAGAGCTCCCGCGGTGAATTTGAGCGAGATATTGTCGAACTCGAACTTCCGCTGATACTGGCGGACAAGGGCGTTCTTCGGCTCGGTGAGAATGCGGATGAGTGCGGCCTCATCGAGCTCGGCAAGCACGCCGACGACCGGCAGGCGGCCGACGAACTCGGGGATAAGGCCGTAGTGGATAAGGTCCTCGGGCTCAAGCTTGCCGAATGCCTCGTTGCGGCGTTCCTTGCTTGATTTGACGTCAGCCTGAAAGCCGAGCGATTTGTTGCGGAGCCGCTTCTCGACCACCTTTTCAAGCCCGATGAACGCTCCGCCGCACATGAAGAGGATATTGGTCGTATCAAGTTGTGTGAATTCCTGCTGCGGGTGCTTGCGGCCGCCGCCGGTCGGGATATTGGCGACCGTGCCTTCAAGGATCTTGAGCAATGCCTGTTGCACGCCTTCGCCGGAGACATCGCGGGTGATCGAGGGGTTGTCGTCCTTGCGGCAGATCTTGTCGATCTCATCGATGTAGATGATGCCCTGCTGGGCAAGCTCGACGTCGTTGCCGGCGGCCTGCAGAAGCCGAAGCAATATCGTCTCGACATCCTCACCGACGTAGCCGGCCTCGGTCAGGCTGGTCGCGTCAACGATGCAGAAAGGAACGCTGAGCTGGCGTGCGAGCGTTTGGGCAAGTAGCGTCTTGCCGGTGCCGGTCGGGCCGATTAGGAGGATGTTCGACTTCTGGATCTCGATGTCCGAACGCCGCTTGGCGAGCTCAAGCCGTTTGTAATGCTGATAAACGGCGACTGCGAGCCGCTTCTTTGCTCCATCCTGGCCGATGACGTATTCATCGAGGAATTTTTTGATCTCCGAGGGCTTTGGAAGGTGCGTGCGAGATAGCTGTCCATCGACCTTGTCGTCGTCATTGATGATCTCGTTGCAGATATCAATGCACTCATTGCAGACGTAGACACCCGGGCCGGCAATCAGCTTCTTAACGTCATTCTGCGTCTTCCCGCAAAACGAGCAGCACAACAATTCTTCTGGTCGTCGGAAATTAGCCATATCGTTAGTCTGGTCAGTCCGGTCAGTCAAGGAAGTCCGGTAAGTTTTGGAAGCCGTCGGCGCTAAAGTTTCTGAAAGAAAAAGATGTCCTCTTCGAGTTACGTCCCTTTTAATTCAAGCAATATCCGTTAGCTTCCAGACCTCCAAGACTTTCTAGACATCCTCGACTTCCTAGACTTCCCTCTACTTCTCCCGGTGCTCGATCACTTCGTCGATCAGGCCGTAGGCCTTTGCCTGGACCGGTGAAAGAATGCGGTCGCGTTCGACGTCGAGCTCGACCTGGTCAAAGCTCTGGCCGCTGTGGTTTGCGATGATCCGCGAGGTCATCTCACGCATACGCAGAATTTCTTCGGCCATGATGCGGACGTCTGACGCCTGGCCCGAAGCACCGCCCGAAGGCTGATGGATAAGAACCCGCGAGTGAGGCAGGGCAAAGCGTTTTCCTTTCGCTCCGGCCGTTAGCAAGAGAGCTCCCATCGATGCTGCCTGCCCGACGCAGATCGTCGTCACATCGTTCTTGATGAACTGCATCGTGTCGTAGATCGCCATTCCGGCCGTTATTGAACCGCCCGGCGAGTTGATATAGAGATTGATGTCGCGTTCCGGGTCGTCCGCCTCGAGAAAGAGCAGCTGGGCGACGATCAGGTTCGCGATCTGGTCGTCGATCGGCGTACCGATGAAGATAATGCTGTCTTTTAAGAGACGCGAGAAGATGTCGAAGGCACGCTCGCCGCGAGACGTCTGTTCGACCACCATTGGGACCAAAGCCATATTCGTAAAACCTCTGTTCGGAAATTCCTTAAAGCTTAGCCTTAAGAATGCGGAGGTAAAGTGTTGGATATCAGCCGATTGCCGATTCTACACATTTCTCCTAAAAATGCAAACAATAAAGCGGGCGGCCAAGGAGCCTATTCATCACCTGCCGCTTTCTTCGTCGACTTCTTAGCCTTTGCCGGGGCTTTCGCCTTCGCGGCCTTCTTCGGCTTCTCAACAGCCTCGGCAGCCTCGGCTTCAGGCTGATTCTCATCGACCCACGGCCCGTCGGTCACCTTTGCTGCGGCTACGAGAGCCTCGATCGCTTTGCGGGTGCGGAGGTTGTTCTCGATGTTTGCGAGCCCGCCTTGAGCCTCAAACATCTTCCGCATCTCGGCCGGTTCCTGACGATAATACTCAGCCATCTTCCCGACCTCCTCATCGACCTCGGCAGTTTCGACCTTAACGCCCTCGGTGTCGCCGACCTTTTCGAGCAAGATCGCTCCCCGAACGTCTCGCTCGGCCTGGAGCCTCATCTGCGAATAGGCCATCTCGACAAAGTTGGGCTCGACCTTATTCAGGTCAACGCCGCGTTGCTGAAGGTCCTGGGCGAAGTTATTCAGCAGGTTGCGGGCCTGGCTCTCGATGAGCGAGTTCGGAACCTGAAATTCATTCTCCTCAATGAGCTTTGCGATCGCGTTGTTGCGAAGCCGAGCGTCGGCGTCTGTCTCGGCAAGCTTTTCGAGATCAGCACGAAGCTTTGTCCGAAGATCTGCAAGCGACTCGTAGCCCTCATCAAGTGCGACCGCCCATTCGTCGTTGAGCTCCGGAGTTTCCATGATCCCGACAGACTTGATCTTCGCCTTGTAATGAACCGTCTTCCCGGAAAGTGCGGGCGAAGAGAAATCGTCCGGATAGCTGACGGTAAATTCCTTCTCGTCGTCTTCCTTTACACCGACCAGATTCTCCGAAAATGACTTCTCGATCAACTCATCACCGAGCTTGACCTCGAGGTCCTCAGCGGTGATGGGCTCGCCAGCCGGATCGTCTGCAAATGTTCCTTCCAGATCGACAATGACCGTGTCGCCATCCTGCGAAGCTCGTCCTTCGATCGGCACAAGGGCCGCTTCTTCATTGACGCGGCGGGCGATCAGGTCTTCGATCTCAGAATCATCAACCGGTTTGATGCGGCGGGTGAGCTCGAGGCCTTTGTAGTCGGGCTGCGGAATCTCCGGCATCACTTCGACGTGAACGTGCAATTCAACATCCTGCGAGCCGTTGACCTTCACATTCTCGACATCATCGATGTGTAGCTGCGGTTCGGAGAGCGGCTGAAGCCCGTGCTCAAGTATTGCGGCGGAAACCTGTTCCGGAACGAGAAGCTGAAGCACTTCCTGCTTGATCTCTTCCTTGTAGCGAAGGCGAACAACGTCGAGCGGAGCATAGCCCTTGCGGAATCCGGGAATATTGGCTCCCTTAACAAATCGCTGGCTTATCTTGCCGTAAGCATCTTTCAAGGACGCCGCGTCGATCGTCAGATTTATCTCTCGCTCTGTCGGCGAGACCTCTTTTAATTGGCTTTTCATTTACGAATCAAATACCGGTCAAGTAATTGAAAAGGATAGCTAAGCGGGGCAGAAAAGTCGAATACGATGTCTGTATCCAAAACGCAAAAACGGCCGAGCTGGGTATGCAGCTTACGGCCGTATGATCAAGAATGTGGTGCCGAGGACAGGAATCGAACCTGCACGTCTCTCGACGCTAGATCCTAAGTCTAGTGCGTCTACCAATTTCGCCACCTCGGCAGTGGTGCCTAACCCAATCTAGCCAAACGAGGCGAAAATGTCTAGCGACTTACTTTTTCAGATACTTTCGGTTGTATTCTTCCCACGAGAGCGTGTAATCCCGATCTTCGATCTCCGGAAAGGCAGTGCCGCTCGTGAGTGCCTTATTCTCGAGCTTCTTGAACAGTTTGTAGCCGCCATACCCGATCGCAGCGACTACACCGAACCAGAACGCGTAGCCAAAAAGCGTCCAAACGATCCCAAGAAGCCAGAAAACCGCCATCACCCCAAACATTATCGCCAATAGCGTAAGAATTACCTTTATGAATTTCATTCGTCGAACCCCTCCGATCTATTTAGAGATACGAAAACCAAAAGCGGTTGTTCGAACAAAATTGCAGCGTGTCGTATAATCTCGTTTTTTGGGACGGGATTCACAACGTGGCAGCAAACACAATAGAGGCACTTGCTTCCGAGATCGGGGCCGAGCTTTCGGGCACAGCGGGCTACCCTTTGGACGTGACGCACGACTCGCGGCAAGCTCGCGAGGGGACGCTTTTTGCGGCGATCAAGGGTGCGACGGTTGACGGTCACAGGTTCGTTGAGGATGTGATGCGTCGCGGAGCGGTCGGCGTTATTTCAGAATTTGATGCACCTGAAGGCTTTGCCGGTGCTTGGCTGAAGGTTTCGGATGCCCGCGTCGCTCTCGCAAAGGCGGCCTCGATCATCAATGGAGAACCCTCGCACCTGCTCGACCTTATCGGCATTACCGGCACCAACGGAAAAACGACGACAACCTATCTCTGCTACGCACTCGCCGAAGCCGCAGGCATAAAACCCGCAATGTTGACCACGGTCGAGTACCGCATCGGCGACGAAAGCGAAGAGGCGGTGCGAACCACACCCGAAGCCTCGGACACGAACAGATTTTTGCGGCGGGCGGTCGAGGCGGGCTGCGGCTTTGCGGCGATGGAGGCTTCATCACAGGCGATCGACCTGCATCGCTGCGACTGGCTCCGTTTTCGCGTTGCTATCTTTACGAACCTGACGCAAGACCACCTTGATTACCATGGCACGATGGAGAACTACTTCGACGCGAAGAAGAAACTCTTTGACGGCCGACTGGGCCAACGTCCCGGTGCGTGCGTGATAAATATCGACGACGATTGGGGTGCGAAATTAGCGAGTGAACTACGGGCAGACGGCCAGAAGGTTGTAACTTTCTCTCAGCGGCGGTCTGAAGACGGCACGCAAAACGCGGATCTGACCGCCGAGAATATCGAAGTCTCGCTTCTAGAGGGAACGTCATTTCTTTTGAAGACGCCCGAGGACGAGCGAGAGATCACTTCCCCGCTGGTCGGAAGGCCGCATGTTTACAATATGCTTTCGGCCGCTGCTGCGGCACTCGAGCTCGGCTATGGGCTCGATGCGATCGCGGAAGGGCTGTCGAAATGTGTTGGAGCTCCCGGGCGGTTTGAACTTGTTCCGCACGACGGCGAATTCGCGGTGGTCGTGGACTATGCCCACACGGACGATGCTCTGATGAATACGCTTCGCACCGCCCGGCAATTGACCACGGGCCGTGTCATCACAGTTTTCGGCTGCGGCGGCGATAGGGACAAAACAAAACGTGCTCCGATGGGAAAGGTTGCCGGCGAGCTGAGCGATATTGCGATAATCACATCGGACAATCCGCGCACCGAAGACCCGCTGAAGATCATCGCCGAAATTGAGGCGGGAATTGCCGGGACAAGAGCCGAGCGAATGAGCATCTCAGATCGCCGCGAAGCTATCGCGACGGCGATCCGCGTGGCTCACCCTGGCGATGTTGTGATCATCGCCGGGAAAGGCCATGAGACGTACCAGATCATCGGGAATGACAAATTTCACTTCGACGACCGCGAGGCCGCCCGCGAGGCGATCGCGTCGCTGGCGGAACGCTAGCGTCTAGCTTTCCTCTGCGTGAAAGGCGATAAAATTGTCGATGAATTCGAGCTCCGTTTCCGAAAGCCCCTCGAACTTGACCGCAAATCCTATCTCAAAAACATTGTTTGCGATCTCGCCATGAATTCTCATTAGATTTCCGGTCGATAGCGGCAGATATAAAAAGACCGTCTCGCCATTGACGAAATCGCCGCCGGTTAGGACGAAACACCCCTTCCCGCCAATGTCGCTGATCGTGCCTTTGTGCCGGCCGAGGTGATTCTCCCACTCGATGTCAACGGTCACCTTCGACCGGGCGACCGCACGCCGTTCGCGGCCGCTTCTTCTATCATTTATCGTCATTTTCTACCGCCGCGTCCTTGTTCCTGCCGTTCATATAGTAATAGACCGGAAGGCCAAGCAGGATCAGTCCGATACCGATCAGCGAATTGGCCGTATCGTCGTAGAGTGTCTGGATCAACAGCCAGGCCGTCACAAGAAGGAAAATGATCGGAACGACCGGGTAACCAAAGGTCTTGTATGGCCGTTCGGCATCCGGATATCGCTTGCGGAAGATGAAGACCGTCGAGGTTATCAGCGCGTAAAAGATGAACGAGCCGAAGACCACGTAGTTGGTCAACATGTCGAAAAGTGCACTATCGGGGTTATAGAGCCGCCAGAGCGAATCCGAGAGAATGAGCAGGATCGCCCAAGTTCCCTGAAGTATCAGAGAGGCGATCGGAACGCCGGAGACCGAAAGCGTGCCGAACCGCGAGAAGAACTGCCGGTCGCGTGCCATCGCGTATGGAACGCGGGCACCGGCCAATATCGATGTATGCAGCGAACCAAGCGACGACAGCACGAGGCCCATTGTAAAGATGGCCACGGCGACTCCGGTCAGCATTGTTGCAGCATCCGCCGCGAAAAACTTACCGAGCACGACATTGGCCACTGCGACGTCCTTGTCAACAGAGGCGATCGCGGCCGGATCGAGCACGTAGAAGTATGCGATGTGAACGAACACATAAAGCACCATGATAAGTACGGTGCTGCCGATGATCGCGAGCGGGATGTTGCGGTTCGGATCCTTAACTTCACCGGCGACGAACGTAAGCTGATTCCAGCCGTCGTAGCCCCAAAGTGCCCCGAGCATCGCCGCCGCAAATCCGGCAAAGAACGAATAATTGACATGCCCGTATCTCTGCGATTCTGCTACGTCAAGGCACTCTGCCCCGGCTGAGGTCATTCCGAAATTTTCAAAACTGCCGCCGGTCACGAACATGAAAGCTCCGAGCCCGACGAGCACGACGAGAGCGATCTTAACGAAGGTGAGCACAGTCGCGATCCGGCCGCTGATAGCAACCGACGCACTGTTAAGCGTAGTGAAGATGATGATCGCCATTATGGCGATGATCTGCAGCGTAGTGATCTCAACATTTGACCCGCCGACAGGAATCGAGAGAAGAGTATAACCAAGCTTTTCGTCCAGATAGCTATTCAGGGCGATCGCAAATGCAACACCAAGAGCGGCCATCGAACCGGTCTTTGCGATGAGCATCTGCATCCAGCCGTATAGAAAGGCTGAGACCTTGCCGTAAGCGTCACGGAGAAGAACATACTCCGCGCTTGCCTGCGGCTTCATCGCCGTAAGCTCGGCGTAGGTCAGCGAACCCGCGAGAGCGAGAAGGCCGGCGGCAACCCACGCAATGATTACCCACGTCGGTTCGCCGACGTTGCAGGTCATGATCCTTGCCTTAAAGAACACACCGGTACCAATAACGTTACCGATGATCACCGAGGCAGCGGCGATGAGTCCAAGTCCACGTACTAGTGAGTGCTTGTCGTTTGTGTCGAGGGTCATAAATTTTACGGATAGAACCGGAAAGTGAGGTCTGAGGTATATTACGTCAATTCAGCGATTTTGAAAAACGCAAAGGCGGGCGTGATATCATCCATTTCGGTGAAGGAGATCAGTGCAACAGCCGCCGATGTGGTCAATGCGTTTTCCGCGCTTCCGCCGGAGCGGCGAGCGGCGATTTTGGACAGCTCCGGCGTCGGGTATCTCGGTTCGCATCTTCTCATCGCCGGCGTTGATCCGGTAGAGACGTTCGAGGTGCGAACGGGCGGACTAGAAGGCTTAAGTGAACTCGCAAGCCTTCTCAACAAGAACTACTCCTCGATCTTCACTCTCTCTTACGAGTTCGGTGCCTCGCTCCAACCAAAACCGATACAAATTCCCGAAACTGCAGAGTCGAAAGAACCGCTGGCATACGTTGCCCAGTTCAACGCTCTGACCATCCACGATTACGCGACCGGGAAAACATACATTGATGGAAACGAAGCTCGCTTCGATGAGATCGAGAGCCTTCTAACTACGGCCGCAAAGCCGATCGGCGGCATTTCCGCGGCACGTGCGGTCAGATCGAGCTTTACGAAAGACGAGTACGTCGCTGCCGTCAACCTGGTAAAGGAACACATCCGCCGCGGCGATACTTACCAAGCAAACCTGACGCAGCAGTTTGCGATCGAGTTTGAAGACGCGATTCCTGCTGGCGAGGTCTTCAGGAGGCTGCGGAGCCAAAATCCGTCCGCCTTTGCCGCTTTCGTTCAACGTGGCGAGACGGCGGTCGTATCTTCATCGCCCGAGCGGTTCTTTCGCATCGAGGGCGATCGAATAACTGTCGCTCCGATCAAGGGCACGATCAAACGCGGTGCCGATCGGCAAGAAGACGCGGCACTCCGCGAGGCTCTCGCGGCGAGTGCAAAGGATCGGGCCGAGAACACGATGATCGTCGATCTGCTCCGCAACGACCTCGGCCGCATTTGCGAATACGGATCGGTCGCTGTTGACCAGCTCTGCACCATCGAGGAACACGCGACGCTTTTTCATCTGGTATCAACCGTGAGCGGCAGGCTTCGGCAGGACGCGGGACTCCGCGAGGTGCTGCTTTCACTTTTCCCGAGCGGCTCGATCACCGGAGCCCCAAAGGTCCGGACAATGCAGCTCATCGGCGAGATCGAGCTGGTGGCTCGTGGGCTCTCGATGGGATCGGTCGGCATCGCCGTCGGCGGCAACGTCTTCGAGAAACTTGGGCCGTTCATTGATACGAACGTCGCGATCCGCACGATCACGATCTCCGATAATCGTTCTGTCTTTAACGTCGGCGGCGGCGTTGTGATCGATAGCGACCCCGACAGCGAATACCGCGAATCGCTGCTCAAGGCAAAAGCTCTCCTTCAAGCTCTGTGCGTGAAATAGAAGTCGGGCGTTCGGGAACAATTTCTCCATTTCGGTGTCTAAAAACATATTGGAGGAACCCGAAATGAACCAGCCCGAAATAAATGTGACCCCGCTTATAGACGTTCTACTCGTCCTTCTGATCATCTTCATGATCATCACACCAACCCGCCCAAGCAGCCTCGAAACGCGGGTTCCTTCCGAGCCGGCGGACGCATTGCCGGTCAAGCCCAATCCGGACACGATCATCGTAAACGCCGACCGCAACGGCAGTCTTTCCGTCAACCAAAGCGATCCGATCGCAACCATCGCCGAACCCGATGCACTCGTTTCGGTGATCCGAGAAACACTTGCCGAACGGATTGCGATCCACGCTTTCCGGACCGATCCCCAAACCGGCAAGACAGACATCGAACGCACGGTCTTTATCAAAGCCCCGAAGGGCCTCGATTACGGGTCGGTCGCCCGGATCGTCGATGCAGTAAAGTTGGCCGGAGCTTCGCCGATAAGCCTGCAAATCGATCGGTTAGAGTAGTAGTTTCGGCAGAAATTGCAGCATGGAATATGTTATACTTTTGAAGAAATCGGGGGCTCCACCACCCGACTCCGCTCCCCACATTTTGTTATCGGTTCGAGCATTCGGTCAGTGAATTATTACGACGTCCTAAAGGTTTCGCAGCGAGCCTCGAAGAACGAGATCAAGTCGGCCTACCGCCGTCTTGCGCGAGAGCTGCATCCCGATAAAAACGAGGGCTCCGAGGAGACGGCGAAAGCATTTGCGGCGATCGCCGAGGCCTATGAAGTGCTCGGAAGTCCGCGTGAACGGGCCCGCTACGACCGCAAACTCCTTGAACATCAGTACCAGAATGGCAACGGCAGCGGCGACGATTCGATCTTCACTTCACGCAATAGCCACGCCCGCCGCTGGCGGCAACTCGTTTACGAGCATCGTTACAACGAGATAATCAACCGCATGGTCGCCGAAGAACGCCGGCAGGCGGCCGAGCTTCAGAAGCTTATCTTTCCCGCGGTCGCGTTGATACTTTCGACCTTCCTCGTCGCGTTTGGCAAGCCGCATTACTTCTTGAATGCTCCGGTCATCATAAAGATCGTGATCGTCTTTCTTTTCGCCGCTGGGCTTTTTCATATTTACGGCCGCATTCGGCAGGGGCTCGACCGGTTCACCTACGATGATTCCGAGATTCACGATTCTCTTTTCGAAGCTCAGCCGGAAAGCGGAAAGCCGTATTCGCGGCTAACCATCGGCGCACTGATCCTCGGTTCGGTTGTTGCGAGTTTTACACTCGGCCTGGTCATCGGAAATTACTCGCAGTTTCTCGCCGTCACGATGCCGAGAATCTTTTCTGTGACCCTTAACCCGGAGTTCGTGTTTTACCCGCCCATATTTGTAATGATCGCCGACCTAGCCCACTCGGTTTTGACCCGTCTGGAAACTTGACTTGGACGGGGCCAGGTACTATTATTTGGAGTTTGCCGATAAGGGCAGCTTTTGAGGACAGTTAAGAATGGCAAATCATAAATCAGCCGAAAAGCGGATACGACAGAACGAAAAGCGTCGCGAGATCAACCGCTCGAACCGTGGTAAGCTCCGGACGCAGATCAAGAAACTTCGTACGGCCATCGGAGCCGCAGATTCCAAAACGAGCACTGAACTGCTCGGCGAGACCGTTTCGCTTATCGATAAGTCGGTAAATAAGGGCGTTATTCACCGCAACACGGCGGCCCGTTACAAAGCTCGGCTTACCAAGCATGTATCGGCCATAGCCCAACAGTAGTGTTTTCTATATTCCTCCTTTTTCCGGAGCACGTTTTCGAGCGTGCTCCGGTTTTTCGTATTGCATAACCTTTTACTTTTGCTAGACTTGATCCTATAAACCAAGGCGTTCCCTGACCTGCTTGGCAACACGGCAATTCAAATATTACGACCTGATAATGGCCGCATTCGTCGCGGTCATTTTGTGTTCTAACCTGATCGGCGTCCATAAGGTCTCTTATGTAAACCTGCCCTTCTACGGTGAATACATCTATGGGGCCGGCGTCCTCTTTTTCCCGATCAGCTATCTTTTCGGCGATATCCTTACTGAGGTTTATGGATACGCCCGCTCGCGGCGGGTCATCTGGGCCGGCTTCGGTGCCTTGATCTTTGCCTCGCTGATGGCCGTAACGGTCACCAATCTCCCGGTCGCTCGAACGATGCCGCCGGAATATGTCGAAGCGGTGAACATGATCTTCGGGCAAACGCCGCGGATCGTCGCGGCTTCCGTACTCGGTTTTTGGGCGGGCGAGTTCGTCAATTCATTTGTTCTCGCAAAGATGAAGCTGCTGACACGCGGCCGCTGGCTTTGGACCCGGACCATCGGCTCGACCATATTCGGCGAAATGGCAGACAGCCTGATCTTTTATCCGGTCGCGTTCCTCGGCGTCTGGCCGACCGAGCAGGTCGTTAGCGTTATGATCGGCAACTATATCCTGAAGGTGCTCTGGGAGGTTCTCGCAACGCCCTTCACCTACATCATCGTCGGCTTCCTTAAGCGAACTGAGAACGTCGATCATTACGACAAAGACACGAACTTCAACCCGTTCACTCTCGAGACCTGAGGGCCGTTCATCGCGTTAATGCAAGCCCGCCGGAGTTTCTGCTAGAATCCTTTCCAAGCAATGCCCCTTACGCTTGAAACTCCTATCCTTGAGCTACCGCGGTTTCCCGAGGTCCATCTTTCGGCGACAATGGCTCGAAAGCTCGCGGCCGCGGTCGGAGCCTACGCCGGGCGGCCTGAGCCGCTCGAATCGACGGTCGAGGACCTTCTTTCCTACTTTCCAACGCGTTATGAAGACCGCTCGAATTTGCTCCCGATCGATCAACTCTATGACGGCCTAGAAGCCTCGGTCGAGCTTCACGTACGAGTTTCGGGTGCCTTTCAGGTCGGTAAAAACCGCGGGCCGAAGCAGCCGCCGCTATATATCTTTGAGATAACCGGCAGCGACCGCGAACGCGTCAGAAAGCCCGTCGTAGTGATGTGGTTCCTGTCAGGCAAGGCCGCAAAACACGCAATCGAATTCTATACGGGCAAGTTCAAACGCGGTGTTCGCTTCGTGGCCCACGGCCGATGGGAGTGGGACGGTCGGCGAAATACATTCGTCCTCAAGGTCACAAAGCCCGATGAACTCGAAGTTCTCCCGGATGACGAAGCCGCAGTCGAACTTCCGTTGATTGCCGACAATGAAGAAGGATCCGAAGACGAACTCGGCGCAGATGAATCGAATGCTGAGTTTGCGACCATCCACACCGCCCGCCACGTACCCGTTTACCGCAAGCTCGGCCCGTTTCAAACAAAGCGGCTTCGCGAGATCGTTTATGCCGTCACGCGTGTGCTCGACCGCGGCTCGATCGGTGAGTTTCTGCCTGACGAACTGGTCCGGTCCAATCGATTGATCAGCCGCGGCGACGCGATGTGCGAGGTCCACTTCCCACCCGAAACTGCATCGATCTCAGATTATGAGCGGTATCGGAGCGATGCTCACCGGCGGCTGATCTACGAGGAATTCTTCTGGCTTTCATTCGCCCTGCAACTCGTCCGCGGCGAGCGAAAGAAGGAACCGAAAGGCGCAGTTATTGAGATAAACGAGACGGTCAAGAAACGCATCGCTGAGCTGCTTCCCTTTAAGCTAACCGAGGCTCAACGCCGCGTTGTCAAGCAGATATTTGGCGATATGACGTCGGACGCTCCGATGAACCGGCTCATCCAGGGCGACGTCGGAAGCGGCAAGACGATCGTCGCATTCATCGCCATGTTCGCCGCGGCCGAGAACGGCTATCAAACGGCGCTGATGGCTCCGACCGAAATACTCGCCGAACAGCATTTCCGCAACGCGGTCCGATTCTTCGAGCCCGCCGGTTATTCGGTCCGTCTGCTTACGGGCAGCTTAAAGGCGGCCGAAAAAAAGAAAGCCCGCAACGCCATCGCCACGGGTGAAGTGCAGATCGTCATCGGGACACACGCGATAATTCAAGATGGCGTCGAGTTCGAGAACCTCGGCCTTGCCGTTATTGATGAACAGCACAGGTTTGGCGTGCTACAGCGGGCCGCACTCAAGAAAAGCGGCCTGAATCCGGACGTCCTCGTCATGACCGCGACTCCGATCCCGCGGTCGCTTGCAATGACGGTTTACGGCGACCTCGATGTTTCTGTGATCGACGAGCTTCCGCCCGGGCGAACGCCGATCAAGACGGTCGTCGTCGGTGAAGACAAACGTGTCGGTGTCTATAAAGGCATCGAACGCGAGCTGAAGCTTGGCCGGCAGGCTTATGTCGTTTATCCGCTTATTGACGAATCCGAGAAGCTCGACCTAAAGGCCGCGACCGCTATGTATGAAGAACTGCGCCAGCGTGTTTTCCCGCACCGTTCGGTCGGCCTGCTCCACGGCAAGATGAGAAGCGATGAAAAGGAAGCGATGATGCGGGCATTCGTCGCGGGCGAGGCCGAGGTGCTCGTGTCGACGACCGTGATCGAGGTCGGCGTAGATGTGCCCAATGCCTCGACGATGGTCATCGAACACGCCGAGCGATTCGGCCTTTCGCAGCTACATCAGCTTCGCGGACGCGTTGGCCGCGGTGCGGAGCAGAGCTACTGCGTGCTGCTGACCGGCGACAAAAAGACGGCGGTCGCCAAAGAACGGCTCGGGATAATGGAAAAGACGAACGATGGCTTCAAGATCGCTGAAAAGGACCTCGAACTCCGCGGAGAAGGCGAGCTTTTCGGCACGCGGCAATCGGGCGTTCAGATGTTCAAGATCGCCAATATCATCCGCGATTTTGAGATCCTAGAGGCCGCTCGCGGGGACGCCGAAAAACTCCTTGCCGCAAAAAGGGTGAACCCTGAGACTGCCGCTCTTATCAAACGTGTCCGCGGCGATTCGAAATATCGCCTCGCTGGGATAGGATAGGAGTTTATGCGTGTCATTGCAGGGACTTACGGCGGCCGGATCTTGAAAAGCCCCGCGGATAACCGCACACGTCCGACCTCGGACCGCCTTCGCGAGACGCTCTTTAACATTCTTGCCCCGAAGATCGACGAGCATACACGCTTCCTGGACCTCTGCGCCGGAACGGGAGCAATTGGTATCGAGGCGATCTCACGCGGAGCCAAACACGCTACATTCGTTGACCGTTCACGGCGATCATGTGCCCTGATCGAAGAAAATCTTGACACGCTCGTCGTTCCTGAGGACCAAACCGAGGTGCTCTCTCTCTCGGCCGAAAACTTTACCGGTCGCGAACATGCCGAGGGCTGGGACATAGTCTTCTTTGATCCGCCATATGAGATGAACTATTCGCCCGTGCTTCACGAATTTGGCACCGCCGCCAGCCGTTTGCTAAAGGATGGCGGCCTGCTTGTGGTCGAGCACCACGCGAAAACCGTGCTTCCGGACGCGGTCGGACATATTCGCCGCTGGCGTATCCTGAAACAAGGCGAGACGCGATTGAGTTTTTACGAACGCAGCTAACGGCCGGCGGAGTAACTTTATGCAGATCTTCGTTTGGCTGATACTTTGCCTGATCTGGGGAACGACATGGATCTTCATCAAGATCGGGCTCGAGGACCTTCCGCCGATCACCTTCGCCGTCAGCCGCTTTCTTCTCTCCGCGGTACTTCTTTTGCCGGTCGTTTATTTTGCGCGGATCGCGTGGCCGCAGGGCCGCCGCGAATGGATATTGATCGCGTTGACAGGTGTTCTGCAATTTTCCGTAAACTACAGCACGGTCTTTTGGGCGGAGCAACACATTACCTCGGGCCTCGCCGCCGTTTTGCAGGCGATGATAACGGTCTTTGGCCTAGTGCTCGCGTGGATATTTCTGCCGAGCGAACGCATTACTCCGCTCAAAATAATCGCCGTTCTGATCGGCATCGTCGGGGTCGGCATTATCTTTATAGACCAGCTTCGGGTGGAAAGTGCACGGGCATTCGCAGGTTCCGTTGCAATCGTCGTTGGAGCTTATGCTGCGGCACAGGCGTCGATTCTGGTCAAGGCAAAGGCGGTCGGGATCGACCCGGCAATGATCCTTCTTTCGCAGATGCTCTGCGGGCTGCCGCCGCTCGTGATCTATGCGCTTGCTGTTGAGGGCTCACCATTTCAACATAACTGGAGCACGCGGGCGGTCGCGTCCGTGCTTTATCTCTCAATTGCTGGGACGATTGCCGCTTTCTGGCTTTATTACTGGCTTCTTGCGAGGATAGAATCGACAAAGGCGATGATGATCTCGCTGGTCACGCCGCTGATTGCGGTGTTGGTCGGCAACATTTTTCTCGGCGAGACTCTTCCGCCGCAAACGCTGATCGGCGGGCTTCTGATCCTCTCTGGAATCGGCCTTATCGTCTTCAGGCGGCGTGTCCGCGAGCTTAAAGCGAACGAATGAACTTCAGATTTACAACAGCAGGCGAATCGCACGGCCCGGCTTTGGTGGTGATAATCGAGGGCGTTCCGGCGGGATTGCCTTTTGACAAAGCGGCGATCGACCTTGAGCTCTGGCGGAGGCAGCAGGGCTATGGCCGCGGCGGCAGGATGAAGATCGAGTCCGATGCCGTCCAAGTGCTCTCAGGCGTGCGACACGGCCGGGCTCTCGGCTCGCCGATCGCATTGACGATCGAGAACCGCGATTTTGTCCATTGGCAGGAAGTGATGTCCGCCGATGCACTCGACGCCGAGCCGAGGAACCCGCGGATCGTAAAGCGGCCGCGGCCCGGACATGCCGACCTCGCCGGCGGACAAAAATACCAAACACGCGACCTCCGCGACATCCTGGAACGCGCCTCCGCCCGCGAGACGGCAGCACGCGTCGCGGCGGGTGCCGTCGCCAAACAACTCCTCGCCGCGTTCGGGATCGCGGTCCGCAGCCATGTCGCAAAGCTCGGCTCGGTGCCTGAAACGCCGATAAATGCTTCGTGGGAAGAGATTACCGCGATTGCCGCGGATGCCCCACTCGCTTGCGTCGATAAAGATGTCGAGGCTCAAATGGTCGCCCTGGTCGATGAAGCAAAGGCAAATGGCGACACACTTGGCGGTATTTTTGAGGTCGTTGCCCACGGGCTGCCGATAGGGCTCGGCTCGCACACTTCGTGGGAAGAAAAGCTCGATGGCCGCATCGCCCGGGCGATAATGTCGATCCACGCGGTGAAGGCGGTTGAGATAGGTGAGGGCGTCGCGAATGCGGGCCGTTTCGGCTCGGAGGTCCACGATGAGATCTACGCCGGCCTCGTCCGCAAAACAAACCGGGCAGGCGGGCTCGAAGGCGGGATCACGAATGGCGAGGAGCTTCGCGTCCGCGGATATCTTAAGCCGATCTCGACGCTCCGAAAGCCGTTGACCTCAGTCGATATAGATTCGAAGGAAGAGTCGCCAGCCGCTTTTGAACGCTCTGACATTACCGCTGTCCCCGCTGCGGGTGTCATCGGCGAAGCGATGCTGGCGGTTGTGCTTGCGAACTCGATGCGGGAGAAATTCGGCGGCGATTCGCTTGATGAAATGCTCCGCAATTTCGAGTCGTATCAGAAAAGCGTCGCGGAATATTGAATCTTCTCACTTCCCGATATCGCGCCTGAACTGCATTCCGGGCCAGGAGATCTCCGCGGCTGCCGCATAGGCCTTTTCAAGCGCCGACGCCAGAGCATCGCCGACCGCGGTAACGCCAAGCACACGCCCGCCGGAGGTCAGATACTCGCCGCTCTCGCTGAGCTTCGTTCCTGAGTGAAATACTACAACGTCCTCGCGAGCTACCGCCGAATCAAGGCCGGTAATAACATCGCCCGTCCGCGGCTTTGCCGGATAGTTCTCTGCTGCCAGGATGACGCATGCGGAGGAACCCGCTCGCCATTTGATTTCCATATCAGCTAGCCGCCCTTCTAGCATTGCTTCGCAGATCTCCACGAGATCGGACTCAAGCCGAACCAATATCGCCTGCGTCTCGGGGTCGCCGAAGCGGACGTTGTATTCGAGCGTCTTTGGGCCGGCGTCCGTCATCATCAGCCCCAGAAAGAGTATGCCGCGAAACGGAAAACCATCATCAACACAGCCCCTAAGAGTCGGGCTGACTATCGTGTCAACGATCAGCTCACGCTGCTCGGCCGTTAGCAAAGCGTCGGCTGTGAATGTGCCCATGCCGCCGGTGTTCGGGCCCGTATCGCCCTCGCCGATACGTTTATGGTCACGCGTCGGCGGCATTAGGGAGAAGCTTTCGCCGTCGGCAAAAAGAATGAGCGAGACCTCGCGGCCGAAAAGACATTCCTCGAGAACGATGGTCGAAGCCGCCTCTGCTCCGACCAGTGTCTCTAATTCATTGATGGCTTCGATCGCTTCCAAGCGTTCGCGGGCAACGACGACGCCTTTGCCGGCCGCAAGGCCATCTGCCTTTACGACGACCGGAGTTGATGCATCGCTAAATCGGCCGCTTTCAAGTATTTCTATCGCCTCGGTCGGCGATGCCGCAACCGCATAATCAGCGGCCGGGACGCCGTGCCTCTGCATGAAATCCTTTGCAAACGACTTGCTCGCCTCCAACCTTGCCGCTGCCTTCGAAGCTCCGATGATACGCAACCCTCGAGATTCGAACGCATCGACGATCCCGAGGGCAAGAGCCGTCTCGCCTCCGACGAAGGTAAGATCAATGCCTTCAGTCTCGGCAAACCCGGCGAGGCGATCGATCTCGTCCGGTTTGATGTCGACCAATTCGGCGATGGACGCGATCCCGGCATTGCCGTTTGCACAATAGACCTTTTCGACCCTCGGGCTCCGTTGAAAGGTGTAACATATGGCGTGTTCGCGGCCGCCCGAACCGATAACTAGAATCTTCATACGCTCCGACAATCTTTACAGAGAACCTGGGTCAATTCAAATCGCACATCCTTGACATGCATTAGCTAATTTTATAAGTTCAGACGTTGTTCCCGCTTGGCCCGCTCCCTACACAAATTTGCCTGTTCTCCCGGATGCCGGCAATTGTGACAAAGGGCAATTTCAACACTTCCCGACCACTTACGGTTCGGCTGCCGGTCGCGTTTATCAGGCTGCGATCTTGATTTTCATTGACGATTAAGAGGTAGGGTATGTCAGATAACGGCTTTTCAGATTCATTCAGCGCCCCCTTACAGGCAAGTGCTGAAGAACCACAATTTACCGACCAAACGATCAACTGCATGGATTGCCACAGCGATTTCGTTTGGACCGTCGGTGAACAGCAGTTCTTCTACGACAAGAACCTCCAAAACCCGCCAAAGCGGTGCAAACCCTGCAAGCAGGCAAAAAATGAGCGGATAGCCGCGATCAATGCTGCTCATGAGCTTGGCGTCAAACAACGGATCGAGGTCCTGGTCGCTTGTGCCAAATGCGGATGCAATACGACCGTTCCGTTCTATCCCTCGCAGGGCCGTCCGGTCTATTGCCGCTCGTGTTACCTCGAACTCAACCCTTCGCTCCTGCCGCCGCACCAGTAAGGAAGTTAACCACCGACGTGAACATTCGGCCTGAGTTCTGGGTCCGATTCCGCCTGCCTCAATATCTCACGCGTAACGGGCGCTGTATCGCCCTCGCCGAAGAGTATGTAGCGGGCGAGGTACATTATCGGGTTACCCTCGCTCCAGCCGAAATAGACATGCGGAATCTTGCCCGTGCGATTGCGAAGGTCGAGCAAAAGAGCCGCGATCGCATTCGGTACTGCCGGTGATTCTGTCCGCAGAATTTTGTAGCCGTCAACGTCGACGCCGCGAACCGCCATTGTGCCAATGAACTCCGACGCGTCTCCGAGGTCGACCTCATAAAAGATCACCGGGTCGGTCGAAGGGATGTGGTTGTCGATCCGCTTTTCATGCTCCTTGAAACGGTATTCGACGACATTGCCGACCTCACGGCGGTTGGTGACAATGCGGATGTCGCCCTCGGCCATTTCCTTGATGAACTCGAGCGCTGTCTCGTCGTATTCGATCTCGTCGATCCGGAGTTCAGTCGTCCGCAGAGCACGCGAAATGAACGACGTAACGATTATGCCAATGATGAAGAGTGTCGCGATCTGGATTCCACTCGGCTGGGCGATCATGTTCGCGATGGTCGTGTAGGCGAATATCAGCGTAATGATCAGAAACCCAACCCATCGCTTCTCTTTCTTTCGCCTCGACGAGATGGTGACCGCGACGGCGGCCGAGGTCATCAGCATCAAGACGCCGGTCGCATAGGCTCCGCCCTGGGCCGAAACGCTTGCTTCAAAAAAGATGGTGACAACGATACAGATCGCCGTGAAAACGATCACAAGCGGACGCGTCGCCCTTGCCCAATCGGGAGCCATGCCGTATCGCGGGAGGTAGCGAGGCACTATGTTAAGCAAACCGGCCATCGCCGATGCACCGGCAAACCAGAGAATGGCGATCGTCGAAAGGTCGTATACCGTACCGAAGCCCGGCCCGAGATACTCGTGGGCGAGATACGCTATAGCTCTGCCGTAAGCCTTTCCACCGGGGCCGATCTCCGATTGCGGGACAAGCATTGTCGTGATAATGCTCGAACCGATCAGGAAAAAGCTCATTATCACGGCCGCACCGGTAAGCAGCTTTTTGCCGCCGCGGATGCGTCCCTCGATATGAGCCTTTATGTCGTCCGGTGCTTCAGAGTGATCGACCTGCGTCGAATGAAAGGCAACAAGCTGCGACTTTTGGACCTCGACATCGCTCTTGATAAGCGGCATGACGACCACGCCGGTCTCAAACCCCGAGAGCCCGAGTGCAAGTTTTGGAAAGGTAAGCAGCGATGCCGCAATGAGCATGAAGATGCTTCCGTTGACGTTCGGCTGCGACCAAAGAAGAGCGCTCCAGTTCGGCACGATGTCCGGTTGGATCCAAAAGATCTGATAAACGCCGACTCCTATGGTGACGAGGTTGAGTCCCAGAAAAACAACGACGATGCCGACGGCGATCCCGATAACTTCGCTGAAGCCGCGAAGGAACACCGCGCCGAGCAGGACGATAAGGACCAACGTAACGATCACCTCATGGTGCAGAAACTGTAAATTCTTGACTACAAAGGGATTCTCGATGATATGGGCGGTCGCATCAGCGGCGGAAAGGGTGATGGTGATGATGAAACTCGTCGCTACAAAGCCGAGCAGGGCAAGCACGAACATCTTGCCCTTCCAACGCGAAAGGAGCCGTTCGAGCATTGAAATGCTACCATCGCCATGCGGGCTTTCCTCGGCAACGCGGCGATACATCGGCAACGCCCCGAAAAGCGTTAGCAAGACAAGAACAAGCGTAGCGAACGGAGATAGGGCACCTGCGGCAAGCAGAGCAATTCCCGGCTGGTAGCCGAGTGTGGAGAAATAGTCGACGCCCGTTAGGCACATCACCTGCCACCAGGAGTGCTTCCGGTGGCGGCCTTCAGGTTCGTGAGGACCTTCGACCTCCGGGACGCCTTCAAACATCCACCGGCCGAGCCTGCCGCGCTTTTTCAGAGCCATAAAAAATCAAAAGAACCGCTTCTCAACCAAATATGCGAGAAACAGCTCTTCTTTCAACCATGCCGCCAGCCACGGGCATTCAAATAGATGCGCCGCGGGAAAAACACTGTGAGGATATACCACAGTGGGTCAAATCCCAAAGTGGATCGGCAATGTAGTTCTCAAAGTTGCCGTGAATTGCTCCGAAGGAAGGCCGCGAATCAGGAGCCGCACAAGAAAATGGGCGGCGTCTCCCACACCGCCGCCCGTTTTGGCCGCAAGTCCTCACCCCTTGCGGACCGATGTTCACCGGGGAGGTGAACGCCTCGATTATGCACAATATCGGAAAAAAATGGAAGAAGTTTTTAAACTTTTCTTAATATTTTGAGAAGTCCCGCTTATACCACGGGTTTTGATGGCCGGAAATGGAAAAAACTCCGGGAAAACAGGCTTCGCCGCCGGTGCGGTTGATAGTGCAGAGCGAATAGGCCCCGTTCGGGGCGTCCTCTGAGATCGTAACGTCAAAAATCGCGACGGCACGCCCAAGCGGGTCTTTCGTTGGCAGAATGTTACTTTCGTCGACGACAATATATCGAGAATACGAATAAAGAACGGGTCGGAGGTCCATTTCTTCCGTCAGCACCATGGAGACGGAAAAGGTCTTGCCGGCGTTCAGGGGCAAGCTAAGAGCCGTCGTCTCGCCGTTGAGGCCGATAAGTGTTGCGGAACCGGTTGATGCCTCTCCGACGATCTTAAAAACGCTAGGCTCGCCGTTCGTTACGTCAACGGTCCCAATCGTTTGCCCGCTGCCTATGCCATCGGAATCCGCATTTGAAAAGAAAACGTTATAGGTTCCCTCGGGTACTGAACGAAGTTGTATGTTGTCGGAATCCGAAGGGATCGAAACAGTCGTGACGAGTTTGCCGCTGACGGCATCTTCAAGCCAAATGAATCCGGCCTCACTGGCCTTGATCTTGCCAACGGAAATTTTCAACTCGACCGATCCGGAGGATCCTTCGTCGCCCGTCTCCGAGCGGTAGATCTCGCGAACAGATGCTACGTCAGTTTCTAAAAGCTCACGTCGGAAAAAAGAATTGACAGAAAAGAGGCCGTTGCGGCTTATCTGCGGCCACATCAGGCTGCCTACGGTTGGGGCGTGATCAAGCCCGAGCAAGTGGCCGACCTCGTGCATCAAAACTGTCTCGAGGTCATAGGTGCCAAATGTTCCGTCGGTCGAGAACTGGTGACTCGCGTTGAGAACGATATCCGCCTCGGAGATATTGCCGCTGCGGTCGAAAAATATCCGCGTGGCGGCCGGAAGTTGGTTTCCGTTCTTGTTGAATACGAGGGTGTTCTCCGATGTAGAAGCAATAGTGATGAGCGAAACGCCATCGCCTCGCGGCCCCGACGGACTGACGTTTTCGATCGAGGTCTGAAAGACCTGAATGCTAATGCCCGCTGCTTCGGCCCACCGTTGCAAGCTACGCTCGACTGCGGCCGCTGCATCGCTTCCCCGCTTTATCGACGGACTTTCGTCGGTCAGCGATGTCGAAATGCCAATGCGGATCGTGTTTCCGCGCCACCGCAGGTCAGGAATACTGCCCGAATCCGCATCGAACGATGAGGCGTAGCCCATGTGAGTGCCCACGATCAGCACTGCCAGGAGCAAAAAACTTTTAAGGCTTCGTTTCATCAAAACGAACCGCCGAGAAAATACCTAGTCCGCTTCCGAACCAGCTATATCCTGGCGATCAATGTTCTCGAGATCGGAAAATGCCACGATCAGGAGCAATACCACCAAAGCAACGGTCGCCAGAAGATAGATCATAGCGATCTGGTGCGTCGCAATGAGAACACCGATCACGATCGCTACTCCGACCAACCAAATAAGGGCGGACATCCGCCTGCTAAGCTTTCTCTTTTCAGCCATAACAAAATGCCGTAGAATTGACGGCAATCTATAATAATAAACTGATTCGGGAACTCTTTACAACGTTTGCTTTCAATCCGACGAGATCAAATTTAATCTATGACCCTTAGCGGAAGTTCCTCTCGTGGAACCGCTGCGGCTCCAAAGCCCTCGACGACTGGCGAAAATTGTCTCCGTTCCAGGCCTCTGATACCGATATCCACAACGTCGTAGGGTTTTAGCTCAACGTCAGCGGTTGGGTCCGACGCGATCTTTTCCAGGTCCGCCTCGATTATCGAACCGGTCCCGCCCTCACGCCTGTATATTACAACTCGCGACGCCACGGCATTCTTGTCCAGCCCTCCGGCGGCGGCCACAGCACGCGAAAGCGTTAGCTCGGAGCGAAAAAGCTGTCGGCCGGGCCTCGCAATACCACCGATCACATAGATAGGGGACGCTTCGTTCACATCTACGATATCGCCGGTCAAGACCTGCGGATTCGCCGCAGGGTCGCCGGCGAGGATGTCGCTGATCTTGATTCGCAACGTCTGCGGCGAACGATCGCCGTTTGAAGCTGGGTCACAGCTCGTGTCCGGACGCCGAAAAAGTGTGATCTCACCGCTCGCTAGCTCGGTCAATCCGCCGCTCAAGACAAGAAGCTCCTGAAGGCTTGCCGGCCTCGCAAGCCGAAATCTATGCGGATTTCGCACGCCGCCCGTCAAGAATACGTTCGGCCGGCCTGATGTATCGATTATCCTAACCGTAACCACCGGTTCGCGAAGAAACCGCGAATAGAGCCGGGCGACCTCGGCAGCCACCTCAGCTTCTGTCCTGCAGAGGACATAAACTTGCTCCTCAACACGGTCAAACCCATCGAGAAATCCTTCCGGGTTGATTCCGCCTCGCCAATCAAACTCAAAACTTCCGAGCACGTCGATCTCTATACGATCGCCATAATGAATTGTTGTGATCTTATTCGATTGTCCAGAAACGCCTGTGGCCCCTGCGAGCACAGCGGTGATCCAGAGCAAAACGTATAGCGAACTAGGTGTGGAAAAACGACTCAATTTCCTTATATTACGAAATCAGATGCAAAACGACACACACCAAAACAAAAAATCGTGAGTGTTTTATGCGGGATCGCCTGGGATAAACAACTAACCCGCCCGTTCACGCTTTTTGGAACGAGAATTTACCGTCCCCGGAACGGCAAAACCACGAAATTCCAGGTTGCAGTTATCGCAAAGCAGGTTAAATCGGAATATGAGTTTTAGAAGAAAGGGCGTGGGTCGATAACCGCGTCGGATGCGATTACTGCGACATTTTGGACAGCGTTGAGAGATCATTTCACAAAAGTGCTTTACTGTTTACAGCATTGCATCAGGCCCAGTGGGCAATATTCTAACAAAGATTTAACAGTTTGAGCGAAAAATTATTAAAAAGTCTACTAAAGTCTCCGGGATTCTGCATGCTCGTGATTCCGCCTTACGATTCGGCCTCGATCACCTCGCCCTCGACATCAATGACCTCGCCAAACCCATCAACTCGATCTACAGCCGCGAATGAACCTCGAAGCTCGATAAGCAGCCGCTCGTCCGGGTAATGGGACAATGCTGTATCCAGTGCCTGCGCCGCTTGCCGCGACCGACGTTTAAACGCCTCGTCGCTGTCACTTCCAGCAGATCCTGTAGCTCCCGCAGCCTCGAGTTTTGCCCAACGGATCATGTGCTCATAGTGAAGCCGGTTGGCGACCACGGTTCCCTTTCTGAACGCCGCAAACCGCGGCGAACCGGCTGCGACCCGCGGCAATTCGCTTTTAATTACCTCGAGATACTCCTCACAAAGGAGAAAGACCTCGCGATGTCCGTCGGCAAGCCCTCCGAGAACATTTGCTGCGTCAGATTTCTGCTGCATCGACCGAACCCAGGCAGCATTATGCTCTACGGTAAGCTTAAATGACGGCTTTGGAACTTCGAACTCACCTGAGACGTTGCTGATAAGCCGACGTTCCCGCGAAAGCATCTTTTTCCTCATGCTCGTGAGGAACGCCTCGCGAAATATGACCGCTCCGGAAAGGCAGGCGACGCCCGAAATTATCGCCCAGTTCGCCGCCGATTCGTCTCCGGTCTCATAAAGCACCAACCATACGAATAGGGCGATGATGATGGAAAAAAGCACAAAAGCGATATAAAACCCAGTTGCGGGCAACCGAAATGGCTCGCGTTTCGCCAACGGCCCGCGATTCGGGTCGATACGCCGGTTGGACGACCGCCCGCCAAATGTATTTACTTGCCTTCCCGTCATTACCGACGTAAATACTCTATCGTTTCGGCCATATAGTCAATCTGTTCGTTGATTCACCGCGGATTTTATTCACGATACTTTGTGAATCCTCTGCTATAATATCGCCCGCTGTGACTAAGGGAAGGAAAAAGAAGCGAACGACGATCTTTGAATCGATCAGGAAGCCGACCGCTCCGCCTAGCCGTAAGATCGACCCGGACAAACCGGCGGAAAAGCTCTATCCTTCGGGTCGAAAGAGCAAGCACAAACAGAAAAACCCCACGGAAGACAACTCAGATGTTTAGTAAACGTAAACAGGAGCCGATCAAGAAGCACATCTGGGCAAGGCCCGAGATGCTGGTCACGTTCCGAGCAGAGATAATGCCCGGGAAGACCCGCGACGAGCGAACCTTCAAGGTGAAGGAGGTACGCCCGAACGGCCGGGTTAAGCTTTATGACTTTCCGGATGAACACCGGCAAAGCTCATTTGAACCGATCAATTTTCTTCGTCCCGCTGCAGGTCCCCTTCAGAAATGATATTGCCTGACGGGCTCAATGATCGTCACACTACGGTCGAGTGTCGCTCGCAACTCGTCGATCACCTCGCTCCGATACATCGGCTTGATGTTGATGATGCAGATCTCGACATCAAGCTTGAGCAGCCCAAGATCCAGCTTTAAAGTTTTAGGTGTGAAATGATGTGAGGCCTCGGCTAGTTCCGACATCCGATCCGGAAATGCACACTCGACAAGAATTGCCTTCAGATCATTTCGTTCATTCACATTCGCCCAAAACGCCAACGAACTGGATGTATCGCCCGAAAATGCGATCGCCGAGCTGCCGTCATCGATGACAAAGCCCGACGACGGCACCTTGTGGTCGACCGGGATGGATGAAAAGGTCAGGCCGCCGATATCGAATCGGGCACCGAGTTCAAAGGGCCGATATTCCATCACCGGCCCATTATCATTCTGCAGTTCCGAAAACCGCGGATAAACCGACCAATTGAAGACATCGCGTTCGAGCACCTCGATCACATCAGCAGTTGCGTGGATCCGTATCGGCTCTGTAAGGGAGGCAAAAAGGTCATCAATGAAGAGCGGAAGGCCGGCGATGTGATCAAGGTGGGCGTGGGTCAGAATGATATCGCGAACGGAGCGGCGATCCGCTTCGCCGGCGGCCATTGCAAGGCTTCCCGCATCGAGGGCGACGCGATCATCGATCAAAAACGAAGTCAGATGCTGGCCGGCCGAATAGACGCCATTCTGGTCAAATGAACTTGGAAGAAGTCTTAGCTTCAAATCCCTTTCTCCGATCGGGCGTCATCGGAGGCACGTCTGGCCTCGCCCGCCGTCGATCTCGTATGTTACGCCCGTGATCCAGCCCGCCTTGTCCGATGCTAGAAACGCGACCAATTCGGCCACCTCGCTCGCCTCGCCCGGCCGCCCAAGCGGATGTGTCCGTTTTGCGTTCTCGAGAAATGCCTCGTACGCTTCCTCGGACATTCCACCCCGTTTGTGCAGGTTCGTAACTACCACTCCCGGATTAACAGCGTTCACCCGAATGCCCTTTTCAGCAAGTTCTAGGGCAGCACAACGCGTTAATTGATCGACCGCAGCTTTCGAAATGCAATAGGCCATCACGCCCGGAAATGCCCTCGAACCTGCAATGCTTGAGATGTTGACGATATTTCCGCTCGTTTTTTCCAAAAAAGGCAAAACTTTTTGCATTAAATAATAAACAGACCGGAGATTTATGCCCATCAGCTTGTCCAGATCATCAACCGATGTGTCTGCCAGAGTGCCAGAGCGAATGATGCCGGCGGCATTGACCAAAACGTCAATTTGACCGCAATGCTGCACGGTTTCGGAGACGAGTCGGTCGATCTGCGATTGTTCCGTAAGGTCAGCGAGGTGAACGCGGAGGGTTCCTTCCAGTTCACGAACCTCTTCGCGAAGCTCGCTGAAACCCGCCTCGTTTCGTCCAACGGCGACGACCGTCGCGCCTTCCTGAGCAAATTTAACCGCCGTGGCCTTTCCGATACCGCTGCTGGCACCGGTTACGATTGCAACCTTGTCCTTCATTTGTTTTGGGGGTTCCGTATATATTTAGAACGCTTAGGATAGCAATACGGATTGAATTGTTGCAAAAGGTCAATAGCCAAGAAAAGAAAAAAGCCGGTCACATGCCGGCTTAAGTATAGGTATTAAGGGGATCTTATCTCGTTTGCGTTAGCCTTCTGAGGCTCTCGGGCTTTGAGCAAAAAGCTTTTCGAATGCGATGTAGGTCTCCTCGCTCTTACGCGATTGGAAATCACTCACCCACGCAGAGACTGTCTTAACCGCGTCCCGAGCGGCATCGCGGGCTTTTGTAGGTTGTTTAATATTCTTACCCGCCGATGCCTCAAACGCCGCCTTCTTAATGACTTTGACCTTTCTATCCTTCATTGCTTTAATCCTGTTAATCCCAATCTCGGTAAAAATATTCCCAAAACTCTATGGCCAAATTGACTGCCCGCTATTACTTCAAGCAATCACCGTGCCATTACAATAAGAACGGCCCAAATCGAAGTTTTTGCATAATCGCTTCGATTTCGTGTTGCAAATTTGAAAATTTTGCATTTTGCGAACCGGTTTCACCAATTTCTTGCGATTTCCCTAAATTTGCCTTACGAATTCACAAGGCCCTAGGTTCCCAAATTATTGTTAAAGCCTTTGCTTCTCGCTAATTAAGACGTAACGGGAGCAGGCAACCGGACACGTTGAACGCAGGAACGATACTTGCCGCGTGTACCGCGATGGCCATTGATATCATTCTTGCCTATCTTGCTCTTGGATCCCCAGTCGGCGTCTATTTGCTGCTTCAAGCCGAGAAGTCAAGACCAACTTTTTCAACAATTGGAAGAGCTTTATTTGGCTTCGGGCTCTGGCCGATCTTTTTGGGCATTCTCCTGTATAAGCGAAGACCTGTTTTGATTACTGCCTCTACCTTCGATACGCGTAATACATCGGATTCACGTATCACTCGCAAGGCAACTTCGTTGAGATCGGCAGTCGAAGGTCATTTCGAGAGGTCGGAGGACCGCCGCTTTGCTTTACGAAAGGAGCTGTTTGACGCGATCGATCGGTTTGTCGGCCTTCGACTTGCGAGCCACGAGAACTTTGCGGTTCACCAAAGCAATGCGGAGATCTTTACGGTTTCCGGACATCCTGATCCGGGACTTGCGAGCAGGTGCCTTGCCCGCCGGAACGCTCGGCGGGTCGCGATCCACGCACGACGTTCAGCCGATGATCTGAGAGAAACGCTTTGGCTCAGAGCTCCGGAAGTCGCCGGATCGGCGTTAGCCGACGAGCTATTTACCGATAGCACTCTATCAGAGCTACAGCGAGCAACTGCTGGGCACAACGCCGTCATCATATCGGGGAGTTCATATGGAAACGATAACGCAGGTTGACGAAAACACTCTTTCACCTTTGATGGCCGGCGACGACCTTGATTACGAAAGGCGTATCGACGAGCTTCGAAGAGCTACGAGCGAACTTGCCATCACGTCCGGTAATGCTCCCAAAGCGTTAGGTTTTATAAACCGGGAACTCGACCTCACGGCATCTATCAAATACTTTGGCCTCGCGATCGGCACTGTGCCGACCGCGGCGATTCTTGTGCGCTTGTTTGTGATGGATACCTCTTCTCCAAACCCAGCGGTTCTTTTGATAGCCGCATTAGCGACCGCCGTGACCGGAGCAGTGGGCTTTTTGACCGGCGGTGCTGTTGCTCGATCGCTCGACAATATTCTCGCGTCCGGGTTCTTTCGTTCACTTTTGTTCATTCCCATCCTCGGTGCCGCATGGGGGATAATTTCCGGAGCTGCCGGCGGCATATTCTTGTTCGTATTCGGAGCTTTCGTCGGAGCCTTCATCGGTGGAGCTGTTGCCGCGGCTGCACTTCCTTTGTTTGCGGCTCTACATAGTCTCGCCGCTGATGATGGGAAGATCGCCGTCAAGCGATTTCTCCCTTTGGCGGTTGGAATTTCCGGGACTGCCGCCGCCCTTTTTCTCGGATCGTAAAGCATTTCGTTTTTGTCGGCTTGTAACTTTCCTGTAACTTCGTGTTAACATCTTCCTCGTTCCTAGACCTCAGATTAGAGCGAAAATGTGAAGAGTTACGCCAAATCAATTCGACCATCTGCCATTCTTTTTGTTTTCCTTTCGGTAATTATTACAACGGCCTACGGCCAATCGAGCCCGGGCGAGCGCGACTTTCAAGTCTGGAGCGAAACTGTAGTAACCATACCGTTGGTCAAGAAACGCGATGCGGATGACAAGGAGTACAAAGACCTATCGCTGCTATTGATCGGCAGCATCCGCCTTGGCCGCAACAAGCTCTATCCCGTCGATGAACGCGTCGGCATCGGTTTCGATAAGAGGATAAACAAATACGTTTCGATCACGCCTACCTACATTTATAAATATGCCGAGCAGTTCCCGGGACGAAAGGACATCGAACACCGGGCACGATTTGATACGACTCTTTCATTTACATACAAAGAACTCTCCATTAAGGATCGTAACCGAGTTGAATATCGCATCCGCAACAGCCGCCCGGATACGATTCGTTACCGCAACAAAATAACCTTCAAGCATCCCATCAAAAAAGATGGCAAAACCATCTTTTCGGCATTTGCTGCCGACGAGGTCTTTTATGATTTTCGAGATGGCAGGTTCTTCCGAAACGAGTTTTCTGCAGGAATCGAGAGAAAGGTGACCCCGAATTTTACGGCTGAGGTCTTCTATCTGAATCGCTACAATACAGGCGGGCTTCCCAAATATATCAACGCCGTTGGCGTGAACTTCAAGATCGAGATCGACTAAGCGGCAACGGCTGCGAATTTCCGCTATCGAGGCTGCGGGCTTAGAATGCTCTTGATGTTCGCATTCTTTCAGCTCGCGGTCGTGATCCTACTCGTTCTGCTCGGGTTTTTCGTTTTTGTGAATGACCCACGGAGCCGAGCAAATCAGACGTTTGGTGCGTTCATTGCGTTTCTCGCCTTTTGGACCACAAAGGACCTTGTTTTCTGGAACTTCAACGACCCCGCATTCGGAGCCGGCTGGTGGGCAGCAGCAAGCTTCGTGACCGCGCTTCTCCTTCAATATGCACTGGTCATCTTTGCTTGGGTCTTTCCGGAAAACAATCGTATTCCGAGAGAAAAGGCAGCGGTATTCTTCGCTCCAGGCCTGATCTTTATACCGGCTGCTTTGCTTGGCTATCTGTGGGATTCGATCGAACTTGCCGACGTTAGTTTCTCCATTTCACTTTCGCCTCTCGCATATATTTTTGTAGGCTACGTTTACTTTTTGTTCTTCTATGGATTCGCGGTGCTCGCACGGAAATATCGGCTCTATGCCGGCACACAGCGGGCGAAGCAGCTTGGGGCTATCATCCTTGCACTCGCGATAACCGGCGTACTGAAGACATGCGCCAATCTGGTACTTCCCTACTTTGACCGCTATGAGCTATTGCCTTACAGTTCGCTATTCGTCATCCCCGGCGTGCTGATCTATGCCTACGCGATAACTAATTTCAAGCTGCTATCGCTGCAAACCACTCTCGATCAATTTCGGCTTTTCCCGATCACATACAAGATCGCCGTTAGCATTGCGGCGGTCGCTGTTCCGTCATTTTTCATCTTTCAGGTGCCTATCGCCTGGTGGGCATTTCGCGATGGGATGACATCCTTTGCCTGGCAAAAGTTTTTGATCTTCAGCATCATTTCGGCGCTTGTTCCGAACCTTTTGCTGCTGCTTATGGTCGTACGCTCGGTCTCGCGGCCGCTCCAGCGGATAACTCTTGCCGCGATCGAGGTGACGAACGGCCGCTACGGTGCTGAAGCCGACCTTAGAAAAAGCAATGACGAGATCGGGCTACTTGCTTCATCGTTTAATGAAATGAGCCGAAAGATGGCCGAGGACCTTGAACGGCTTCGGCGTATGAACGAACAGCTTCAACGAGCGGACAGGCTGGCTGCGATGGGAACGCTTGCTACAGGCGTGGCCCATGAGGTCAATAATCCACTTGCGTCCATCTCGTCGCTTATCCAGCTTATTCGCTCCCGCAAAGACAACGATCCTGAAACGAACGAAGATCTCGACCTCATCGCCGCACAGATCGAACGGATAAAACGGGTGACGCACGATCTGACAGATTTCTCGCGAAGCAGACCGCCCGGCCGCTCTTTGGTGAGCGTAAGGGATGTCGTGAATTCGGCACTTCAGCTTGCGAATTACGATGCGAGCTTTAGCCGGCTTGAGATCAGGACGAGTGTCTCAGATGAACTTCCGCAGATAATGGCTGATGCGAGCCAGCTACAACAGGTCCTCTTGAATCTGTTACTTAACGCCCGCGATGCGATGCATGACGGCGGCGTGTTGGAGATCAAGGCCGAGCAATCGGGAAATACTTTGAGATTGACCGTAGCGGATTCCGGTAGCGGATTCGACGAACACATTTCGCGAAATGCGTTCGATCCATTCTTTACGACCAAGCCTCCCGGAAAAGGCACCGGGCTCGGCCTTGCTGTCTGCTACGGCATCGTGACTGCTCATGGCGGTACGATCGAGATTCGTTCAGCCGAGAAAGGCGGTGCCGAGGTGGTCGTCGAAATTCCCATCGCCAAATAATAAAAGGCGGACGCCGAAACGCCCGCCTTTGCCTGAAAAGTTCATCCGAGTTTATCTCACGTAGTAACGCTTTCCGTTACGAGTATAAAACTGCCGGCCATTGTTTGCGCGATAGTAGCGGTTGCCGTTCTTGGTGTAAAGATACGTTGCACCTGCACCCGCAAGTCCGCCAACGACCATTCCGGTCTTGCCGCCGACCCAGGCACCGGTACCGGCACCGAGAAGCGTACCACCGGCGATCTTCGCACCACGACGATAGTTCGAATTATAAGCTCGACGCTTGGTTCCCTTACGGCTTGAGGCGTAAAGTAAACCGGCACCAGCCCCGATCATCGCACCGTTACGTCCGCGGCCGATCAAAGCACCTGCTGCCGTACTACCGGCGACGATCGCGATATTGGTCGCGAGCCCCGGGTACTTCTTCTTCTTTCTTCGCGTCTGACCGTACGATTCCGGTACGATCATCGTGAAAATAAATGCAAAGAAAATTGAGACTATAACTAGTTTCTTCATAATATCTCTCCCCCAAAAGATGTTTCAAGAGATTCTATAGTCAACCCGTGTGCCAAAACGCTTTCAATATCGGAGTTTGGCTAATACGTTTATATTTCTTGGAACGGTGGTGTTGAATCGCTCTCGAAAATAAATAAACTTGCAGACCGAAACGTACGATATAGTGCGGGCTTTCTTGACAGTCACACGATTTCGTAGCACTTTAGTCATATTCCCGTTGCAACCGCAATCACATACGAGGTCAAAAAAATGCGAAAACTACTAAGGCTGATTAGTGTAGCCGCGCTGTTCGCGTGTCCGATTTTAGGACAGCAGCAGCCGGTTGCATTTACAAATGCGCGTCTGATCCCTATCACAGGTCCTGAGATCGAGCGTGGAACTATAGTCGTTCAGGGCGGCAAGATCACCGCGATCGGGCCGTCTGCTTCTGTCCGCCCGCCCGCGGGCGCTCGGGTCGTTGACATGGCCGGCAAAGTGATAATGCCGGGACTTGTCGATACCCACAGTCATATCGGCGGGACTGCCGGTGCCGATGCGTCCGGGCCCATCCAACCCGAGGTGAGGTTACTCGATTCTCTTAACGTACGATCGTCGAGCTTGCAGCGTGCCCAGTCCGGCGGCATTACCTCTGTTAACGTGATGCCCGGTTCCGGACATTTGAATAGCGGACAAACCCTCTACCTTAAGCTCCGAGACAATGCCGTTAAGATCGACGACGTTCTGATACTAGACAAGAACGGCAAATACATGGGCGGGATGAAGTTTGCTAACGGTACTAACTCGATCCGTGCCGGCGGCGGCAGTTTCCCGGGGACTCGGGCCAAATCGGCCTCACTCGTTCGCGAGCAGTTGATAAAGGCACGTGAATACCGCGAAAAGATCCAGAAAGCCGCTGGTGACGCGAGCAAGATGCCGGCTCGCGACCTTGCGATGGAAGCTCTTGTTGAAGTTCTTGAAGGCACCCGCGTGGTGCATTTCCATACACACCGGCATGATGACATTCTCACCGCACTCCGGCTCCAGAAGGAGTTCGGTTTCCGCATCGTTCTCCAGCACGTCTCAGAAGCATGGAAGGTCGCCGAGGAGATCGCTGCGGCAAACGCTCCGGCATCGATAATCTTCATCGATTCGCCCGGCGGAAAGCTTGAGACGATGGACATCAAATTCGAGAATGGCGTAGCCCTCGAAAAGGCCGGAGCTTTGACCGGTTTTCATACCGACGATTCGATTACCGATTCGCGGCTATTCCTCCGCTCTGCGGGCCTTGCAGTCCGCGTCGGAATGTCGCGTGAAAAGGCTCTTTATGCCCTAACAATGGCGAACGCGATAATGATGGACCTCCAGGATCGCGTCGGTTCGCTTGAGGTCGGGAAGGACGCTGACATGGTCGTACTCTCCGGTGATCCGCTGAGCGTTTACACGAACGTCCTCGAAACGTGGGTCGAAGGAAACAAGGTCTTTGACCGTGCGGACCCGAAAGATTACCTGATCGCCGTCGGCGGCTTCGGTGCCGGCAATGACGAAAACACCGATCACATTCACTGCTTTGACGGTGACATCGGAGGTGAAAACTAATGAGCATCTCAAATATCAATAAACGAATTTTCGGACGTGCACTCGCTGCCGTTTCGCTTTTCGCAATCGTCGCCTTCCCGTTCGCAACGGCTGCCTCGGCACAGATCGCCGTCCGCGGCGAAACGGTATGGACAATGACCGGTGAACCGATCACGAACGGCGTCGTACTCGTAAAGGACGGCAAGATCGAGGCGGTCGGCACGGCGGCACAGGTCCGCATCCCGGACGGCTATCGGATCATGAATGCAAAGGTCGTGACGCCGGGGCTTATCGATGCCCACACCGTTATCGGCCTCAATGGATACCTCAATCAGCCGCACGACCAAATGGCTCTTGACGGCGGTTCTGCATTTCAGCCGGAACTTCGTGCTATCGATGCCTACAACGCCCAGGAGACGCTCGTCGAATATGTTCGCAACCTCGGCGTAACGACCATCCACACCGGCCATCAGCCTTCAGCGCTTGTGTCCGGCCAGACGATGATCGCAAAGACGGCGGGCAAGAACGTTGACGAAGCCACCGTTTCCCCGCTCGCTATGATCGCGGTGACTCTCGGCCAGGCTGGACTTGCCGGTCAGGGCCGGTCGCCGGGCACGCGTGCGAAACAGGCCGCAATGCTTCGCGGCGAACTTATCAAAGCTCAGGAAGCCTCGAAGAAATCGGAAGCGCCGACCGACCTGAAGAGCCAGATCATGATCCGCGTGATCAAACGCGAAGTGCCTTTGCTCGTCACTGCGGAAAAGGCCCAGGATATTCTCACCGCTCTTCGGATCGCGAAAGAATTCAACATCCGTATCGTGCTCGACGGTGCATCCGATGCTCAGATTGTTATCAACGAGATCAAGGCTGCCGGAATTCCTGTCATTCTTCACCCGACGATGGCCCGGCCGGGCGGCGACCGCGAGAACCTCTCGATGGCCACCGCTGCCAAGCTTAAGGAAGCCGGTATTCTTTTCGCCATTCAGAGCGGCTACGAAGGCTACGTACCGAAGACCCGCGTTGTGCTTTTTGAAGCGGCAGTCGCCGCGGGTGCCGGACTCGGAAGACGCGATGCACTTGCAAGCATCACGATCGATGCCGCACGGATAATCGGGCTCGATTCGCGTATCGGCTCGCTGGCCGTTGGGAAGGATGCGGACATTGCAATGTACGACGGCGACCCGTTCGAATACACGACCAAGTGCATTGGCACGATGATCAACGGCAAAATGGTCAGCGAGGAGGCGAGGTAAGCTCGAAATGAAACGTATCATCCTTCATATCCTGATCGCATTTTCTCTTGCGGCTTTCGGGATGGCTCAAGCTCCCGCGAGCTCGCCTGCTCCCGCTGCTCCGGCCGCTGAGAAGGAAGACCCGCCGGTCGTCACGAAACACTCGGCAAGGGTCGGCGGCCGCGTGCTCAATTACACCGTCACGACCGGCTTTATGCCGATCCGCAATCCGCAGACGCAGGTGACCGAAGGCCGCATCTTCTACATGGCCTATCAATTGGACGGCGTTGCGGATAGGTCAAAGCGACCGCTGATGTTCTCGTTCAACGGCGGGCCAGGCTCGGCATCGGTCTGGCTTCACCTCGGTGCCCTCGGGCCAAAGCGGGTGAAGATGCTCGACGACGGCATGATGCCTCCGCCGCCTTATCAACTGGTCGAGAACGATCATAGCTGGCTTGACCTGACTGACCTTGTCTTTGTCGATCCGGTCGGGACGGGCTATTCGCGGGCGACGAAACCGGAATTCGCCTCGAAGTTCTTTTCGGTCAATGGCGACATCGAGTCCAACGGCGAATTTATTCGGATGTTCCTTGTCCGCAATGAGCGGTGGTCATCACCGCTTTTTCTCGTCGGTGAAAGCTACGGAACGACTCGCGTCGCCGGGCTCTCAAACCACCTTTTCGAACGGGGGATCGGACTCAACGGCGTAGCGATGGTCTCGATGGTGACGAACTTTCAGTCGATCCGCTTTGCCGATAACAACGACACTCCGCTGGTGATGATCTTCCCGTCGTATGCGGCAACGGCGTGGTACCACAAAAAGCTCTCGCCCGAACTGCAGCGAAAGCCGCTTCAGGAATTGCTCCGCGAAGCCGAGTCTTTTGCCGTTGATGAACTCGCACCTGCCTTGCTGCGTGCCGACCGTTTGCCGGCCGCGGAGCGGAACGCGGTTGTGCAAAAATATGCGGCTTATAGCGGGCTCTCACCGACATTCGTCGCGAATCAAAACCTCCGCGTCGAACTAGGCGAGTTCAACAAAGAACTTCTCCGCGACCGTCGGCGGACGACCGGCCGGCTCGACAGCCGCTTCACGGGTATCGACCGCGATGCTGGTGCCGCAGGTCCGGAATTTGACCCGAGCATGACTGCCATTCGGCCGCCTTACACCGCAACGCTCAACGATTATGTCCGCCGTGAACTCGGCTTCCAGACCGATCTTGAGTACTACATCCTGGGCGGCGGAATCACGCAGCCCTGGAACTGGAACACGAACAACGGCTGGGCGGATACGACCCAGGCACTCTCGAGCGCGATGCGGAAGAACCCGTATATGAAGGTGTTCCTCGCCAGCGGTTATTACGATATGGCGACGCCATATTTCGCGGCGGATTATACTTTCGCCTCGCTCAATCTCGAACCCGAGATCCGGCGGAACATCTCTACCGCCTACTACGAGGCCGGCCATATGATGTACATAGAGGTCGGTTCGCTCAAGAAACTGAAAGACGATATTCGGGTCTTTATCAACGGAAGTGTTCCGCGTTAGGTAGGTTGTTTATCGCAACTGTATTCGGGGCGAGCGGCTCTAATGAGCTGTCTCGCCTCGAATCAGTTTTAAAGCGTGGACCAGGACGGGCTCGAAGACAGCGAAGCATTCACGGACGCCATTTGGTGAGCCGGGCAGGTTTATGATCAGCGTCTTTCCGCGGATACCGGCGACGGCCCGGGAAAGCATTGCAAACTTCGTTTTAGTGGCGGTCTCGCGGCGGATGGCCTCAGCGATGCCGGGAGCTTCGCGGTCGATCGCGGCGAGCGTCGCCTCGGGCGTAACGTCTCTCGCGGCGAATCCCGTCCCGCCGGTTGTCAGAATCAGGTCAACTCGAGCTTCGTCCGCAAAGGCGACAAGAGCATCATGAATGGCATCGAACTCGTCCGGCACGATCACACGCTCGGTAACGCCGATGCCGAGGCCGAGCAAAAGCCCGACCAAGACCGTGCCCGATTCGTCGGTCGCCTTTGTTCGCGTATCGCTTGCGGTCAGCACCGCTGCCTTGATCTCCGGGTCAAATTTCATCGCGTTCAAGCCGCGGTCGCCTCTAGCTTTTCGAGCGCCCGCTGCCTTCGGCTATAGAGTACGCTCATCAGCACTCCGGCGACAACCAGAAACATCCCGGCTATCGAGAAAACCGTCTGAGGTTCGCCGAAGATGATCCAGCCGATCGAGACCGCATAAACCAGGCCGGTGTAGTTCACTATCGCCACTCCGGCAACCGCCTCTCGCTGCAATGCGTTCGTAAGGAACATCTGCCCGAGCTGAGAGAATATTCCGATGAGAAGCAGGTAAAGCCAGTCCCATCCGACCGGCGTCGTCCAATAGAACATTATGCTGATGCCGCCGGCGACGACACCTACAAGCTGAAAATGTAGGACCACCGTAAGCGGATGCTCCTTGCCCTTCAGCGAGCGGACAAGATTATAAGCAACTCCCGAGAAAAGTGCGGAAATGATGCCGAGCATTGCGTAAAACGCCGAGACACGACCATCGAGCTGCTGTATCAAAACCACCCCCGAGAAAGCGAGGGCGTAAAAAATCCATTGCAGCGGTCGGACGCCTTCTTTGAGCAGAAAGATCGCGATTATGGTCGTAAATATCGGTGAGAGATATTGAATGGTCGTCGCGGTCGCAAGCGGGACATTCTGGACCGTGACGAAAAAAAGATAAAGAGCAATTGTGCCGAAAAAGCCGCGGAGCAGGAGCAACATCCGGTTTGAGCCGATCCAATCCGCCCGGGCCATTCGCAGCCCGTAGAAACAAAATGCAGAGGCGATTACACAGCGAAAAAAGACGATCTGCATTGCCGGAAGATGTGCGACCTGCTTTACAAAAAGATTTGCGAGGGCGAACGAGAGGGTCGAGAGAAACATCGCCTTTACGCCGGCGGTTAAAAGAGAGTTATCGTCGCTCACGGATGTTTTCGAGGAGCAGGCGAGCAGCCGCAGTCAGCGGAACACTCAGAGCCGCGGCGAAAAGCTGAACTGCGGCGAATCAGCCCGACAATGCCAAAAGCCGCCGCCCCAATGATAACCGCATAAACGACCATCTCCTGTATTGATAGTTCCATAGGAGCCTTAAGTAAACCCGAGCAGCCGCCCGCCTTGATAAGTAACAAACGCCCCGAGATACGCAAGCAGCGTCATATAAACGACCATAAAAAGCGGCCATCGCCAGCTATTCGTCTCACGACGGACGATCGCGACCGTACTCATGCACTGCATTGCCAGGACGAAAAAGACCATCAATGAGATAGACGTAAGCGGCGTCCAAACCGGCAACCCATCTGCTCGCTTGGCATCGCGAAGTGCCGATGCAAGCCCGCCCGTCTCCTCGGCGTCGCCGCCAACATTGTAGAGAATGCTGAGCGTTGAGACCAAAACCTCGCGGGCGGCAAAGCTCGCGATCAGAGCGACGCCGATCTTCCAATCGTATCCGAGCGGCTCGATCACCGGCTCAATCGCATGCCCGAGCCGCCCGGCAAAGCTATTCTCTAGCTGCGCGCTTGCCGCCGTTTCCGAGCCCGGCTCGGCCGCCGTATCGCTTCGCGGAAAATAGGCGAGAGCCCAGAGAATGATCGAGATCGCCAGGATCACCGTACCCGCCCTTCGCACAAATAGCCCGGCACGCTCTAGCACATTTGCCAGCACCGTGCGAACGCTCGGCATCCTGTAAGGCGGCAGCTCCATCATGAAAGGCGGCGTCGGAGACTTGAGCACCGTTCGTTTAAGGATGAATGCAACGACTATGGCGGCGACAATGCCGAGTAAATACATCCCTAGCATTATTACCGCCCCGAGCGATACAAAGCCGAAGACAGTTTGACCACCGAAAAAGGCCGCGATCATAAGGACATAGACCGGCAACCGAGCCGAACAGCTCATCAGCGGGGCGATCATTATCGTTGCCAGCCGATCGCGGCGGTCCTCGATCGTACGAGTCGCCATGATACCCGGAATCGCGCAAGCAAAGCTGCTGATAAGCGGCAGAAATGCCTTGCCGTGGAGCCCGATGCGGCTCATCAGGCGATCAAGCAAAAATGCCGCCCGCGACATATAGCCCGAATCTTCAAGTATCGATATAAAGACGAAAAGCAGAATGATCTGCGGGAGAAAGACAAGAATCCCGCCAACACCGGCGATAATTCCGTCAACGACGAGGTCGGCCAACATTCCTTCAGGCAGAATGCTTCTCGCACCGTCGCCGAGCGCCCCAAAACCGGCCTCGAGCAGATCCATTGGAACGGTCGCCCACGAAAAAATGGCCTGGAAAACAAGAAGCAGGATGCCAAAAAGCACCAGCAAGCCCCAGACCTTGTGCGTCAGTATCGAATCGATCCGGTCCGAAAACCGATGGGCGTCGAGGTCGTTATGCTTCACCGCCATTTGGACGAGGCCGGAGATGAAACGGTAGCGGCCAAAGACATTGCTTCCCTCTCCGGCTAGTTCGGCCGCAAGCCCGTTTGGCACTCCGTTCTTATTCCCGAGTACGCTGCTGACAGCCTCTCCGAGCTCCGCGATGCCGGTTCCCTTTCGCGAATCGACCGGCACGACCGGCACGCCAAGCCCTGCCGCGAGCGACGCGAGATCAACAATATGCCCCTGTTCTTCAAACAGATCCATCATCGTCAGTGCGACGACGACCGGCGTTTCATGCTCGATGATTTGCGTTATTAGGTAAAGGTTGCGCTCGAGGTTGGTTGCATCGACGACCGCGACGATCGCATCCGGACGAACCGGAGACTCGGCCGAACCGCGGAGGACATCTCGAGCGATCTCCTCGTCCATCGAGGTGGCATCAAGGCTGTAAAGGCCGGGCAGGTCGATCAACTCAGCCGAGCCTTCGCCGATGCCCCATCGCCCGGAGCGGCGTTCGACCGTAACGCCCGGGTAATTTGCAACCTTGTGACGTAGTCCTGTCAGAGCATTGAAAAGAGTGGTTTTCCCGGCGTTCGGATTGCCGGCGAGGGCGATGACCGGTGAGGCCTTTTGGGAGTTAGCTTCGTCCATTTGTGCTTTCCGGGTCGATCTGGACGACCGCCGCTTCCTCCTTTCTGAGAGCAAGATTGTATCGGAGAAGACGGATCTCGACCGGATCGCCGAATGGAGCGTGCTTGATGACCGCGATCTTAACGCCCGGAACGACGCCGAGTTCGCTAAGCCTTCGGCCGACGCGGGAGCCATCATCGACCGCGGTCACAATTCCGGAACCTCCGGCTGGCAAGTCGGAAAGCCTCATAAATTGAAGTGTAATCTAATTGAAAACCACTTTCAATTTGGCATTGTGTCAATTTTTTGAGGTTCACGCGGAGGTGCAGGAAGGCGAAACTGAACATCAATTAGTTCAAACTCGAAAGTACCGAGAACAAGCTTAAGAGGCGTTCTATTTGCGTCGAGCCCAAGCCATAATTTTGGAAAAAGCCGGTCGAGCTCGGGATTCTGGGGGAGTATGGTGATCAACTGTGCTGGGCGAGTTTCCCCACGGTTCATAAAGGTTTCGCCCTGCCCGGGGCGAAGGGTGAAGACCGTGGCCCGGTCGCGCCAAAAGACAGACACTCGCGTGTCATTTACCGGATTCTTTGCGTCATTACTTGGCTTTAGGTTGAACGAGCGGACGGCGTAAAAAAGCGAGAGAACGCTATGCGTTGCAAACGGAGCATCTAGTCGGGTGCCGTCGTAGACGATCGCGTTGGTCGTCCGGTCGAGCGTGGCGGTCTGCGACATCGCGGCGAGTGCACCCGAGAATCGAACTTCGGTCTTGAACGGGATCATCGTCCGCGGATCGACAAACGTAATGACCGAATCGCCATTGCGGATCGCGGTTGACGTCGCTGGGACGTCGGAGAACCTTGCGGCAATGCGAATTGAATCGATACCATCAAACTCCCGCCTCTCTTCGGCAGCGACCGTCAGCAGGCCGGCATCGACGCCGGCTTCCCTTACGCGAAACTTCATTGTCTCGCCAAGAACGAACGAAAGCTCAGGCGAGATCGGCTGGTTGGCCTGATACGGCGTTGGCGTCGGCATCGGAGTTGGCGTCGGCGGCGGCGTTACGGGCGAAATAATTGGGTTCGGCGTCGGCTCGGCCGAGGGCTGCTCGACCATTACGATGCCCGATATCTCGATCCGAAGTTCACCGCGTGTGATTCGGGCACGGAGAAGCACTGGGATCTGCCGTTCGTCGCTTGTCAGGTTCAATCGGAAATCGCTCATCCCGAGCGTCGTGAAATAATCACTCTGGAGCGTGGCAATATTCGTATCAAACTCACCGGCCGAAAGCACCAGCCGCTCCGCTCCGCTGATCGATGAGGTCAGCGAATAGGTTCGATCGCCCTCTGCAAAAACAAGGTTTGCCGAGCCATTCGACTGCCGGATGCGGGAAAGTGCCGTCACAAGATCTAGCGGGGCCGCGGGATCCTGGCGACGGTCGATCGTCGTTTCGATCGGCATCCCGGCAGAAGCGTCGATCCGCCGTTGGAAGAGAGGCAAGCCGGTATCGGCTGAAACGAAGGTCGTTCGGTCCTCGTCGAAAAGAAAAAATGCGGCCGAAGCAAAATTGAGCGAACGCGTCCGGAATCTGATCTCATACGTCGGACGCCCGTCAAGCAATCCCGATGAGACGACATGCGTCTCGGCAAATGCCACATCATCAAACGAATCAAGCGAGACGCGATATGCCAGTTTCTCGCCCGTGCGAAACTTCTGCTGCTGTGCTCCTGCCGGAACGCCGGCGAAGAGAAAAACCGCAAGTGTGGCAAATGCGATTAGCCCGAAGGCGATCGGGCCGAGCGGACATGATTTCAGTTCAGTATTTGTCAGATCGAGCTTTCCTCTCAGAACCTATTTGACGGCGGCAATCGAGTTTACGATTCCTTCTGCTGCTTTCCGCTTGTTGGCGGCGTTCATTATCGGCCGGCCGACGACGATGTAGTCCGAGCCTGCAGCCACGGCGGCCTCCGGTGTCATTACACGCCGCTGGTCGTCATTTGTTCCATCCGACGGACGTATTCCCGGCGTCACGGTCACGCAATTTGCAGTGATCGGATCTTGCCTGATCGCCGCAACCTCGCGGGCAGAGGCGACAATGCCATCAAATCCGCTCGCCGCCGTCAGCTTTGCCAGCCTCAATACCGCTTCTTCCTCAGTTCCGCCGATCCCGAGCTCCGCGAGCACGGCCGCATCGCTGCTGGTAAGAAGCGTTACAGCTATGAGGATCGGCCGGTTGTGGCCTTCCTTCTCACAGACCTCATTGACGGCATCGGCTGTCCGGGCCATCATTTCGCGGCCGCCGAGAGCGTGGACGTTCATCATCCAGATGCCGAGTCGGGTCGCTTCGACCGCCGCGTTTGCGACCGTGGTCGGAATGTCATGGTACTTAAGGTCCAGGAAAACACGATGGCCCGCCGACGAAAGTTCGCGAACAAGGTCCGGGCCGGCCGACGTGAATAGCTGCATCCCGATCTTGAAAGAACCGACCGCTCCGCTCAATTCTTCGACCGCCGCGGTTGCCGAGGCTCGATCCGGCACATCCAGAGCAACGATCAGGCGTTCGCGGGGTTCTATCGATAAATTTCTTTCGGGTGCGGGTTTCGTCACGGAGGTTATTTTGAAGCGTCAGTCAAGATCAAGCGGGTTCTTGAACGGGTCTTTCGAGGTCCTATCGGCCTTTTTCAATGCTTCCTGGAATTTCTCTTCAAGCAGCCGTTCGCGGTCCTTCATGGACGCCATTTCCTGCGCAAAAAGCTGGTCGCGAAGATCTTTCTGTTTCGAAAGTTCGCCCTTCAGCTCATCAAACGAGCCGTGTACTTTCTTCTTTTCCTCATGCGCGAGCACTGCACCGGTCATGGCATCGACCGTGATGGCCGCCTCGCAGCAAGGGCAAACTATCGAGAATTTATCCATAAAAGCCCTTTAATTATCCATCAATTACTCGGGCGGCCCGGGAAAACATTTGGCACCTTCGCCGGGTTGTTTCCGCCCTTTCCGGGTACAGTCGAAGGCGGCGGTGTCGGTGTTGCGGGCGGCGTCAGGCCGGCAGCAAGGATAAATTCATTCACCGAGACATTGGCGATCTGCCGAAACCGGTTCGGGTCTGCGTCAACCACCTTACCGTTCTTCAAATAGATCTTTACCCGCGAACCGTTGGTATCGGTTACACGCTCGACCTTGTTGATCTGCGGATGCGATCGGAACTGCCGCGTTTCGGTCGCAACGTCCGTCAGCGTCGTCGAAATGGTCGAATTGTCGGGGGCCGGCCTTGCGAGCGGCTCGGCCCGAAGCCCCGGATGGATCACCCCGTCCGGCACCTTGAGGTTAGATTGCCTTGCACGCTCCTCTTTTAAGAGCCGTTCTTGCTCGATCGGGTTCAACGGCCGATTTGTGTTTGCATCGCCGGGCACGGCCGGTGAATTGACCTCATTCGGATCGACCTGAACTGGCTTGACGACCGTTGTCGTGTTCGAGCCCGAGGCATTTGAAGCCGAAACTTCCGACTCGCCCGAACCGCCGCAACCGGAGATCGCAATTGCCGCGATGGCCAAAGCCCCGGCGACCCCATTCATTCCTATCCATCTGAACGTCTTGAGCAAAAACATTACTCCTAATAATAATCAAATTAGCTTGCGGCGTAAAAGAAAGGTGGTCTGAAATATAGAAAATGCACCTTGGCCTGCATCTCCGCGACCCTTCGCAGGCCCATATCACGGCCCAAAAAATTCGTTTTACGACGTGTCAGAATGGTTTTAGGACGTCCAAAAATGGTTTTAGGAGGTCTCAAAATGGTTCTGGACGTCTCAAAATGGTTTTAGGAGGTCTCAGAATGGTTCTACGACGTCTCAAAATGGTTTTAGCAGGTCGCGGAATGGTTTTAGGACGTCCCAAAATGGTTTTACGACGTCTCGAAATGGTTTTACGACGTCTCAGGACGGTTTTACGACGTCTCAAAATGGTTCTACGACGTCGCGGAATGGTTTTGCGACGTCGCGGAATGGTTTGGGGACGTGTCGGAACGGTTTTACCACGTCTCGGAATGGTTCGGCGACGTGGCGGAATAGTTTGGGGACGTGTCGGAATGGTTCGGCGACGTGGCGGAACGGTTTGCGGACGTCGATAAATCGCTCAGCAACAGCTTTTTGTTAAGGATTTCGCCGGTGCGATCGCTGCCGCCCCGCATTAAACGAAAAAGGCCGCCTTTTCAGACAGCCTTTTCACTTTTACCGATCGGGGCGAGAGCCTAGACGTCGTAGTACATCGCGAACTCAAGCGGATGCGGACGCAGGCGGAGCGGAGCGATCTCTTTTTCGCGTTTGTATGAGATCCAGCGTTCGATCATCGTTTTTGAAAAGACGTCGCCTTTGAGAAGGAAATCGTGGTCTGCCTCAAGTGCCGTAAGCGCCTCGTCGAGCGTTCCCGGAAGCGAGGGAACATTTTTCAGCTCCTCGGGCGGCAGATCGTAAATGTCCTTGTCGAGCGGCTCGCCCGGATCGATGCGATTCTGGACGCCGTCAAGCCCCGCCATCATCAATGCCGCAAAAGTGATGTACGGATTGCAGGTCGGGTCCGGCGGACGAAACTCCAGCCGCTTCGCTTTTGGCGACGGCGAAAACATCGGTATCCGCACCGCGGCAGAGCGATTCCGGGCGGAATACGCGAGATTTACCGGTGCCTCGAAACCCGGTACAAGCCGCTTATAGCTGTTGGTCGTCGGAGCCGCAAAGGCAACGAGTGCCGGGGCATGCTTGAGCAGGCCGCCTATGTAAAACTTTGCCATCTCCGAAAGCCCGGCGTATTGGTCACCTGCAAAGAGCGGCTCGCCGTCGCGCCAGAGCGACTGGTGGACGTGCATTCCCGAACCGTTGTCGCCAAAAAGCGGCTTAGGCATAAAGGTCGCCGTCTTTCCATAAGCCACGGCGGTGTTCTTCACGACATATTTGAAGAGCATCAGATTGTCGGCCGTGTGGAGCATATTCGAGAAGCGAAAATCGATCTCACACTGACCTGCGGTCGCCACCTCGTGGTGATGGCATTCAACGTCTATGCCGACCTCGGCGAGCGTCAGGGAGATCGTGTTGCGGATGTCGATCAGGCTATCGAGCGGAGCGACCGGGACGTAACCTTCCTTCGGGCGAATGTGGTAGCCCAGGTTCGGCCGCATCTCGTCGCGGCTTCGGCGGCTGTTCCAATGGCCCTCTTCCGAATCGAGGTAATAGCCGGCCGAGTTCTGGTCATTGTGAAATGCCGCCTCGTCAAAGAGGAAAAACTCCGCCTCAGGGCCAAAATATGCCGTATCGGCAATGCCGGTGAAGCGAAGATAGCTTTCTGCCCGTACGGCGACCGAGCGAGGATCGAGGCCGTAGCCTTCTTTAGTTATCGGGTCGACCACATTGGCGATAAGGCAGAGCGTCGGCTCGTCGGTGAACGGGTCCATCCAGAACCGCGACGGGTCCGGAACGAGCAGCATGTCCGATTCATTGATCGCCGCCCAACCGCGGAGAGACGACGCATCGAAGCCGAAACCATCTTCAAACGAGTCCTCGGTCAATTGCCCGATAGGATACGTGAGATGGTGCCAAGCGCCGAGCAGGTCGCAAAACCGAATGGAGACGAATCTTGCCTCCTGATCGGAGCCGAAATGGATTACTTGTTTTGGGTTCATATATTTGTGTTCGAATTGGCTGCCTAAACTGTAAGGCAATTCTCTCAAAGAAATTAGTCTTGGAGTCGCAATAACTGTGCCGATTAGCAAGAGTCAGGGCGAGTTCGCAAAAAACCAATGAACCCAGACACTTACTTCTGCCCTGCTAAAAGCCAAAGACGAACGGCTTCTACATTTTTGTACTGCCTCGATGCAGAGTCCTACGCTTTTGTAGCATCGAGGCCGATATGGTTGATGCGGCTGAACTTTTACTCCAACGCTCATGACGCTTCGGGAATCAAAATCCCGCTAGACTCCGCCGGAAAACCAAGGAGCGGTTTGTCGCGTATTTGATTAGGCCGTCAATTGAGAGCAGAATAAAAGAAATACTCACTTTAGGAGCAAGAAATGAAGAACATCTTCAGAAATAAGAAAGCCCGCATTGCCGCAGTCGTGGCGGCCGGCGCTTTCTCAACGATCTTTATGACAACGAATTATGAAACGGCGACTTCCGCCGCGGAGGTTGACAAGGCCGCCGTCGAAGCCTTGACCCAGAAATGGAGTGGCCCGTTCAGCGGAGTTCCCGCTTTTGACAAGGTCAAGGTCGAAGCATTTGCCCCTGCGCTTGAAGAGGCGATGGCCGAGCAGCTTCAGGAAATCGACGCGATCGCGAACAACCGAGCGGTGCCGACGTTTGAAAACACCATCGCGGCGATGGAGCGTGCCGGCGACAAAATGGACCGCGTTTCAACGGTCTATTACATCTGGGCGGCGAATATGAACTCGCCCGAGTTTGCTAAGGTGCAACGCGAGATGGCTCCAAAGCTTGCGGCGTTTAGCGACAAGATCACGCAGAACGAGGGCCTATTCAAAAAGATCGAAACAGTCTACAACTCCCCCGAAAAGGCCAAGCTGACATCTGAACAGCGGCGGCTCGCGTGGGTCTATTACACAAATTTTGTTCGGGCCGGTGCGAAGCTCAATACCGAGCAAAAGGCTCGTCTCTCGGAGATAAACCAAGCACTTGCGGGCCACTTTACGAAATTCGGACAGAACCTTCTCAAGGATGAGAATGACCTTTATATCGAACTCAAGAGTGAAGGCGATCTCGCCGGAATGTCGCAGTCTTTCAAGGACGGAGCCGCCGCCGATGCAGCCGCAAAGGGACTCAAAGGCAGTTGGATAATCCGCAACACAAGGTCCTCGGTCGATCCGTTCCTCACCTATGCCGAACGCCGCGACCTCCGCGAAAAGGTCTGGAAGATGTTCATAATGCGGGGCGACAACGGTGGCGAAACGGACAACAAAGCGATCATCACTGAAATTCTGCAGCTACGTGCCGAACGGGCAAAGTTGCTCGGATACGAGACGCATGCCCACTGGCGGCTTGAGAACGCAATGGCAAAAACGCCCGAGCGGGCGATGGAGCTTCTCGAGGCAGTTTGGACGCCTGCGATCGCCCGCGTAAAGGAAGAGGTCCGCGACATGCAGGCCCTTGCCAACAAGGAAGGCGCAAAGATCACTATCGAGCCGTGGGACTACCGCTACTATATGGAAAAGGTGCGGAAGGACCGCTACGACCTTGATGCGAATGAGGTCAAGCAGTATTTGCAGCTCGACAAGATCCGCGACGCGATGTTCTGGGTCGCGGGCGAGCTCTTTAATTTCACGTTCACGCCGGTCACGAATGTGCCGGTCTTTCATCCGGACGTTACCGTTTGGGAAGTGAAGAACAAAGCGAACGGCAAGCACGTCGGGCTCTGGTATTTCGACCCGTATGCCCGCGACGGCAAGCGGTCGGGAGCATGGATGAACGCATACCGTTCGCAGTCGAAGATTGACGGCGAGGTGACGACAATCGTTTCGAACAACTCGAACTTCGTCAAAGGCAAAGCGGGCGAGCCGGTTTTGATCTCGTGGGACGACGCGAGCACGATGTTCCACGAATTTGGCCACGCGCTTCATGGGCTTTCTTCGAACGTAAACTACCCGTCGCTTTCGGGCACGGCTGTTTCGCGTGACTACGTCGAGTTCCCGTCGCAGCTTCTGGAGCACTGGCTCTCAACGCCCGAGGTTCTGCAGAAATACGCTGTCCATTATGAGACCGGCAAACCGATCCCGCAGGATCTTGTTGACAAGATCGCGCGAGCAGCGACCTTCAATCAGGGCTTTGCGACGACAGAATATCTCGCGAGTGCTTTGATCGATATGAAGCTGCACCTCGCGGGCTCGCAGAAGATCGATGTCGCGAAATTTGAGAAGGAAACGCTCGATACACTCGGGATGCCGCGTGAACTCGTTATGCGCCACCGAACCCCACAATTCTCACACGCATTCGGGAGCGACGGCTACTCGGCCGGATACTACAGCTATCTCTGGTCGGACGTGATCACCGCGGACGCGTACGGAGCGTTTACCGAAGGCAAAGGCCCGTATGACAAAGCGGTTGGCGAGCGGCTCGTTAAATACATTTTCTCGGTCGGCAACACAATGGACCCCGCCGAGGCCTACCGTAAATTCCGCGGACGCGACCCAAGAGTCGAGGCATTGATGAAGAAACGAGGATTTTAGGCGTAGAGACGTTACGTTCTTAGAATACTAAAAGAGGGCAGATCGAATCTGCCCTCTTTTAGTTTCGAAATTGCATTGACTGAACCCAACTGCTCGGACTATTCGATCGACTTCACCCTATCGGGAACGATGTCAATCGCGATGATGCGACCGGCGGTCTTTTTCTTCTGGTCTTCTTCGGGGACGTATGTTACCACCGCCCAGAGCGGCTGTTTTATGGTGCCGCAGCCGATCTGAAGGTCGGGCATATCGACGAAAGAGGTCAGCTCGAGGCCCTGGAAGTCTTTGCTTGTCAGCCGGATCGTGGATGCCGCGGATTTGACGACAAAAGCGATATTATCTCGCGCACATTCGATCGCATTCAGGTGGCCGAGAATGCGCTTCTCTCCGTCCTTCGGCTTCCTTAGTGCCTCGTTTATCGATTCGAGTTCGGCAGCGGCGGTGAGTTCTTTCAGCTTCTCTTCGGTAAGTTCCTCATCGGCGTCGAGCATGACCACGGTCTGCCGACGAACGCCGCGTTCACCTGCTGCCTCTCCCGAATTGCCCGTCCCTCGACTGCTCGCATTCTCCGCATAAAGCTGCAGGTCAGTAACATTCTGCAAAACGCTTTGCGCACGCGCCCGTGTATAGGGATCCTGTGCCGAATTGTAAACGCTCTCGGCCAGCTTCTTCGCCTGATCGAAATCGCGTTTGCGCCCATGGAGCCCGGCTAGGTCGAGAATGTAGTTCTCATTTCCTGGCGAAAGTCGTAGCGCCGTACGGATCTGGCCGATCGCGTCGTCTATCTCGTCGTTTTGAACGAGCGCGATGAAGGCGAGAAGCGAATAGCTCTCGGGAAAGTTTGGATTCGCCGCGATGGCCTTCTTCAACGATTCGCGTATCGACCGAACCGCATCCTCCGGATAGCGCGAGACGAAACCGCGCGTGTCCATCGCTTCGCGGCTGAGGACATAAGCATAACGATAATGGACGAGGTGGCCCGCTGTTTCTGCCCGTCTGGCCTTTTCCAGATAGCCTTTTGCTTCGGCAAAGTTCCGCTGGCGCATTTTCGCCATTCCCATCGATGAATTCGCGAGGACATTGTCAGGCTCGGCGGCGAGCGATTCGGCTAACCGAGCATGTGCCTCCTCGGTGCGGCCGGAGCCAAGGAGCAGATCGCCCAGATATGCGTTTGCCGAAGCAAGCGTCATCGGCTCGGTCTTGATCGGGTCATCGACAGCGAGTTTATTTTTGAAAGTGATTTGATAGGCCTGGTAAGAGCGTCGTTCCACATAGCGGCGTAATTCCTTTTCCATCTCTTCAAATTCCATCTTGAAAGCAGCACGAAATGCCGTCGCCGGCGTATCGCCCTTATCAATGGCATTCAGATATGCGTTTATTTCGTTCGCCCGGTTCCCGCCTTTGCCGTGGATCAGATAATGCATCAGAGCCCACGACTGAGCATAGAAAATATTCGCGCTGTGGCCTCCCTGTTGATTGAGGGTAAAGTAATCAATGCTGAAGAACTGCTGTAACGGTATAAGCTTCGTGTTCTGGAGCGTGTACAGGTGATTCTGATTGATCATTCCGAGTTTGACCCGAATATCGCCCTCGATCTCAAACTGATCGTAATATTCCGCAAGGCCTTCATTGAACCACGGCGGAATTTTTGACCGGCCAAAGCTGTTGTTTACAAGGTAATGAACATACTCATGATAGATGGTCTGATACGTCTGTTTGGTCTCCCCTTCGGTTGAAAGCACGATGTAGTTCGCATCCTCCCGTGCGGAAAAATATCGCGCGATCCACTTGACGGCCTTGCCATCTGCGGCTTGCGGCTTGAACGGGCGAAAGGACTTCTCGTTTCGAAAGACTATCACCGTCGTCGGGACCTGTGATGTATATTTGAGCGAAGGAAAAAGCTGGACAAAGACCTCGCGAAACTGCTCGAGCCGGGTCGCGACCCGTTTGATCTCAGCTTCTTTCGCATTGCCGATAAGGTGAAAATTGGCCGAACGTGCCGAGGTCCATTGTTCCTGGGCGGCGGCCGGCAGGGCAAACGCGGCCGCGAAGATGAAGAACGCGATCAGCGAACGCCGGCGGATACTTTTGTGGGTCATATGGTACTACTCCGAATGAAGATTCCCGTTATATTACGTTGTTCGCTTTTTCGATGTCAATATTTTTCGGGCGGTAGCTACTTTGGCTGGATGCCGAGGTTGCGCATACGGCGGTAGAGGTGGCTGCGGTCGACGCCCATTTCCTCGGCGGCCTTGCTAACGTTGCCGTCGTGTTCGGCGAGTTTGTGAAGGATGAACTCCCGCTGGTAGGCATCGGTCGCGGCCTTGAACGACGGAAATCGGAAGCTCGCGGCCGGCGCTTCATCGGCGGTGCCGAATGATGGCAGATCGGCGGCGGCGATCTTCTGCTTCGCGTTCATTATTATCACCCGCTCGACCGTGTTCCGCAGTTCGCGGATATTGCCGGGCCAAGTGTATTTCCCGAGAGCGTCGATCGTGTCCTCGGCAAATATCTTCGGCGGCTTGCCATAGGCTGCTGAGAATCGCCGATTGAAATGTTCGACAAGCAGCGGAATGTCCTCGCTACGTTCGCGGAGCGGCGGCACCTGAAACGGGATAACGTTCAGCCGATAAAATAGGTCGGCGCGAAAGTTTCCGTTATCGATAAGCCAATCGAGCCGTTTGTTGGTCGCCGAAATAACGCGGACATCGACCTTGATGGGCGAATTGCTGCCGACCGGTTCGAAGCGTTGCTCCTCAAGCACCCGCAGCATTTTCGCCTGCACCCGCGGCGACATATCGCCGATCTCGTCCAAGAAGAGCGTCGCCCCATCGGCGATCTCAAACTTCCCTTTCTTGTTCGCGGTCGCTCCGGAAAACGCCCCTTTCACATGGCCGAATAGTTCGGATTCGACGAGGTCTTCAGGGATCGCCGCCGAGTTTATCTCGACGAAAGGAGCGGTTCGCCGCTTCGACTGGGCATGGATCGCCCGGGCGACGAGCTCCTTGCCCGTTCCGCTCTCGCCGGAGATCAGAACGCGGCCATCCGAGGGAGCGACGATCGAGATCTGTTTGCGGAGCGCCCGCATCGCGACCGATTCGCCGACCATCACGTATTCATCGGCTAGGTCCTGCTGAAGCTGCTGATTTGTGCGTTCGAGTTCGCGTTGGCGAACGGCGTTTTTTACCGTAACGATCGTCCGCTCGAGGCTCAGCGGCTTCTCGATAAAATCAAAAGCACCGAGCTTGGTCGAGCGGACCGCGGTTTCGATATTCCCATGGCCGGAGATCATTACGACAGCTGCGTCGTTTCCCTCTTCGCGGAGTTTCTGCAGTGTTTCGAGCCCGTCAATGCCATCGCCAAGCCATATATCGAGCAGAATGCAGGCAAAATGCTCTTTCCGCGTTACCTCAAGGCACGCCTCGCCCGTCGCCGCATCTGCAACGTCAAAACCCTCATCCTCGAGCACTCCGCGAAGAGTCTCGCGAATACTCGGCTCGTCGTCAACTATAAGAACAGAACTCATTTAGCAATACGTTTTCGAGTAAGTAGCGCAATTGCGGCTGTTGCAAAAGCTCGGATACTTCCGAGTAGCAGATTCGACAAGAAGACCATGTTGAAGGCAAACGGAGCATTCCTCGTCGAGTCATAAATTCCATACCGTTCTCCACCATCAGGGTAATATATTGAGTAAGGCTCAAACCCTCGACTAACCCAGACGTAAAAGATCATCAATACTATTGCTCCTGCCCAAGAAGCCGTTGCCAGCAAGTAACTCTTCTGCTGGAGCTTTGCGACCATCGCGAACCGCAACGCAAAGGCTAAACCAACGATGGCGAGCGTCACCACTTCTGGCAGCATTGCCGCGTAAATATCCCGGAGATCGAACACCTCAGCACGCTCGACAGCAGCCTGGAACTGAAAGAACTCGATTGGAATTACCAATGCGGATATTCCGGCGCCGAGCAAGGTCAGCCACCGGGTTCGCAGCATCAATTCAACGTATCTCCTGTGCCAGATATTCACGACTTAATCTGAATCAACATTATGTACGGTACTCATTTGAGCTTTTTCCGCAGATTTGCTTTCGCAACCATCAATGTTACGAGACTCCGTAAAATACTCCCTCCGATGAAAATCTGCATCGCAATCAGTAAAGGAGGTGACCGATAAAAAACATAGATGCCAAAACACATCTCTTCCGCTTTGTGATCACAAGGAACCGACGGCATCGGTCGTGTCGAAATGTCCCAAACTACGAAGAACGCGATCAATGGAACCACAACTGCGATCCAAGACGCGACCTGCCGAAAATGTTTCTGCTCGTCACGTCGCGAAAGTATGTATATGCGAAACCCAAGCGCAAGAATCAAAATGCCAACACTTCCCAAAAGAATAAGGTCCCCAAGGTTGTTCTCGAACGAAACCGAAGTCTCATGATTGATCCAAGCCTGAACAACGCCAGCGATCTCCGCCGCGGAGAGAAACAGCAACCCAGACGCGGCAGCGATACTAAGCCCCCGGGTTCGCAGCATTAGTTCGACATATCTTTTATACAAACCGTTCATTTAGCTCGCACGAAACCTATCAATGGAGATTATCGAGATCCCGGCAAACTTGACCAACCCAAGTAATACAAACGCAAGCGACGTCATCTCAAGTGGAAAGGTCGTAAGTAGACTGTACATCGGAAACCCGTTTGAGCTGTCACAGTTCCACACGCAACCATATAGAGAGAACGAGGCCAAAACATACGAACAAACCGAGCAAATGCAAAACGTGACAAAGTTTCCGAGCAAGCTCAGCCGATTGAACGCCAGATAAGCCAGCCGGAGCCCAAACAATCCGAAAAAGCAAAAAGGCACGAGAATAGCCTTAAACACTGCCTTTTCCGATACCTCTTCCGCAGCCTGAGCAGCAAACGGAACCAAGACCACTTCCCTCAAAGAGAGAATTACCAGCAGTACGGCCGAAACTATCGAAACGAATCGTACGGAAGCAAAACGGCTCATGTATTCTCGCTTCCAATTCGTCCACATAATCCCCCTTAGAGCGGCAGTTCGATGATAAACCTTGAGCCTTTAGGCTTATTTACTGCGGCGATTATTTTGCCGCTGTGTTCGCTGATAATACGCTGGACTATCGCGAGTCCGAGGCCGGTTCCGCGGCCCTTGGTCGAAAAATATGGCTGAAAGAGCCGCTGGAGGTCGGCCGGCTGAATTCCCTTTCCGTTGTCGGTCACCTCGGCAACGATTATATCGCGTGCCGGTTCGTAGCGGGTCGAGATCCTGATCAAGTTGCCGTCGCCGTGCTCTTCAAATGCCTCGTAGGCGTTCTCGATCAGGTTAACAAAAACGCGCTTGATCTGCTCGGCGTCGAGCATCGACGGCGGCAGGCCAGCGGCGAGTTCGGCCTCAAGTTTTGCTTCGTCGCTACGATCTTCGTACATTGCCGCCGCCTGGCGGATCATCTCGTTGAGGTCGCCGGGTTGCGGCTTGGCGTTCGGCAAACGGGCAAATCGCGAAAACTCATCGACCATCGTCTTCAGCGACTGCACCTCGCGGATTATGGTGCTCGTGCCGTCGCGGATCACCTTTACGGTCTGGCCGTCGGTGGTGTGGATATCTTCTGCGGTTCCGTTCGACTCGGCAAAACGCTTTGCGATCCGCTCGGCTGAAAGCTGAATCGGGGTAAGCGGATTCTTGATCTCGTGCGCCATTCGGCGTGCCACTTCCTGCCATGCCGAGGCCCGCTGTGCGGCGATGAGTTCCGAGAGGTCTTCGATAACGACCACCGCACCGGCTTCGTTCTCAAGGGCCGTCGCCGTTATTGCGACCGGTATCTCGACCGCATCGGCCGTCGCTTCATTCTCGGGCCGAAGCTGCGTCTGGTCCGACGCGTGCCCAATCCGCCTTGCCCGCGAGACGAGCGTCTCGATAACCCGACGGTTCTCTTCGCCGAGTAGCGTCGCGAGCTCGAGCCCCTTGAAATCCGCCGTTTCTAGCTTCAGCATCCGAACCGCCGCACGGTTGATCGTCGTAACGCGACCGTTGGCATCGAGCGAAACGACACCGGTCGGGAGCGAATCGAGCACGGTCTCGATATACCGCCGCCGCTCTCGGATCTCCGCCGAGCTTTCCTCGAGCTTGCCGGACATCTCATTGAACGCCCCGACCAGCAAGGCGAGTTCGTCCTCGGCCGGTGCGTCAACGCGATGACCAAGATTTCCTTTAGCGATCTCGCGCGCACCTTCGGCAAGAGCTTTGATCGGGTCGGTCAGACCGCGGGCGACGTAGATCGCCGTCCACGATGAGGCGAAAATGAGCAAAAATGTAAGCACGCCAAGCGTAAGAAAGCCGAGCTGGCGGACGGTGATCTGCTGCTCCTTCATCCGGTCAAACTCAACGAGCGATTCCTGAAAGCTCTGGCCCGCGATCTCGCCGGAACGCTTGTTCGGAACGATCCGCAGCTTTCTGCCCTCGGCAAGACCGGTGGTCACGGCATCAAAGCCGCCGGTCTCGCTGATATAAACCTCAGGCAGGCTTCCACTTTTCGATCTCGCTATAAGATCGTCGAGTTCAGCCTTTCGCTCCGGTGAGCTTAGACGAGTTGCCGCCGCGATGACGGCACCACTGCCATCAATGATTTCAATGTGCGAGAGATTTGCCGCCTCCGCGATCCGGTCGAGATCGGCCTCCGATAGTTCCCGACTGCCGACCGCCGCAGAAAGAGCACGAGCGTCGCGGAGCAATCCGGCAGCGTGGTCAGCGATCGCCTCATCGCGGGCCTGGGTCAGCACGTTCTCCGGAATCTGCGAGAACCAGCGCTCGATCGCTCGGTTCATAAAAAGATATGAAAACCCCGCCATCGCCACGATCGGCAAAAGGCTGATAGCGAAAAAATATAGAAAGAGCCGCGTCTTTATCCGCGAACCGAGCTGAAGCTGTCGCCGCTCGCGGACGAGCTTGAGCACGCTGCGGAGAAAGATAAATCCGAAGATTATGAAGGCAAAAAAGTTGAGCGACGAAAGTGCGTAGAGGAGAAGCGTGTCGCTCGCCGTTTGGACCGAAAAATCTTTCCAGAGGTTCGACGTCTGCAAAAGAAAAAGCACGACGAACGAAACGACGACGAAGATCCCGGTAAGGATCGCCGTTTTTCGCCGGTCGGGTTTGTCCTTTGTCTTCGCCATTTTGCAAGAGTTTACCATAAGTGTGGCGGCCGAAGGGCTGATTGTGCCGCCGCCTGGATTTCGTTAAACTCTGCTGAATATGCCGGTTTCGTCGATATTTTTCGGGCCTGATGGAGTGCTGAGAAGCGGTTGGCGATTCGCCGTTTTCTCGGCACTCTTTATCGTCGCGTGGGTGATTGTCACGGTCAGTGCGTTCGCACTCGCAAGCCCTTTTGGCATCGAGACCGGTGCCGGTTCAGCCACCTTTCTTTTGATCAATGGCGTTTTCACGACGGCCGCGGCATTACTGATCGGGTGGCTTTGTGCCCGGACTTTTGAGAGGCTCCCGTTCAGTTCGCTCGGTGCGTCGTTCTCGTCCGGATGGTTGCAGAACCTTGCTATCGGCAGTCTGCTCGGAGCGGCGACGCTGTCGCTGGCGATCGGGATCGCCTGGGCTTTTGGCGGCGTGTCATTTGCAATGAATCAGGCCGGAGCGTCTGCGATCCTGCAAACGTTGGCTCTCACATTCGCAGTCTTTTTTGCGGCCGGAGCCGCCGAGGAGGCGCTCTTTCGCGGTTACATCTTTCAGACGTTCGACCGCTCGCGGCTGACGCTTTTTGCGATCGTGCTAACCTCGCTGCTCTTTGCGACCGTCCACAATGCCAACCCGAACGCGTCGGTTTTCTCGTGGAGTAACACTTTTCTGGCGGGCATCTGGTTTGCCGTCGCTTACCTCCGGACGCGCGACCTCTGGTTCGCGACCGGGCTGCACGTAATGTGGAACTGGATGCAGGGAGCCTTTTTCGGGATTGAAGTGAGCGGGCTGAAAGAGCTTATTCCCGCACCATTTTTGGTAAAGGCGGACGCCGGCCCGGTCTGGCTGACCGGCGGCGACTACGGGCTCGAGGGCGGCATTGCATGCACCGTTGCCTTGCTTTTTTCGACCGCATTGATCTGGTTCGTTCCGGGGCTTAAGCGGTCTGGATCTTGAAGGAGATATCCATCGCCCGCGCCGAATGTGTCAGTCGGCCGACCGATATTAGGTCAACTCCTGCCTCGGCATAGGAACGAACACGGTCGAGGTCCATTCCGCCCGAGGCTTCAATAAGAACGTTCGGGTTCAGGTTGCGCGACATTTCGACCAGCTTTGCCGCTTCTTCGGGCGACTGATTATCGAGCATAACGATATCCGCACCGGCCTCGATCGCCTCGCGAAGCTGGGCCCAATTGGTGATCTCGACCTCGATCTTGTGCAGATGCCCGACCTTCTTTTTCGCTGCGATGACCGCCTCGGTCACACCGCCGGCGAGTGTGATGTGGTTGTCCTTGATCAGCACGCCATCATCGAGCCCCATCCGATGATTCTTTCCGCCGCCGACCGTTACGGCATATTTTTCTAGCAAGCGAAGGCCGGGAGTTGTCTTGCGGGTATCGACTATCGCCGCATTCGTTCCCTCGACGGCTCGGACGTATTGCCGTGTAAGCGTCGCCACGCCGGACATTCGCTGGAGCAGATTAAGCGCGACGCGCTCGCCGGTCAGCAGCACATCAGCGTAACCCTTTAGCGAGCCGAAGATCGTGCCTTCCTCGACCTCGTCGCCGTCCTGGAATCCGGTTTCGATCTCGGGAATATCCGGGTCAAGATGAAGAAATACGGCCTCAGCGACATTCATCCCGCAGATGACCAGATATTCCTTGGCCAAGAATCGGCCGACGCCGCGAACCTCGTCCGGGACCGTCGCCGATGTAGTAATATCACCGCGGCCGATGTCTTCCGCCAGAAATTGTCCGATCGCCGAGATGACCTCTCCGTTATCTAACCAGTACATATCTTTATCAGAAATTAACGAAACCCTTGACCCAAATCATAGCAAAGATTCGTTTATCCGGTTAGAACTTTGTCGAACTTTGACACAGTCACCGGGTAGGAGTACTCTCGGCGCGTCCATATAGATTCTAATTTCGGATCGAAGGAGATTTTCTAAGTGAAAAACAAGTTTCAGTTGGTCGTTTCAATTGCGGCACTTCTTGCCGTTGGCATCGCCTGCAACATGAGCACCGCGAACATGAGCAGCTTTAAGGTCGGTAAAGATAAGGCCGTGACGCAGGAATCGGCGGCCTTCAAAGCGGGCGACACCATTTACGGCGTCGCGACGATCTCAAATGCACCGGGGAAGACTACGGTCAAGTTTTTTCTCTCGGCAGACGAGGTTGCAAACATGACGAAGGGCGAGATGCTTAAAGGAACGAATGTCGATGTCGCGGTACCGGACGGCGGCGGAACGGCAATGTATTCGTTGCCGATACCTGCAGGCGTTGCGGGCGGGAAATACATCCTGACCGCCGATATGCATAATGAGGCAGGCGAGAAGAAAGATGGGAAGACCGTTGCCATAACGATCGAAGCCGGAAAGGCTCCGGCTCCAACACCGGAAACTACCGACGACAGCGAGGACGACACTGCAAACAGCGACGACAGCAACTAGGCCGACATAGACCTATCGCTTGCCGTAAAAACACTTGGCCACGGATGAGTGCGGAATTCGAAGCTCCACTTCCGCACTCGCCCGCGGCCATTTTTCAATCAGTTTTCGCAGAATCAGGGAATCGGCGCTTCTATCTTGATATTTGGATCATATTCGATCGTTTCGATATTTTGATATGTAACTATCGGACCTTTCACGAAACCTGTACTTATTTCGTTCCTCACCAACCTTCCGGAACTGTCGACCCAAAACGATGAGTTCCAGAATAAAGGCCCGTCGGAATCAGCCGTTTTTGAATAGTTGTTCTTGTAGGTAATATACTCCCCAAATCGAACCTGATCCTTACCATCTTTTTTACTTTTCTCTCGCTCGAATCGTTCACTGATGATGCCCGACGGTCCCCCGGATACAGAACCGCCGATGCAAGGGCCTTTGATCAACTCCCACTTTCCATTATCCCTACGGCAGTATTTCGTATCCCCGATTTCAATTTGTTCGGTTCGCCGTTCTTTTCCCGAATACGTTGTGATATGCACGTAGCGAATTCTATCAGGTAACTGATATTCATACGTCCATACTTCTGAATAAGGCTTGTCGTTTCTCGTACCGCTGATCGATTGCGTCACCCGTCGGGAAACCACTCTCGATTTCGAGTGAGCGTCGCCAAACGCCTTCCGGTATTCGTCACTCTTTATCTCTTTGATCTGCCCAAAAGCAACGGAGCATAAACTGCAGATAAAAATAGTTACCAGTAAACTGATCGAAGTCCGCATTTTAATTAAGTGCCTCCAAATTTGTCTTTAAGGTTGCGGTCTGCTGTTCTATTTCGGTTTTCCTTGACCCCAAAGCTTCGACCTTTTCGGCCGGGGCTTTGTTGACGAAATCTTCGTTTGAAAGCTGCCCGTTTAGACGCTGCAATTCTACATCAAGTTTGTTGATCTGGTTCTGCAATCTTTCGCGTTCCTTGTCGAAGTCGATCAGCCCCTCGAGCGGCACCGCAATCTCGGCGTTTGTGATAACGGCTTTCGCCGAGGCCTTCGGGACAGCAAGAGTATCGCCGAGCACAAGTTTATCAGCCCGAGCAAGCTTTAATATCTGCGCCTCATTGGCCGCAAGGATCGCCTGTTGCTCTGCGGCGGCCGCGACATGAACGGCCACGCGGTCCGAGGGCTTGATGTTCATCTCGGTTCTAATGTTGCGAACCCGGCGGATCGTATCGATCACGAGCTGCATTTCGGCCTCGGCAGCCGCATCGACCGCACTCACGTCACCCGGCGGAAACGCCGCGAGCATTATCGTCGTCTCGGCATTCTGATACGCCTTGGCATGCATTTGTGACGAGGTTCCCGGGAGTTTCAGCCAGAGTTCCTCGGTCAGATACGGCATAAATGGATGGAGCATCCGCAGGGCGATCTCAAGAATGGTCAGGATCCGCGACGTCGCGTCGACATCACCGGCGTTGATCTCGTCCTTCTTTAGCTCGATGTACCAATCGCAGAAATCGTCCCAGACAAAGTGATAAAGCAATGAAACCGCCGTGTGGAACTCATACCTCGAAAGCGACCTGTTAACATCCATCGCCGTCTGGTTCAGCCGCGAAATGATCCACCTGTCCGGAAGCGAAAGGGCTGACCGATCCATTAAACTCGCGTGGTCCACAGCCGCATTCTCGGAATTCATCAGGCAAAAACGCGTGGCGTTCCAGATCTTGTTGGCGAAGTTTCGGTAGGTTTCTATTCCAGAGTCGTTCCACCTGATATCTGCGCCCGTTGCAATAGAGGCCAGATAAACTCGCGTCGCGTCCACACCGAATTTATCGAACATCTCGATGGGATCAACCCCATTTCCGCGACCTTTCGACATTGGCTTACCATCTTTGGCTAAAACCGTTCCGGTAACAACGACGTCTTCGAATGCCTTCTTACCGGCGAATTTCTTCGTCAGCATTATCATCCGCGAAACCCAAAGGAAGATTATGTCGCGGCCGGTAACGAGCACGTCTGTCGGGAGGAAAGTTTCCAGATCGGTGAGCGGTGAGCGGTGAGCGGTGAGCATATCTGAGCCCACGTCCTGACTGCTAACTGCTGACGGCTCACTGCTCACCTCTCCAGTCCAACCGAACGTTGAAAAGGCCCAGAGCCCCGACGAAAACCAGGTATCAAGTACGTCTTGGTCTTGTTTAAGTTCCTTGCCGCCGGCTTTTTCTTTCGCTTCGGCCTCGGTGCGGGCAACGAAAACGTTGCCCTCTTCGTCGTACCAGGCCGGTATCTGATGTCCCCACCAAAGCTGCCGCGAGATCGTCCAATCTTTCAGATTCTCAAGCCATGTTGTATAGACCTTTTCGTGCGGGACCTGCGGGTGAAAGTGCGGAACGCCTTCAGACCGCATAAGCTCGAGAGCGATGTCACGCATCTCGTCCATCTTGACGAACCATTGCTTTGAAAGGATCGGCTCGACCACCGTTTTACAGCGTTCGCAGATCGGCAGCGAGACCTCATAGTCGTCGATCTTCTCAAGCAGCCCGAGTTCCTCGAACCGTTCGACGACCATCGTGCGGGCCGCAAAGCGATCGATCCCGTCGAAGTCTTTGCCGGCGGCGGCGTTCATCGTGCCGTCCTCGTTCATCACGAGAAGTTGCTCGAGCCCATGCCGCTCGCCGACGAGATAGTCGTTCGGGTCGTGTGCCGGCGTGATCTTTACCGCACCGGTTCCGAACTCAGCTTCGACATATTCATCGGCAATGATCGGTATCTCGCGTTCGGTAAGCGGCAGCTCGACGGTTTTGCCGATCATGTCTTTGTAACGTTCGTCCGAGGGATTAACGGCAACGGCTGTATCGCCGAGCATCGTTTCCGGACGTGTGGTCGCGACCGTGATCGTTCGCTCGGTTCCCTTTACCGGATATTTCAGGTAAACGAGCTTGCCGTCTTTTTTGGTCTCTTCTTTTACTTCAAGGTCGGAGAGAACGGTCTTATCCCTCGGGCACCAGTTGACGATCCGAAGACCGCGATAGATCCAGCCCTCTTTGTAGAGCGTGCAGAAAACGTTGCGAACGGCGAGCGAGAGGCTCTCATCCATCGTAAAGCGATGCCGCGACCAATCGACCGAGGCTCCCTCGCGGCGCATTTGCTCGGTGATCGTGTTGCCGTACTGCTCTTTCCAGGCCCATGCCCGCCGGACAAACTCTTCGCGGCCGATGTCGAGCGGCGACTTGCCCTCGTCTTTCTTAAGCTGTTCGACGACCTTTCGCTGGACCGAAATTCCGGCGTGGTCGGTGCCCGGAAGCCAGAGCGTCCGATAGCCCTGCATCCGCTTCCAGCGGGTCAGCACGTCCATAATCGTGTGCTGAAGAGCGTGGCCCATGTGCAGCGAGCCCGTTACATTCGGCGGCGGAATTACGATCGAATACGTCGGCGCCGCAGGATCTTCATTGATCTCGGGAGCGAAACACCCGTTTGCTTCCCAACGCTGATAATGGCTTTCCTCAGCCGTTTTGGGGTCGTAGGCTTTAGCGATTTCCATATGAATAAAAATGAGATTCTAAAACAAAACCGGCCGGTTTTCATCTCGCTTGAGATCACCGGCCGGCGGAATTGAAGCGTGGCTTTGTTTAGATCGGCCGATTTATCTTCTCGGCGACCCTAGTTGCGATCCGTTCGATCAACTCATCGGAAAGAGCGATAACTCGTTCCTTGCCTTCGATACTCGCCGCTTCGCTTTCGGTCGTGAATCGAACCGGCTCTGATGTACTCCTGACCACCGGAATCTCTAGAAGGTCGACATCGTTCCACCCGGATTCTGTCGCTAGAGGAAACTCTTCTGTTCTGGTGAGTTCTGAATATGACTGGGGCTCGCTAGCGGAGGAATTTTCGTCGTCATCCGACAGCAATTCTTCTTGCTGAGGAACGACAGGCTCAAATTCGAAACCGTCGCTCACCGGAACCAGATGCTCGCCGTCATTCTCGCGATCGAGCGACCCATAATCCATCGCGGAAGCAAGATCTGAGGTGCTGAACTCAACAGTTTCATCCTCGCGATCAGCTTGCTGCTCGAAGCCGGAAGCAGCCTCGTCCGTTTCGATATCGGTATCCCCATTTGTCCAGCTTTCCTCGATCATCGGCTGGGTTTCTGCGGTTGATTCTTCGATGATAGGCAAGGAAAGCTCCTGCTCACGCTGCTTCTCAGGCTCAAACGCAAGGTCTCCGTAGTCCTGCTCCGGTAGCGGCCCTGTTTGATCAACAGACGACCCTGAGTATTGGGTCTCGATCATCTCATCGTCAAGGCCTTGGTCGCTGAATTCAAATTCCACGGTCTCTACCGATGTTGCCGGATCATGGATGCTTTGTTGATAGAGCGATTCGATGTCCGAATGGTTCGCATCATCATTAGCCAAACCGGCAGGCAATTCTCCGTTCTCTACGATCGAGCTATTTTCAACAAGCTGATTGACCTGATGGACCAACTGGCGGATGGATTGGAAGGGCTTTGTGACCGAGGCACTAGCCCCGACCGCCGATGCCATTTGCTCATCGAAGGGCTCGAACGAGCCCGCGAGAAGAACCACCGGAGTCGCGTGGGCATTCATATCCGAGCGAATGGCACGACAGATCTCGTAACCGTCAGGCCCGGGCATATTAACGTCCGCCATTACGATGTCCGGCCGCTCGGCCCGCAGCAGTTCCATTGCGGATGCTCCGTCCGGAGCGGTGAGAACCTCGTACCCCTCTTCAGTGAACGTAAGTTTAATTACTTTTTGTATCGTTACAGAATCGTCTGCTATCAATAGCTTGCGGTTGCTCACGGTATTTGCTCCTCAAAACAAAGGAAAAATGAAGATCGGTCTTCAAAAACCTAACACCTTATGTTGTTAAACGTCAAGAATTTGCGTGCTCAGGCTGCATTTTCTGATCTCGCGGCCGGGTTCTCGCCAGTTCGCCAGCAAGCCTTATCGCCTCCATCATACTGGAGTGTTCAGCGATGCCTTTGCCTGCGATATCGAACGCGGTGCCGTGGTCGACAGATGTCCTGATCAGCGGCAGGCCGAGCGTTACATTCACGCCGCGGCCAAACGAAAGGCACTTTACTGCGATCGTCGCCTGATCATGATAACACGCGATCACGGCATCAAACTCGCCCGAATTGCATCGCAAAAAGACCGTATCAGCCGCGAACGGTCCCGTGACCTCAATGCCTTCGCTTCGGCAGTGCTCGATGGCCGGCGTCATCTCTTCGGCCTCTTCGCTTCCAAACATCCCATTTTCAGAAACGTGCGGGTTCAAGCCGGCAACGGCGAGACGAACGGGCCGGCCGAGAAGCTTCGCCAGTTCGGCTGAAGTGAACCGGATCAGTTCGGCAAGCCGCTCTTTCGTAACGCGTCCGATCGCATCGCGCAGCGAGAGGTGGGTGGAAAGCAAAACGACCCGAAGCGACCCCGCAAAAAAGCTCATCGCAAACTTTTCGGTGCCGGTCAGTGCCGCCAAGAATTCAGTGTGTCCCGGAAAGGCGTAGCCTCCTAGACCTAAGGAATGCTTGCTGATCGGCGCGGTCGCCACGGCATCGATCCGGCCCTCGCTCCAAAGTTTGACCGCGGCCTCGATATATTCGCCTGCCGCCCGTCCGCACGCCGCGTCTTCCTTGCCCGCGACAACGCTTTCGGGCAAATTCTTAAGGTCAAATACGACCGCCTTGCCGGGCTCGGGCGTATCACCTGAGGTCAAATCAAAATCGACTCCGAACTTCTCGGCCTCGGAGCGAAGGAATGCGAGATCGCCGATGATAAGAAAATCCGCGGACGCGTGCAACTCATTTTCAGCTAACGATTTGAGTACTATCTCGGGACCGATGCCGGCGGCATCGCCGATGGTAATACCGATCCGGGGACGGCCCCAATTTGAAAGCGGCGGCATCGAAGACGTCATTACACGCCAATGATACCACCGCTGATAGTTAAGTGGTTAATCAGGATCAATCCGCTTGCCGTCGGATGAAAGTCGGCACGTCCAGGTCCTCGCTTCCGCGGCTATCGACCGGTATAAAAGCAGCACCGCCCCCATTCGCAACCGCCGGCACCGCACGTGGCAGCGGCATCGCAACCTCGGCCGCGACATCGAATCCGGTCGCGATGACGGTCACCTTGATCTCGTCCTCCATGTCATCACGGAAGACGTTCCCCCAGATAATGTCCGCATTCTCGTCGGCCTCGCTCTCGATCATACCGATCGCGTCCTCGATCTCGCCGAGGGCCATTCGCGAGCTTCCGGTAACGTTGATCAGCGCGGCCTTCGCTCCCGTGATCGAATTTTCTTCGAGCAGCTTGTAATCAAGAGCTTCACGCATCGCCTTTGAAGCGGCGTCCGGACCTTTCGCACGGCCGACACCCATCAATGCAACTCCGCGGCCCTTCATTACAGTGGTCACATCAGCGAAGTCTAGATTGACGACGCCCGGCGTTGTGATCAGATCGGTGATGCCCTGAACCGCCTGCAACAGAACCTCGTCCGCTTTCTTGAACGCGTCCATCACGGTGATGTTTTCTTCCACCTCGCGGAGACGCGCGTTCGGGATCGTGATGATCGTATCGACGCAGCCGCGAAGCTCGGCCAGCCCTCGCTCGGCTTGGGCCATTCGCTTCCTGCCTTCCATGCCGAAGGGTTTCGTCACCACCGCAACCGTAAGAGCACCTAGCTCGATCGCGAGCGAGGCAACGATCGGAGCAGCACCGGTTCCCGTTCCGCCGCCGAGCCCTGCGGTAACGAAGACCATGTCCGAACCTTCTAGCACCTCAAGAAGTTTCTCGTGATCTTCGAGTGCGGCGTCGCGGCCGGTGTCCGGATTCGAACCCGCACCGAGCCCGCGGGTCGAGCGATTACCGAGCTGGATCTTGATCGGAGCGTTTGAGGCATTGAGAGCCTGGAGATCGGTGTTAGCCACGATGAACTCGACGCCCTTGATCCCTTCTGCGATCATCCGGTTCACCGCGTTCCCGCCGCCGCCGCCGACGCCGATAACCTTGATCCTGGCCCCGGTGATGGGCGGTTCGTCGATAAACATCTTGATACCACTAGTGTTCATTTCGTGTCCTTTTTTGCAAAATTCAATCAATTCCTGCACACACAGGAAACCAACAATTCGATGTTTTCGGTGAAATGCTGACGAGTGCAATATCAACTATATATAGTGTTGATGGGAGAAGAGCATACAACCATTTGTGTAAAAAATCTAGTCAACAATTCCAAACTAACGAAATTTTTCGCGAAAATTTTCAAACCAAACGCCAAGTTTGCCCGTTCCGCCGCGAATGCCGCCGCCCTCGCGCATTTGCTCACGCAAAGAGCGGAGAGCAAGCCCGCAAGCAACCGCCCACTCCGGCGTTTCGATCTGCTCGATCAATCCGCCAAACAACTTTCGCGAAGGCAAACCGAGTCGCGTCGGGGCATCGAAGACCTGCTCCGCGATCTCGACCATTCCACGCGGCATCGAGCCGCCGCCAGTCAGCACAACTCCGCTCGGGATCTGAGCTCCAGCCGTAGCAACTTCGCCGGCAAGATGCTGAAGGAGTTCGATCGCACGCGGCTGCATTATGTCGCACAGTATTTCTTTCGACAGCCCTCGCGTCTCGCTCCGCCCGACCGGGGTTATCTCGATCATCTCAGCCCGCTCTTGGTCGTCCATCAAAAATGTTGCAACGCAGCCGTAGCGATGTTTGATCTCGGCGGCTTCTTGCATCGAAACGCGAAGCCCGACCGCCAGATCTTTCGTGAAATGCAGCCCGCCGAACGGAAAGACCGCCGTATGCTGAACCGCTCCGCGGCCAAAGATGTTGAGGCTCGTGATCTCCGAACCGATGTTCACGACCGCACAACCGTATTCGCGGTCGTCGTCGGTTAGCGTGCTCTCCGCTGCGGCGATCGGTTCGAGCATCATCCGCTCAACGTCGATTCCGGCTCGCCGAACCGCCTTCTCGAGGTTTTGCCTGCCCGCACTCGGCCCGGTCACGACGTGGACAAGTGCCTCAAGCCGCGAACCACTCATTCCGATCGGCTCGGTTATGCCGTCCTGACCGTCGATGATAAATTCCTGCGCAACGCGATCGAAAACTTCCCAGCCCGAAGGAAGCTGAACGGCACAGGCGGATTCGACCGCCCGCTCCACGTCCTCGTTGCTGATCTCGCGTCCGGCACCGGCGACGGCGACCACACCGTTCTTGTTCTCGCCGCGAAAATGTTCGCCGGAAAGATTTACGGTCGCGGCCTTGATCTCGAGCCCGCTAACCCGCTCCGCTTCATCGAAAGCCTTGCGAATGCTTTCGGCAACAGCCTCGGCACCGGTGACAATGCCTCGGCGAAGCCCTCGTGACTCGCTCCGGCCGATGCCGACGACCTTGAGCAGCCCGTCATCGGAGGCCTCGCCGACCACGCAGCGAACGCGGCTCGTGCCGATATCAAGTCCTATCGCGTGAATCTCGTTCTTCATAACATTCATTTCGCTGCGGTCTTTCTCGGCTTCAGATTTAGGGTCGAACCAACCAATTCGACGCCTTCGAACTCCGTCGCCTTCCCGGCTATCGCCCTTAGTCCGCGTTCAAGGTTTTCGCCAAAACTCTCCTTGCCGACCTCAAGCGATACGGTCATCCCGCCTTCCTCTGCCAACGCCCGCGGAACGCGCACATTCGAAAGATCGACCAGCGAAACCCTTTCAAGCACACCGTGGATCTTCCAGTCGTCGATCATCTTTGCGTAAAGCTTGACGCGTTCCAGATTTTCCTTATCGGCCGTCTGCGATTTTTCCTCGTCCCAGCCGATCATCGCGACCGGCAGGCCCGGTTCCGGGGCCGTCGCCTCGGCGAGCACCTGAGCGTCTTTCGTGACGAGAAACTCGCCCTTCTTCAATTTCACGACCGCCGCCGGTTCGTGCTCTTTGATGCTGACGATGATCGAATTCGGAAGCCATCGTGAGACGGACGCCGAGCGAACGAAGGTCAGCTTCTCGATCCGCTCCTTTACCGTCGCAAGGTCTGCGGTCCAGGCACTGTTCTCTGCTGCTTCGGCATTGACGATCCGCTCGATGGTGTCGCGAGGAGCCCGTTCGATACCCGATATCTCTACCCGCGTAACGCTAAAGAAATCCGAGTTAACGATCGCCCTGATGCCGAAATACGCGATCACGCCGATGCAGAGAAGCATTGCCGTCGAAAGCACAAGCGGAAGAACGCGGGTCGAACCGCCGCCGCTATTCGGCGCGTTTCGCCGGCGGGCGGACTTGCTCTTCCGCGTTCCCGCATCGCGTCTTACTTTCACTGCATTCGGTCGTTTCGCCATTTGGTCAAGATTGCCTATCCGCGCTTTTTAATAGCCTCCAACAGTTCTTCGGAAAGCCGCGTAACGGTTCCGGCACCGAGAGTTATTGCGAGGTCGCCTTCCACGAGCGACGGTACGATCTTCTCGGCGGCCGTCTCGATGTCACCGATGTAGGTCACATTCTTGTGGCCGTATTTTCTAATATTCTCCACAAGCACTTCGGCCGTAATGCCCTCGATCGGCGGCTCGCTCGCCGGATAAATATCGAGCACGAAAAGGACATCCGCGTTGTTGAACGCGAGCGCGAATTCGTCCATCAATTCCTGCGTTCGCGTGAAACGATGCGGTTGAAATGCGACGACCGTACGTCGGCCGGCGGCTGCATTCTTGGCCGCTGAAAGCGTTGCTAATATCTCGGTCGGATGATGCCCGTAGTCATCGACGACCGTTATACCGCCGATTTCGCCCTTGAACTGAAACCGCCGATTCGCATTCTTGAAACCTGTAAACGCCTCGGCGATCTTTGCGAAAGGCACTTCGAGTTCCATCGCAACCGCCGTCGCGGCAAGTGCGTTGTAAACGTTGTGCTTGCCTGGGACCGGCAGGTCGATGCGGCCGAGCACTTCAGTTCCCTTCCAGACCTCGAACGTCGAACCGAAGCCGTCCGTGTACTTGATGTCGTGTGCCGATATGTCTGCCTGAGCGGTCATGCCGTAGGTCACGCGGCGGCGTTTGATGTTCGGGATGATGAGTTGGACGTTCGGGTCATCGAGGCAGATGATCGCCGCACCAAAGAATGGCACTTTGTTCACAAAATCGGTGAAGCATTGCACGACGTCGTCCATTCCCTTGTAGCTCTCCATGTGCTCTTTGTCGATGTTCGTGACGACGGCGATCGTCGGGTAGAGCATCAGAAAAGAGCGGTCGCTTTCATCGGCCTCGGTAACAAACCATTCGGACGATCCTACCTGTGCGTTCGAACCGAGAGTTTCGACAACTCCGCCGACGACCGTGGTCGGGTCAAGCCCCGCGTGTTTCAAAATGGTCGCGACCATCGAAGTGGTCGAGGTCTTGCCGTGCGTGCCGGAAACGGCGACAGCATATGGCTTCAAGACCATCAACTCCGCAAGCATCTCAGCACGCGGAATGACCGGGACGCCGTTCTCCTTCGCCTTAACGATCTCCGGATTGTCCGGCCGAACGGCGGAGGAATAAACGACGACCTGAGCATCTCCAACATTCTCGGCCGCATGGCCCTCAAAGATGCGGACGTTGAAATTCAGCTCAAGCCTATCCGTGTTCTTCGAACGCTTGATATCCGAGCCTGCCACCTCAAAACCGAGGCTTGCGAGCACCTCCGCGATGCCGCTCATCCCAATACCGCCAATGCCAATGAAATGTATTTTCTTAACGTGTCTAAACATCAAAACCTTATCTGTCATTCAATTGTGAGGACACAAACCTATTAAATGAGAACTTTGCGTCTTTGCCCCTTCGCGTATTTGCATTGAAGAACACAAGGATCAAATGCTGTTCCTCAGTTCCTCTATTATGTCCGCGGTTCGCTCGGCCGCGTCCGCTCGGCCCATTGCTTTGGCGGCGGCCTCCATTGCCGAGAGCTTTTCGCCGTCGCTGATCGTCAAACGAATTAGCTCGGCGAGCGATTCGCCGGTCATATCTGCTTGCAAAAGCATCTTCGCCGCTCCGCCTTCTTCGAGAGCCTCTGCATTCTTTCGCTGATGATCGTCGGCGGCGGTCGGTAGCGGGATCATTATCGACGCCTTGCCGGCCGCAGCGAGTTCGGCACATGTCGTTGCACCGGCACGGCAGATCACCAGGTCCGCTCTCGCAAATTCCTCGAACATATTCGCGATAAATGGCCGCACGTCTGCCGATGCAAACTCTGATCGGCCGTAAAGCTCGCGGATCTTCTCGAAGTCAGACTCGCCTGTCTGGTGCGTGATCGTCAGCCGGCCGCTAAGCTCGCTGAGATGCGGCAGGGCTTCGGTCATCGCGTTGTTTATCGCACGGGCTCCCTGCGAACCGCCGAAGATCAGCAGATGTGCGACGTCTCCTCGCGGCTTTGGCGGCACCTCAAAAAACTCTTTCCTGACCGGGTTTCCGGTGACCACGCCCTTTTTGCCGAAGTACGGCAGCGAAGCTTCGAAGGTCAACGCCGCTTTATCGACGAACCTCGCGAGCTGCCGGTTGGTAAATCCGGGCAGTGCGTTCGAATCCATCACAAGCGTCGGCACGCCCATTATTGCCGCCATCAGGAGCACGGGCCCCGAGACATATCCGCCTGCTCCGACCGCGACGTGCGGCCGGAATTGCTTTATGATCTGCCGAGCCTCAATGAAGCTCTTTGGCAGAACGGAAAGGCCCTTGATCTTGCCGGCGAAGCCGACGTTCTTGAGCCCCGCACTGTTTATCAGCGAAAGCTGAAAGCCGGCCTCGGGGACGATCCGTGTTTCGAGCCCGCGTGCTGTTCCGACGAACAAAACCTCAGACGAAGGATCACGCCGCAAGACCTCCTTTGCGACGGCAATTGCCGGGAAAATATGTCCGCCGGTGCCTCCGGCTGCGAAAAGTACCTTCATTTCCAGATCGTTAAAGTATCATTTGAGCCCCGTCTTCGCCTTCTTGCGTCTGACCCCGCCAGTGGGCCTTTCGGGCGTATCGCCCTCGCCGGCGGCTGCAATGCTGAGCAAAATGCCGACCGCAGCGAGCGTCACAAGAACGGATGAGCCGCCATAAGAGATAAACGGAAGCGGTATGCCCTTCGCGGGTAGTATCGAAATAACAACACTTACGTTAAAAAGGGCTTGAACCGTTATCCCTGTTATCAATCCAATGCCAAGCAGCGTCCCGAATCGGTCCGGGGCGTTCAGAGCCGCCCTTGTGCCCCGCCAAAGCAGGATCGCAAAGGCCGCGACGATCGCTAGCGTGCCGACCAGCCCGAACTCCTCTCCGACCACCGAAAATATGAAGTCGGAGTGCGGGTACGGCAAGTAAAAGAGCTTCTGCTGGCCTCGGGCAAAGCCTTCGCCGAGTACGCCGCCCGAGCCGATCGCATAAAGCGACTGGCAAACCTGATAGCCGGCACCGGCCGCATTCTCCGGGTCGCAGGGGTCAAGAAACGCTCCCAACCGCCGCATCCGCCAGGGTGCCAAAAACAAGGCTGCGGCAACTCCGGCCACGAACAATGCCCCGACCGCCGCAACGTGAACTAGCCGAGCACCCGCCGCGAAATAGATCGCGGCGAAGACGGCACATATCACCATGGTCGTGCCGAGGTCCGGCTCTGCAAAGATCAATCCGGCGACGAGCCCGACGATCAAGATCATCGGCAAAAGTGTCGCCCGAAACTCACCAACCCGGTCGGCTTGTCGCGAAAGGAACCACGCCAGAAAGACGGGCATCGTTATCTTCGCGATCTCCGAGGGCTGCAGCGAGAGGCCGCCGAAACGGATCCACCGCTGTGCTCCGTTGATTTCCGGAAAGCCGAACACCGCCGCGAGCAAAACCACTGTTATCAAAAGCCCGGCGATCACAACCGGAAAGCTGTTTAGCCTCCGGTAGTCAACGCGGCTCGCGGCGAACATTATCACGATGCCGGCAACGGCAAAGCCCGCCTGCTTGTAAAAATAGGTGAACTGCGAGGCTCCGGCCGTTTCGCGATGGGCGATCATCGCCGATGCGGAATAGACCATCATCGTCCCAAAGACCGCGAGCCCCGCAGCCAGTAAGAACATGATCCAATCTATCCGGTCGAGCTTCATAACTATGCATCACCTGCCGCGGCACGTTCGCCCTGAGCGATCGCCGCTACCTCCGACTTGAACGCACGGCCGCGTTCTTCAAAACTCCCAAACATATCAAAGCTCGCGCATGCCGGTGCAAGGAGTACCGAATCGCCGACTTCGGCCGCCGCAAATGCGAGCCGCACTGCCTCGGCCATCGAAGCGGCACGCTCGACCGCGGCATGCCCGCTGAGCTGCGAGGCAATGTTATCGCCGTCCTCGCCGTAAACTATCAATGCCCGGACGCTCTTTTCTATCAGCGGAATGAGCGGCGAATAGGGAGCGTTCTTTCCGCGTCCGCCGATGAGCAGGACGATCTTTCCGGCGTCTTCACTGAGAGCCTCGAGGGCCTTTAAGGTAGCATCGACCGAGGTCGCTTTGGAGTCGTTATAGAAGCGAACGCCGCCAACCTCATCTACAAATTCGATCCGGTGCTCGACCCCACGGAATCGTGCGATCGTTTCCCGCATCGATTCCGGCGACGCTCCGCAGGCCAGCCCGGCAGCCATTGCGGCAAGCACGTTCTCAACGTTGTGAAGCCCACGGATCGCGATCTCATCACGTGTAGTGAGCACTCTTTCTTTGCCGCCGCTTCGAGAAACAAGTTCGCGGCCGCGGAGAAATAGCCCCTCGTCGAGTTCCTTCACCACGCTGAACATTGCAACATGTGCCCGCAGGCCCGCTCCCCAACCGGCCGTCACTTCGTTATCCGCGTTAAGCACGGCAAGATCCTCGGGCGTTTGATTCATAAAGATCCGATGCTTCGCCGCGGCGTAGTCCGAGAAAAGATCATAGCGATCGAGATGGTTCGGCGTAACGTTGAGGCAAAGAGCCACTCGCGGGTGCAGATCGACGATGGTCTCAAGCTGATAGCTCGAAAGCTCGGCGACCGTCCACGTATCTTCATCAGATTCGGCGATCAGGTCGATGAGCGGCGTTCCGATATTGCCTCCGACGAGCGTCCTTAAACCTGCGTCTTTTAATATCTCGCCGACGAGCGTCGTGGTTGTCGTCTTTCCGTTCGAGCCGGTAATGCCGACCATCCGGCCTTTCAAAAAACGATAAGCAAGCTCGACCTCGCCGATGACTTGGCCATCTTTTCGATCAACATATCGAGCCGGGATCGAACCCGTCGGCACGCCCGGCGAAATGACAACCAGATCGATTTGGTCCAAGAGCCACGACGGAATCTGCCCGTCGATCAGCCCTACGCCGCTGCTTTCTTTCAAAGATCTAGCCGCCTCGCTCCATTCCGCGATCGGCTTTCGGTCGTGCAAGGCAACGGTCGCTCCGCGCTCGGCCAAAAACTTCGCAGAAGCAATTCCCGACCGTCCCGCACCGAGCACTAACGCTTTTTGGCCCCGAACAATCATTGGTCTTCGGTTTTTGGTCTTTGGTCTTCGTATCGAGCCTTGGCCGCTTTCTTATTGCCAACTACCCTAATATACGAATTCAACTTCGGTGTGAGCTCGTCCACGATCGCCCGAAGCTCCTCTACATTTTCCATCGTCAAAAGATCTCTTGTGAACGCGAGTCTCAACCAATGCTTAGTTTCATAGAGTGAGCCGCGACTGATTCTTAGAAAGCGAAGGTAGTCCTTTTCGCTGCCCCGGCCACTTCCTTCGGCAATATTTGCCCCTATGCTGTCCGCCGCGCGGACTAATTGAGTTCCGACGGTATTCTGCGGAAGTCGCTCCCATTTCACCGCAATCCGCCAAATCAGAGAGGAAAGCCGCTCAGAAAGCTTGTAAATATCTAGTTTTTCAAAATTCGTTTCAGGAATATAACCTCCAAACAAAGACCAAAATCCAAAGACCGAAAACCGATGCTTTCTAACGCAATTTGACCGTCGAAAGACTCAGCAATGCGAACAATATCGCTACGATCACAAATCGAAAAACGATCTTCGGTTCCTTCCATCCGGCCATTTGAAAATGGTGATGGAGCGGGGCCTGAAGAAAAATTCGCTTCCCGACTCCGCCGGTCCGTTTCGTAAATTTAAAGAACGAGACTTGGATCATCACCGAGAGCACCTCGATGATGAAGATGCCGCCGATGAAGGGCAGCAGAAACTCCTGCTTCGTAAGGATCGCAACGGTTCCAAGTGCCCCGCCGATCGCGAGCGAGCCGACGTCGCCCATAAATACCTCAGCCGGCGGCGCGTTATACCACAGAAACCCGAGGCTTGCCCCGACCATCGCACCGCAAAAGACGGTCAGTTCTCCTGCCGCGGGGATATGGGCGAGATCGAGGTATTCAGCCCAACGCCGGTCACTCGAAACGTAAGTAAGAGCAGTCAATGCTGCCATCGCGATGAACGTCACGCTGGTCGCCAGCCCATCTAACCCGTCCGTCAGGTTTACCGCGTTAGACGACCCAAGCAGCACGAAAACGATAAACACCAGATAGAGCCACGGCCCGATGTTTGTGATGTCCGTCTCGACGGTCGCTCGGAAGAACGGAACGCTCAGCTTCCACGTATAATTCGTCAGAAAATACAGAACTCCCCAAACGCCGAGTGCCGTGAGAAGCTGCCCGGCAAGCTTTTGCCTTCCCGTCAGCCCGAGGCTTCGTTTTTTGACGATCTTTATATAGTCGTCGGCGAAACCGACCACCCCGAAAAGCGTCGTCGCACCTAAAGCCAGCCAAAGGAAAAGGCTATCGAGCCGTGCCCAAAGAAGGGTCGAGAGAATGACCGCTCCGATTATCAGCACTCCGCCCATCGTCGGCGTGCCCTTTTTGGCCTGGTGCTCGGCGGAGAGTTCCTCGCGGATCTCCTGCCCGACCTTGAGTGCCTCAAGCTTGCGGATGACCCATTTGCCGAGGAAAAGCGACACGAGCAGAGCCGTGATCGTCGCCCATGCGGTGCGGAAGGTCACATACTGAAATACGTTGAGCGCTTTGAAAAAATACGATTCGCTGACCGCCCCGTATTCCCTGAACAACCATTGATATAAGAGATGATAGAGCATCGCACTCCTCGTCCCGGCTCCGAACCGCCCGCCGGCCAATCAACCTCGCGGCCCGTTTAACTACGCTCGAATCGCTCGTCCAATTTCTCTATGACCCGTTCGGTCTTAACCCCTCGCGAACCTTTAACAAGTACTACATCACCTGCGGTGATCATCTCCGCGAGCATTTCGCCCGCAGCCTCGGAATCAGCCGCGAACCTTGCGTTATTGATGCCTACCAATTCGGCACCCGCAACGATATGTTCCGCCAATCCTCGCACACCGATCAAAACATCAACGCCGAGAGCGCCTATCCGTTGCCCGGCATCGCGGTGCATCTCGACCGCGCCGGTTCCAAGCTCAAGCATCTCACCGGCAACAACGATCTTTCGCTCCTCCTGACGGCTTCCCGCAACAAGCGTTTCGGCCATCGAAACAAGCGCATCCGGATTTGAGTTGTAAGAATCGTTTATGACGCGGAAACCGGCCTTGTATTCGATGATCTCGCCTCGTTGTCCGGGAGCGGAAACGGTCGCGAATGCGCCCGCGATATCCGCCGGGCCCATGCCATAGATATGGCCAACCGCGGCTGCGGCAAGTGCGTTCATTACGTTATGCTTTCCGTTAAGCGGAAACGCAACCTGAGCCTCACCTGCTGGAGTTATCAACTTGAACTGCGTGTTCCCAAAGCCGCTGAATTCGATTTCCTCGGCGCGAATATCCGCCTCATTAGCGATGCCAAAGGTAATTACATGCCCCTTCGAAAGGGCCGCCATCGCGGCAACGCGTTCATCATCTGCATTCAAAACCGCCGTGCCGCCTTCCTTCATCCCCTCGACGATCTCAGCTTTTGCCGCAGCGATCCCTTCGATCGTGCCGAGATGCTCGATGTGGACAGGCATCACATTGAGCACGACCGAAACGTCCGGCGGCGTGATGCGGCAAAGACGCTCGATCTCATTAAGCGGCGTGGACATTCCCATCTCAAGCACCGCCATCTGGTAGGAACTGTCGGCCGGTAGTTCGAGGACCGTTAGCGGATGTCCGAGTCCATTGTTGTAATTCTTTTTGTTTCGCAGTACGCGAAGTCCCGCGGCTGAAAGAACGTGGGCCGTCAACTCTTTCGCGGTCGTTTTTCCGGCGCTTCCGGTGATTGCGACGACCGGACGGTTCCATTCGAGATAAACCTGATGGGCAAGCGACTGGAGCGATGCGATGACATCGTCCGAAAAGATGAGTTGTCCGCTGAACCCTTCAAGTGCTTCTGAATACTCAGCAAAACGCTCTTCTCTAACCACCGCCGCGACCGCTCCAGCCGATAATGCCGCGGGAACGTACTCGGTCGAATCGGCGAAATCACCGTTGAATCCGTTGTTCTTATACTCGGGCTGCGAGAGAGCGAAAAAGACACTCCCCGCACCTGCCTCACGCGAATCGATCACGAAACGTGTCACATCGCTTTCGGCCAGTGCGGGGTCAAGGTGGGCCGACCTGCCCGCCATTTTCTCAATTGCTTCGCGAAGCTTCATTCTTGTTTTTCGCGGATGTCCCCGGCCGCTTCGGTGCCACATCCGGCTTCTTTCCGGGCGGCGCGGCAGCCGCAATTCTCTCTCGCTCTCCCTTTTTCGGTACCGGCTTCTGCTCCTTCTTCGTCTCGGTGCTCGTGACGGCGGAGTCGGCGTCATCTCCGTCGAGCGATTCTCCGTTGCCGACCGTTTCCGCTATAAGCTCATCTTCTTCGTCGCCCAAAACCTGGGGCGACCCGCCGGACGGGATGTTCATCGCCGGGAGCAGTTTATCAGCGATCTCTTTGAATACCGGAGCCGCAACTGCACCGCCGCCTCTGCCACCGATCTTCGGTTCGTCAATGATAACTGCGATGGTGATCTCCGGGTTGTCCGCCGGTGCCATCCCAATGAATGACGAAATATATTTTGCCGAGTTAATCCGCTTCAGCTTTTCGTCAAACTTCCACGCCGTTCCGGTTTTGCCCGCTGCGGAATAAACGCTAAGCGCCGCATTTTTTCCGGTGCCTGATACGACGACCTCTTTCAGCATTTCCCTGATGTCACGCGCAGTTTCGACGGAAACGACCCGGTTTTTTGCCGGATTCGCCGCTGAAACGATCGTTTCGTCATGGTCTCGGATTTCCTTAATTATATGTGGCTGAATTCTGACGCCGTCGTTTGCTATCGTCGCAAAAGCCGTCGCCATTTGCAAAGCAGACACCCCAATTTCATAGCCTATCGCCATCGATGCGAGCGAATCGCCAAACCATCGCTCCGGCGACCGCACAACACCTGCGGTTTCAGCCGGTAGTTCGATTCCCGTTGGGCTTCCAAAGCCAAAATTGACAATGCTCTGGTGGAAGTCCTTCTTCCCGACCCGCATCGCTGTCCGGATCGCACCGACGTTGCTTGAAACGGCCATTGCCCGCGAATAAGAGACTGAACCGTAACGGCCCGAATCGCTAAATCTGCGGGAGCCGATCTCGATCGTTCCGGCTCCCAGATCGATCTGGTTATCAGGCCGAACAAGGTCGCGTTCGCGGGCGGCGCTGTAGGTGATCAGCTTAAAGACCGACCCGGGCGTATACATATTCTGTATCGCGGCATTGCGAAGATTGTTTTCGCCGATCGATTCGAGCTTTGAGGGATCGAATGTCGGATAGTTTGCGAGTGCCAACACTTCGCCGGTCTTATTTGCGATCACGACGGCCATTCCGGCTTTCGCGTTTGCGTTTTTAACGGCGTTAGCAAGGGCCGTCTCTGCAAAATACTGAGCCGAATTGTCGATGGTCAGCACGACATCACCGGGCGGTGATTTTTCGGTAACGACCTCGTCGTAAACACGTCCGAGCCGATCGCGCTCTTGCTCGCGGCGGATGACCGCACCGTAGAGCACCTCATTCTGCGATTGCTCGATGCCCGCTTGCCCGACGCCTTCTGCATCACTGAAACCTATTACGTGCGCCGCGAGCGGGCCGTGCGGATAGCTGCGTTTCTGTGAATCGCGCCAGAAAAGGCCTTCGTACTTCGGCGTTCCCGCCTTTCGCATATTCGGCGTATCGAGTGCCCTTTCGATCGCTTCGACCTCGGTCGCATCTAGCCCTTTTGCGATCGGCACGGCTTTCCTGCCAAGCTCTTTGGCCTCTTCGAGCGTCTTTCGAAGCTCGGCCGGCTTTGTCTTTAGTGCCTTCGCGATGTCATCGGCAGCTTTGCCGATGTCGGTGATCGCGGTCGCATCAGCGTAAAGCGTTTTGACGGAAACACTTATCGCAAGGGCACGCCCGTTCCGGTCGTAGATCGTCCCGCGAGGCATGCGACTCTTTTGAACATCGCGCCGTTGGCTGACCGCCTTTGATCTTAGGGGCTCGTGCTGAGTGATTTGTAGGTAAACCAGCCGAGCCCCAACCCCGCCAAACCAGACGACAAAGACCGCGATCACGATCATGAATCGGATAAACGCGGTCTGTCTCAGCTCGGCGGCCGTTTTCTTTTTCTTGGCGTTGAGATTCCGTTTTGGCATTTGCTCGCTCTATTTAAGTCTTGCCGCTGTGGCCAGTGTACTCTTTGTCGAAGATTCTGATACCCGCCGCGGCCTGCCTTCGGACTTCGCCGCTAATACGTCGACCGGCTTTTTCTCTACAGCGGCAACCACAATCCGCGGTTTCGATTCTGCTTTCGGGGCGGTCACTGCTTTTCGCTCGCGTTCCCCGGCCTTCGGATTTTCAGCTGCGGGTTTTGAATATACTATCCGCTCGACTGCTGTCTCGACTGGCTTATTTGTTGCCAGTGTCTCCGGCTTTGCTGACGCGGTCGTCGCCGCGATCTCGATCGTAGGCTCAGCCAGTTCACGCTGAACGAATCCGAGTCGACGAGCGGTCCGGGCGATCTCTGCGGGTGAAAGCGTGGTCTCGCGGGCGAGAAGCAGCCGACGCTTTTCGGCCTCAAGCTCTTCGACCTTTGACCGAAGTTCAGAATTCTTTATGCCAAGCTCGACCGTCGCAAAGTGCTGAACCGCGACCAGAAAGAAGCCCGCCATCACGAGAACCGCGCAAAACACCGTGATGAACACATATTTCCATCTGCCGCCCCGGCCGTTTGTTCTCTTTTTTCTGTTTATGGTTGGAGTTCGCTTTCTCATAAGTCACCTTGCTTCCTGTTCGGCGAGCCTTCTTGCGGCTCTAAGTTTTGCGCTTCGTGCTCTTTGGTTTGCGTCGGCCTCGGCGGGCGTTGGCTCGATCGGCTTCTTGGTTAATATCTCCAGCTTTTTTACCGCCCGGCACTGGCAAACCGGCATTCGCGGCGGGCAACTGCATTTCCCTGAAAGCCGCCTAAATTCGTTCTTTACGATCCGGTCCTCCAGCGAATGAAACGCGATCATCGCGATCACTCCGCCCGGCTTTAGCACATCGGCCGCATCGTCAATAAAGCCTTCAAGGATCTCGGTCTCGCGATTTACTGCTATCCGAAGTGCCTGAAACGTCCGCGTTGCCGGATGGATCCGCTCGCCGTGCTTTCGTCCAAGCACCGAGGCGACAAGATCAGCGAGTTCCGTTGTGGTCTTCACCGGACGACCTTGTTCGCGGCGTTTGACGATCCGGCGGGCTATTTTCCTTGACGCCCGCTCTTCGCCAAACCGGTAGATCACGTTCGCGATCTCCACCTCTTCCAGTTCTTCCAGAAGTTCGGCCGCCGTTTGATAGCCCGAATCCGGGTCCATCCGCATATCGAGCGGGGCATCAAATCGAAAACTGAAGCCTCGCTCCGGCGAATCGATCTGGAAAGATGAAAGCCCGAGATCCGCAAGCACACCGTCGACTGCTTCTATCCCAGCATCTGCGAGTGCGGAGCGGATATCGGCAAAATTCGTATGAATTGCCGTGAATCTGTTTCCGAATCTCGCCAGGCGTTCCGTAGCCAGTTTGAGTGCCGCCGCATCCTGGTCAAGCCCTATTACACGAAGGCTTTCGGAGCGTTCGAGCATCTCTTCGGTGTGCCCGCCCATTCCGAGCGTCGCATCGACGATGATCTCTGAAGTCGCAAAGTCAAAGAACCCGAGTGATTCATCAAGCAACACCGATCGGTGTCTGGAAGCTGCATCAAGCTGTTCCATTGTCGAGGCTGCTCCGCCCGAAGACACATCTACCCCGCTGTCGCGAATAGCGCCAGTCTTGTTTTGATTCGTTAATACTTAAGGAAAAAGTTACCGTTGAAACGACACCTAGCGGCCTGCATTCCGCCGATGCCTGTGTCCAAAGAGTGTTATTTGGGAAAGTCCAGTCAAAATGCGCCAACTGCTTAAACTCATGTGGGTCGATAATTTGGTCATTTTGAACTTCCCCTTGGTCTTTTGCCCCTTTAGACTCAGTTATCTTAGTCCGAACTCTTATGCAATGTCAAGAGTTTTCTGCATAAAATTTAATCAACTGCTTAAGAATTTCTGATATTGCCTTCCGCGGTCCATCTATTCAGTTCACATAGCTCGATTTTTGCGGTAGAGTCTCCTATTCGGCTTGCGAGTGTATGTCGTACCTCTTCTTACAGTTGATCGTTTTTGGGACACTTGCCGGACTCGGCAATGTGGTCGGCGGCCTGCTTCTATTCCCCTCGCGGCTTCACACTACCTACAAGCGCTATCTTAATTATCTGCTAGCCTTTGGCGCCGGGTTTATGCTGGCCGTGACCCTGCTCGAGATCTTTCCGCGAGCTCTAGAACTCTGGTCGCGCGATGCGACGGGCGGAGCCGAACGTTACACAGTACCTTTTCTACTAGTGACGGCCGGATATCTTGCAACACAGTTTTTTGAACACACCATCGCTCCGCATTTTCACCTCGGCGAGGAAGTTCATACTGACACGATCCTTTCAGTCCGGTCTGCGTATGCCGGGATCGGCGGCCTGCTGATCCACACGTTCTTCGACGGTGTTTCCATCGCCGCTGCCGCACAGATCGATCCGCAAGTGGGATTTCTGGTCTTCCTCGCGGTCTTTATGCACAAACTTCCCGAAGGTTTCACGATCGGTTCGATGGTGCTCGCATCCGGCCGCGGCTTTCGCGAGGTGATCTTTGCCACCGGGCTAATTGGGTCGGCGACGTTGCTCGGCGTTATCGGCTTTTATCTTATCGGGGCGAGATTTGAGAATGCGGTGATGTATGCCCTGCCGATCGCGGCCGGCGTAACGCTTTATGTCGCGGCAAGCGACCTTATCCCCGAAGTGAATCACCACGGCGGAAAGCGGCCATTCGTTTCCCTCTCGGTATTTGGCGGTGTTGGGCTCTTTTTCCTGATCCGTTTCCTTCTTAGTTTTTTTTCGCAACCGCACTAACAAATGTTCGGAACCATCTGGCGTGCCGGGGCGTATAAGCTAATGGAGGCGAGATTCACGATGAGAAATCCGTTATTAGCTGGTATTCTGAGTTTCCTTATTCCGGGCTTTGGGCAGATCTACAATGGCCGTTTGATCATTGGTTTCATTTGGCTTATTGTGTCCGGCTTTTCGTGGATAGGTTCCGCAGGTACTCTCGGCTGGATAGTTCATATTATCGCTGCCTGGTGTGCTTACAGCTACGCAAAGGACAATCCCGTTAGATGACCGTTCTTCATTTGATCCTCCTTTACGCCCGCTTGTCCGATGACGGCGGGCTTTTTCGTGTTCGCAAAACCGATTCTTATCAGCTAAACTCTTTACTTACTTTCGCTTGATGCGTTAGGCGGGCCGTGGAAAGCTACGACCTGCATTTGATCTTCCTGTGGCAAAAGAAGGATTTCCGTTTGTACTCATTCCGGCTCTGCTTGCGCTGATAGCCGGTTACCTGCAGCTTTGGCCGGTGGCTTTCGCATTTGCGGCGCTCGCGGCCTTTATGGCGTATTTTTTCCGCGACCCGCATCGGGTGATTCCCGAAGGCGACGACATCATTGTCTCGGCAGCGGACGGCAAGGTGACCCGCATCGATGTCAGCGAGAAAGGCACGCTTGTTAGTGTCTTTCTTTCGCCGATCGATGTTCATATCAATCGCTCGCCGATCGCCGGTGTTATCGAAAAAGCAGAATATATCAAGGGCAAGAAGGGCCCGGCGACGAGCAACGAATCGAGCCTTTTTAATGAACGGAATTCGCTGACCATTCGCGGCGAAAAGATCACCGTCGTTTGTACGCAGATCGCCGGGCTCGTTGCCCGACGGATAGTTTGCTGGAATGGCGTCGGAGACACCCTTGAGAAAGGCCAGCGTTTTGGCTTGATCAAGTTTAGTTCGCGTACGGATATCTTGATGCCAAACATCGTCGAGCTTCAGGTAAAGATCGGCGACCGCGTCGTCGGCGGTGAAACGGTGATCGCAAGGATCAAATAGACCAGATGGAAACCGAAGAGCATCCGGGCCATAAAGGCATAAAAAAAGGGCTTTACGTCCTGCCGACCGCATTTACGGCGGCGAATATTGCCATGGGCTTTTTTGCGGTCATCTGGTCGATCCGCGGATTTCATCTTGCTTTTGAAAATCCGGCGGCCGCGGCGAGCTATTTCAATTACGCTGCCATCGCGATCGGGCTTGCAATTCTCTTTGACACTCTCGATGGCCGCGTCGCCCGGGCGACAAAGACCGCGACCGAGCTCGGCGTCCAATTTGATTCCCTCGCAGATGTTCTAACCTTTGGCATCGCTCCGATCGCACTTGTTTATAGCTGGGGATTTGCTACGGCTTTTAGCGAAAAATCTTCAGAGCACGGCTTCGCGATCTTTCTTCTCTTTATGTATTTGATGTGCGGTGCCTTTAGGCTTGCGAGGTTCAATCTGCAAGCTACGCGGCCGCGTGTGCTTATCGAAGGAACTCCAAAGCTTGATAAAAAGAATTTCGTCGGGCTGCCGATCCCGCCTGCCGCCGGGCTGATGGCCTCGATAGTCCACTTTGCCCCGATGCCGCTCAACACCTACGGCGAAGGACATGCCCGCTTCTACGCAATGCTGATGATGGTGCTTCTTGCCGTGCTTGGAGTTTTGATGGTCAGCACTCTGCGATACACAAGTTTTAAGTCGGCCGGGACTGGCAGGCGAAATCTTTACCTCGTGCTTCTCATTGCCGCGGTCGGAATGCTTATCTGGCTTTATTCGGAATATGTACTGCTGATCGTTTCAGCGATCTACGTCGGCCACGGCGTTGTCTGGTATGTCTTCTCTCTTTTAAGACGCCGCAGCCGCGAACAAACCGCCGAAGCTTAACTACTTCCTAAATCTCGCGATCTTTCCCTTCGAACTGCGTGAACGCGGCCGGTGTTTAATATCGGGATCGTCCGGAAAGTCGTCATCATAACTCTCTCTCGCAGCGATCAGAACCGCGATCAGCATTACGAATGTAACCGAGATCGCGGTGATGTGAAGTACGAAGTCGAAAATGCTGTGGACAAGTATGGCAAAGATGCCTGAGACGGCGCCGATTGCAACTGCCCGCCGCCACTGATTCCCCGTCGCCATACCCGCTTTCGCCAATCTGTAGATAAAGAAAAGAAACGCCCCGCCGATGATCAAACCAGGCAGGCCGGCGTCCGAGAGAACCTGAAGATAATCATTGTGCGCCTGTTCGACACGTTCGAGCCCGGTAAGCGAATCGTGCGGCGTATATGCAACTCCGTAGGCTCCGAGTCCCGCTCCGAACGGCATATTCGCCGCGATCATCTTTAAGGTAACGCCCCAGATATGCGTGCGGTCGCTTGTGATGTTGTCCGACGTGGCCGTGTCGGCTATCCGCGTCAGCGAGCTTTCACCGCCGACAAATATCGACCCGCCAACGATCGCCCCAAATAGCAGAAGCACCAGTGCAATACGAAGAGCGAGTTTTTTGCCGCCGCCTTTTCCGAGCGTAACCAAAGCAAGAAAAACAAGCTGTGCCAGAAAGGCGACCAAGCCGCCGCGGGAACCGCTGAGCAGCAACGCAACGCCCATCAGCGTCACGGCCGTAATGTAAAGCAGCTTTTTGTCCCGCTCGACCGCCCCGGCAAAAAGAAGCCCGAGCGGAAGTGCGATCGCCATCTCCATAAATGCCGCAAAGTTGTGGCGATTTACGAACGAGCCGAAAGAGGTCTGAGCGTTGACCTCATAAATTCCGTAGATCTTTCCGGGACTCAAAAAAGATTGCAGTATCGCAAAAAATGCGTACGCAAAACCGAAGATCGTTAACACAGCGACGACCTTGTGTATCCGTTTATTCTTATTGAGGACCGCGACAAAGGCCGTGAGCAAAAGAAAGAGTGCGAAGAAGCCAATGGCGGATTGTTTCGTTGCAAAAGGATCGAGCGAGATCGTCGCCGGGATTCCTGTGAGCCCGGCCGTGGCCGCAGCTTCTCCGAAAGGGATAACTTGAACAAGCCCGTAAACCGCAGCCGCCAGAATGGCGACCGAGACGTAGCTCTTATCCACGGCGATCGATCCCGAGCGGAAAGCGTCCACGCCGACGAGCATAACTGCCAGGGCGATCGCCACATAGTAAACTGAGATTATCGGCTGATGAACACCGCCATATGCCAGCGTGACAAAGCCCGCGAGTCCGAGCAGGAGGGCGAATGCCGTTTTTTGTGCAAGTGTGGACCTCATTAAAGTCTTTCCGGCGGCTATCTTTTCACTATCGCAAAGTCATCAAGCCAGGCTGTGCCGACGATCGGACATTCCGGCCCGCAGGTTATCCTCGCCGTTCTCACATAAACACCTTCGCAGTTCTCGGGAGCGGTAAAGTCCAGTGTCCGCTGCTGCCAGTCGGCAGTTCCTTCGGGAAAGGTCTCGCCATTGATTATTAACGTGTCATCGCTCGCATTGGCGACCTGGATAAAAGGCGGGCCGCCCGAGCGGAAGTTTTCCGTTCGCACCCAATAGGTCAGGCGATAAGAAACGCCGGGAACGACCGGCACGACCTGAACGATGTTGTAAAATTCAGGCTTATCGAAGCCTTTAAAGGTCAGGCGGAAGCTCCGGGTTCCTTCTCGCTTGACGGCGGAATCCGGCGTCATGTCCACCCGAGGTTCTCCGCGTTGGACACGCCAGCCGAAGAGCGTATCCTCCGCCGCACCGATGAAATTCTCAAATCCGGCGTTCGTCATCTGCTCGGCGCGTGCTTCGGGGTCGATCCCGGAGTCCCGGGCAAATTCCGCCGCCTCACGAAACGCCCGCCGGCTGAAAAGTCCCATCGCTATGGTGCGGGGCAGAGTGTCGCTTGCTGCTTTTTGTTCCGGGGTGAGCAGGTTCCAATTTCTGAGGGCGTCGGCCGAGGCTCCGCGGGCGGCGAAAAAGAGCGCGAGGCTGGCCCTTACATCCGGGGCGTCTCCGGCGATCTTTTCGACCTCGGCGGCATCTTTTCCGAAGTAATCCCAAGCCAGCGAGAAGACCTGTTCGCGGTAAACGCTGCTTTTTTGTGCTGCCTTGTTGAGTTCGGCGAATGCCTCGTCTCTGCGGCCGCGGCGGAGAAGGAAATTTCCGTATTGCCAACGCGGGAATGTGTATTCCGGAGCCAATTCTATCGAACGCTTGATCGCATTTTCGGCTTCTTCAAACCGTTCGGCCTGTTCGTAGGCACGGCCGAGCTCTATCCACCACCGAAAATCATATGGCGAGAGCCGGACGGTATCTTCAAACAGCCGGACCGAGTTCTCGATGCTCTCGGCCGAAAAATTCTCCCGCTCTTTGCTTGCCGCAAGCCACGCGGCGAGCGGATCGCCGGGTGCGAGCGAGACCGCGTAGCGTGCAATAGCATCTGAATTCGGTTGGGCCGGAGATGTAAGCTCGGCAAACATATTCCCGATCTGCCACCTCACCCCGAACCACGCGAAAGCGAGCGTCGCCGCAAGCAGGACGCCGATCGCTATCTTTACCTTTGTGTCTGTCGTGTCGATCCGGGACATTTAACTCTTAAGCAGACGCCGAGCGGCCGGCGAAGAATTCCGCGATCGCGGCAACAACATATTCCTGCTGTTCCGGCTTTAATTCAGGGATAAATTGGCAATGCCAGCGTCTCGCGGGCCGCCCGCTCGGCCTCGGGAAGATCGCCCGCCTTGTAGCCGACAAATTCAAAGCACTCCTGAAGATGCAGCGGGACCGGATAATAGATATCGGTGCCGATGCCTTTCTCCGCAAGAAATGCGCGAAGCTCATCGCGGCCCGCGGGAACCCTTACAACGTATTGATTATAAATATGGCGGACGTTCGGGCGTTCATATGGCAGAGTTATTTCGCCCGAGAGCCCCGCGGCGGAAAAAAGCTCGCCGTATCTTTCGGCATTTGCTTTACGCTTATCCGACCACTCGTCAAGATGCGGAAGTTTCACTCTAAGAACCGCTCCCTGAAAGCCATCAAGCCTTGAATTCAGCCCGACCCATTTATGAAAATACCGTTCCTTTGAACCATGAACGCGAAGTGCTTTTAACTTCTCGGCAATCTCGTCATCGTTGGCGGTCATAAATCCGCCATCGCCCATGCCGCCGAGATTTTTCGATGGATAAAAGGAAAAGCAGCCGACGGCGGACATATTCCCGGCCCGAACTCCATTTTCCTCAGCCCCGATCGCCTGTGCTGCGTCCTCGATAAGAGGTATGCCGTGTTTCTCCGAGATAGCGTTCAGCGCCTGCATATCCGCGCACTGTCCGAAGAGATGGACGGGCTGGATGGCCTTCGTGCGTTCGGTGATCTTCGCCTCGATCTGTGCGACGTCGATATTGTAAGTGTCGGGTTCGATATCGACAAAAACGGGAGTCGCACCGAGCCGGGTGATCGCACTTACGGTCGCAAAAAAGCTGTACGGCGTAGTAATAACCTCGTCGCCCGGACCGATATCAAAGGCCATCATCGCCAGAAGCAAAGCGTCGCTGCCCGAAGCGCATCCGATGGCGTATCTCGTCCCGCAATAACCGGCAAGCTCACATTCGAGTTCCGCGACCTCACCGCCGAGGATGAATGCATTGGTATCCAACACCCGCCCCAAAGCCGCCTCTATCTCCGGCCGAAGCTTTGCATTCTGTTCACTAAGATCAAGTAAAGGAACCTTCATTATATTTATTGCCACAGAGGACACAGAGATGATGAGAATATTCGGGGGCAAATTCCCTGAACGCTGCCCGCATAACTTGCCGCCTTGCAAAAACCCAAAAACCTTCCTCCGTCTCTGCGGTGAAAAACTTAAAAACCCTTGCGTCTCAGCGTCTCTGCGTTAAAAACCAAATCTTACCGAAGTTCCTCTTGATTTGCATTGTTGCCGGGCGGACTTTAATCTTGCAGGAATGATCCCCGACCGAGCTGCACAGACAAAAGAGGTTATAAAACAACTTAAAAAGGCCTATCCGGACGCGCATTGCGCGCTTAACCATACAAATGCCTTTGAGCTTTTGATCGCCACGATCCTGTCGGCACAATGCACGGACGAGCGCGTAAATATCGTCACCGCCGAGCTTTTCCGGAAGTACCCGACACCGAAACATTTCGTCGAGCTTTCCCAATCGGAGCTCGAAAAAGAGATCCACTCGACCGGATTTTTCCGCAACAAGGCGAAGAATATAAAAGCGGCGTGTGAAAGGCTTTTGGAGACGTATGGCGGCGAGGTTCCGCAGACGATGGAAGACCTTTTGACGCTCGGCGGTGTTGCCCGCAAGACTGCGAACGTTGTTTTAGGAAATGCTTTTGGGATCGCGTCGGGTGTGGTCGTTGATACACACGTATCGCGGCTTTCTCAGCGGCTCGGGCTGACCGATGCAAAGACGCCCGAAAAGATCGAGGCCGATCTCGCGGAACTTGTCCCCAAGAAACATTGGGTGATGTTCCCGCATTGGCTTATTTACCACGGCCGCCAAGTTTGCAACGCCCGAAAACCGCTCTGCGGCATCTGCACACTCGCCGACATCTGCCCAAGCCGGATCGAGGCGTGAATTAGTTGCTAAATGTTTTGATCAGACCGCCGAATCGACCACGACATTATAGGTCGGCGAGAAGTTTCCGTAATCTTTATTCTTGCGGATAAAGATCGCACGGAGGGCGACGCGTTCTACGGCTCCGGGCGTGGTCGTTGTTAGCTGGAAATCGCCGGGTGTTATCGTGAGAAAGGCCGCGGTCGTGAATTCGCCGTCGCCGGCCTTCTTTTCTATCCTTACGGCGTCCGTGCCCTGAAGGCTGCCGGTGACATTTATGGTCCCGCCGTTCGTGACCTTGAATTTGAGCTCGGGGAAAACTTCCGCTTCATCTTTCGGCCGGTGTTCGGGGCCGAGAAGTCCGAGGTCGAAGCCGATCGATTCATTAAAACCCGGAGCGGCGACTATCCGGTTGCGGAGTTCGATAAATTGATCGACGGCACCGATTGTCAGGCTTCCGGCCGGAGGTGCGGGAAACAGCGGAGCCGCCGGAGCGACTGCACCCGTTTGCTTGCCGAAAAGAACTTCGTCCCGCCACGTCGTCATCGCCTGCATCGTTAATTTGCACTGTTCGGTGGCGCGTAAGCGGTCAGCATCGTGTCGCAAAGAGCGACGGCCGCCGCGGTTTCCGCCGGCGAAAGCCCGAGAACAGCCGCGTGGCCCGCGATCTTTGACCGGAAATTTAGGACAAGCATCTGCTGCTTAGAAAGGCGGCGTGGCCACCAAAATTTTCTTGCCATCGTTATGAGTTTTGGGTTAAAGAACCGAATGCCCGGGAAAGGTGGTTCTAAAAACAGGAGTTTTGACTGGCCAAGTGGCTCCGAGCCTTAGGAAAGCCCTCGGCACAAAGCCATTTATGATTCTAAACAATCCCCAACCCGCCTAACAAGACTTTTTTTCTAACCGGAAAACCTGCCGAAAGAGATGGAACATTCCACATCTCCGACGGCAAAACTCACCGCATTTTTGTAACGTTTTCCAACTAACAAATAACAATTGCCGGCAGAATAGTCAGGTCTTTCAACTCAAACATAAACGTTCCCGGCAAGCCCGTTGGTTTTTCCGGATCATCCGGAAACATTTCCGCTCATTTCGGGAACGGCTTACTTTCAATTCCCCGTCTGTGAATTCTGTGTTCCCGTTCTGTGTATTCTGTGTTCTAAGAAAACCGCAAACCACAGAATGCGCAGACCAAGACACAGAAAGCACAGAAAGAAGAAACCGTCTGAGCATTCTGTGTTCCTTATCTGTGTGTTCTGTGTTTATGGTCTTTCTTCGACCACAGAATGCACGGAAAGGAACACAGAAACCACAGACCAAGACACAGAAAGCACAGACACCGAGCCACGGAATTATTTCAAACGCAGAGGACACAGAGAGCACAGAGATTTTTGTGAAATTTCGGCTCGGTGACCAAACGATTCAATAGTTGAACTCGATCAACGCCTCACAAACCTCTGTGCTCTCTGTGGCTAATTACCTTCTCGGTGCGGGCGGCATTTTATCGGCCGGGAACCTTGGGAGCATTTCGTCGGCCATCGCGAGGTGGTAAACGATCGCGGCGGCGACTATCGCGCTTTGCTGCAGGTCCTCGGGGATGATCCGCTCAAAGGTATCGAGGTTCGTGTGCCAGGTATGCGTCCCGTATTCGATCGGGTCGAGTGCGGTTCCGATTCCCGGCAGCCCGGCTGCATTGAACGAAGTGTGATCCGTTCCGCCGGTGTTCCGGCTCATTGTCGCGATCGCACCGATGAGATTCATATCTGCAAAAGGGGCTCCGACGCGGCGGAGTTCATCCGCTGCCGACGGCGGGCCAAAAACCGTAAGCCCGCGGATACGTCCCGTTCCCGAATCATGATTTATGTAGCCGTTGAACTTGAACCAGGCCGGTTTGGGCGATTCCGCCGTGCCAAAATGTTTGGCCACATACGCCTGAGAGCCTAACAAGCCCTGTTCCTCGCCGCTCCAGAGTGCGACCCGAATTGTCCGCCGCGGTTTTACACCCAAAGCCGTCAATATCCTTGCCGCTTCCATCATGATCGCGCAGCCGGTGGCATTATCTGTCGCACCGGTCGCCGCATGCCAGGAATCAAGGTGGCCGCCGAGCATTACGACCTCATCGGCCTTATCGGTGCCCGGAATTTCCGAGACCACGTTGTATGCCGTCTTCCCTTCCGGATAGATGCTGTTTTTGATGTCGAATTCAAGCTCTACGCTCTTTCCGCCTTTCATCAGGCGAACTATCCGGCCGAAATCCTCATTGCGCATTACGACCGTGGGAAGAGTTTTTGCCGGATCGTACTCACCGCGGAAGGGCGAGAACGCACGGATCTGTCCGTGCTCGCGGCCGGCGTCATTTACACGCACAAGAACGCCGCTTTCCATCAGGAACTTATTTACCGCCTGCGAGATCTGTGCCCCGTTGAGCTCGCCGGGCTTTGCTTCCCTGTCGATCTGCGGCGGGCGTTGCGGGCCGGGCTGCCGCTGAGCTTCAGGATCAAATCTCGGCTTGATAAGTTCATCCGGGATGCGCTTCGGCGGCGGATTGAGATTCACCGGAACATTTTGAGGCTCGCCATACATTACTATCGCTCCGCGGACCTTTTCCCGCATCGAGGCGAAATATGTATCAAGCTCGGCCTGAGTCGGTCGCTGCGGGAGGACCATCTGCACGGCTTTACCTTTGGCAACGCCGTTGGTGCTTGGGGTCCACGCCAAAACTTCAAAGACCAACGGGCTCGCAACCGGGCTAAGCATGTGGCCGGAAGCTCTTTCGTTCTCCCAACCCGGGAAACCAAATTCCCAGGGCTCAAGAGCACCATTTTTCATTCCCCACTCGGCCATTTGCCGAATTGCCCATTCGCCGGAAGCTTTCAGCTTGGGCGAACCCGTAAGCCGCGGCCCGTAAACATCGGTAAGAGTTTGGACAAGCTTTACGACCTGTGAATTCTTTGTTCCTTCCTCGCGGATGCGGGCATTTATGTCCGGCGCTTGGGCAAATGCCACCGAGGAAAACAAAATGCTGACCGCAAGGAAAGACGAGACAAGTGTGCGAAGTTTTTTCATAGCGTATTTTCGGTTCCGGCGGGCAAAACGGAACAAGCGGAAAGCTCCGATGAGGTGCCGGTCGTGTTTTTTTAGGATATGGCCACGCGGGCCGGGAACTTTATTGGGATTATACTCAGTTTCGGCGTAAATTGTTTCCACCGGGCGGCAAAACTGTAAATTCCGAGGCGTCAGGTGTAAGATATTGGAGCCCCGCCCGGGGCAATACAGACCTGGAGAAAGGACAATGGCATACGATGGAGAGTTTTTGGATTCGTGCGGGACGGTCGATATGGATTGCTCGCGGGTCGCGGTCGTAGCGGTCAGCGGCAGCGGGCCAAATGTTTGCGGCCACCTTCTGATAGGGACCGGCGTCGGCGGGAACATGAATTATTTTCATGTCGCCGAGCTTCGTGATTATCCGAAATATATGGCCCCGGCCGGATTTCAAAGGTACCTTCGCGAGAACGGAAAATCGGAGATCAGGCGGCGTATCCTGAGCCTCCCGGATCCGAACGGGGCGATGAACTATCTGGAAGGGCTGATGTCGCGGACATGGACGTGGGGAGTTCTTCCGAATAACTGCGTGGCATTTGTTGAAGAGGTCATTGCAGCCGGCGGCGGAAGCTGGAGCTCATATTCCAATTGCCCGGCGGCAGCTATTTCGGACTCGATCGAAGAAAGAGCGAACAGATTCCTGAGTACACTGGAGAATGAGATCTACGGACTATACGGAGTTCCGCGATAAGGTCTTTCGAATCTATTTTAGAGATACGATCTCGCCGATGAGGTCGTAGGCGTGGGCTTCGGTGATCTTTACGTTGTAGATATTGCCTATCTTCGGCTCAAAACCTTCGGGCATGTCGTTGATGAGAATGTAGCCGTCGATCTCCTGTGTCTGGCCCTCGAGCCGGCCCTGGAAAAGAAGGTCTGATTCCTGCGAGAGGCCCTCGAAGATAACGGGAAATGTCCTGCCGATCTTTGCCTTGTTCATGGCCTTGCTGATCTTTGCCTGCTCTTTCATCAGCAGATTCCGGCGGCGGACCGCGACTTTTGGGTCCACCTTGTTCGTCAGGTCATACGCGGGCGTTCCCTCTTCATCGGAATAAGTAAACACGCCGACGTTATCAAAACGGCACGTGCGGACAAACTCCATCAACTCGTCAAAATCTTCGTCGGTCTCGCCGGGAAAGCCGGTAATGAACGTGGTCCGGATCGCGATGCCGGGAACCTTCTCGCGAACCCGGGTAATAAGTTTCTCAAGCGAGGCCCGAGTCCCGCCGCGTTTCATAAGCTTTAACACATTGCGGGAGGCATGCTGGAGCGGCATATCGAGATACTTGACCGCCTTCGGCGTTTCGGCGATCGCGGCGAGAAATGCATCGGAAATATGGGTAGGGTATGCATACATCACGCGGACCCATTCAAGTTCATCGATCTCGCCAAGAGCTCGGATCAGAGCCGCCAAGGCATCAACCTCGCCCAGATCTTCGCCATAACGAGATGAATCCTGTGCGATCAAGACTACTTCCTTAACTCCTTGTTTTGCAAGACCGCGAGCCTCTTCGATGATCGAGCCAAAACGCCGTGAACGAAATGAACCCCGCATTCCCGGTATCGAACAAAATGCACACGGCCGGTCGCAGCCCTCGGCGATCTTTATGAATGCCGTATGCGACTCGGTCGCCCGGAAACGGGGCGTATCGAAATCATAAAGATACGTCGCTGTTTTATTGCCGATAGGAAGCAGCGGCAGCTCGCGGAAATTCATCCTTTCATCAGCGGCCTCAAGTATGCGGGTGACTTCATTTGTTCCGATGAACGCATCGACTTCCGGGAGCTCTTTCATCAGGTCATCGCGATACCGCTCGACAAGACAGCCCGCAACTACAACCCGTTTCGCCTTACCGTTCGCTTTCAAACTCGTCGCCTCGAGAATGGCGTCTATCGATTCCTGCTTGGCGGATTCGATAAACCCGCAGGTGTTGACGACGACCGTGTCTGCCTCCTCGGCATTATTCGTTATTTCCCAGCCAGCTTGCTGGAGCGTGCCCATCATCACCTCGCTATCAACGAGGTTCTTCGGGCACCCGAGACTGACAAATCCGACCTTTTTCATTACTTCTACTTTACTATTTTCGGGATGAGAACGCAGATATGTGATGCCCTGCGTTATCTGCAAACGACGACATATAAGCCGCCTTCGAGACCTATGATCACTTACTTGTTGGCGGAAAACTCCTCTCGGCCTCCAGCCGTGCGATCGAATCCTCGACCGCTGCATTCTCGTCGGATGTAAGCTCGGCCGAGCCATACCGAGCTCGGTTATACGCCTCAGTGATATTTTTCACATCCGGGTCCCCGAGCGCATAAGCAAATTCCAGCGGCGTCTGGTCTTGGGCTCGGATCATTCCCTTTTCAGCCAAAATTCGCTGCATCCGAGCATAAAACTCGACCATGTCGCCCTGCTTCTCTCGCCTGAGCCTCGACGAGAACCGTGACCAAAAACGTGACTTGCGGAGCCGACGGAAGAGAAATATCACGAAATAAACCGTCATGGCGGTAGATAAAAGAACACCGGCACCGACGCCTATCGCATATGCAGTCCCAGCAAGGCCCGAGTCACCACGGAAGTTCCGCCACCATTCCTGCAGTGCGGTATAGGCCGATGTAAGCCACGAGTTCGCCGCCTGATTCGCTTCCGAGATATTCTTTCGGGCGGAGGCGAAGAGCGATCGCTGTTCCTGGCTGTCGAAAGCAACGAAATACTGTATCCAAAGCATTTCGAGGGCCTCGAAGTACTTTCGCATGCTCTGGGTAAAACCGCCGGCGGCAGCTTCTCCAGTTTGTCCCGCGGCCGGCGTTGGGTCAAAGGACACCCAAACATCTTCGCCCGGAAAATAGACCTCGACCCAGGAATGTGCGTCCCGCTGGCGAACGACGAAAACATCCGCGGTCTCGTTATATTCTCCCCGCTGGAAACCATTTACCACCCGCGTAGCGATACCTTGTGTTCTGAGCATAACGGCCATCGCCGTCGCAAAATATTCGCAATGCCCTTCGCGGACATTAAATAAGAAATCGGCAAGTGGATTATCGCCGCCGGCTTTCATTTCAAGCGTGTAGCCAAACTCGGTCTGAAGATAGCCCTCGATCATTCGGGCTGCGTCGTATCTGTTGGTCGCTCCCTCGGTGACCTCTGCGGCAAGCTCAACGATCCGGCCATCAATATCATCGGGAAGCTGCAAATAATTGCCGATACCGGCCGGATAACGGGCAAA